>JADLGL010000090.1 GCA_020849325.1 Bauldia sp. | reverse complement strand
GTTTCGGCGGGGCCCTTCGGGGCCCCGCTTCGCTTTGGGCGGTGAGCTATTGGGCGCCCACCCGCACACCGCTCATCCCAGCGAAAGCTGGGACCCAGCGCCCCGAGGAATGAGCAGGAGGGGAAGCCGCTGGATCCCAGCTTTCGCTGGGATGAGCGGTCATTGGGCGGGCGAGCTAAACCAGCCCGATCCGGTGGCTCTCTCGATCACCGATCGCCAGCAGCCGGTCGCACACCGCCGTGACGTCGCGGCGGGATTCTCCGCCTCGGAACGACATCGCCGCTTTGCGAGACAACCGGCATCAAACGATGCGCGGGACGCCGGGCGTGCGATCGTTGCGGACTTCGCCTGCGATGAGGCGGTCCAGCAGCCTGTCGAAGTCGTCCGCACGATGGAGTTGCTGACGCGCTGCCGAAAGTGATTCCGCGCGGTTGCGGATAGCCTGCGCCGCCGAGCGGAGGGTCTTCAGGAGCTGCTTCGATAGGACGAAGTCGCTGCGGAGACGCTCCGCCTTCATCCAGATGTAGTCTTCGAGGGCATCGAACGCCGCTGCGTCGAACCGCTCGGCAGTGATCAGCTGACCGACCGACCTGTACGTGAGTTCGTCGAGTTCGATGTCGAAGTGGTTCTCGGACAAGAGACCGTGAGCCTCGTGATCTCAGGCCAACGAAGCGGGCTCGATCAGCTCCAGCCGGCGATCGATCCGCCGGGCCGCGCATCCTGGCCAGCAAGCTGCATATAGACGTTGTGGACGTCCTGCTGGCTCGCGACGACGTGCCCGCGAATGGACACGAGTTCCGCTTTGACCTCGTCGACCTTCCGGTCGAGCGCAGTCAGTCGGTCCTGCATCCGTTTCAGGACTTCGTAGATCAGTTCGTTCGTGATCTCGGTCATTTGCTGAGGTCCATCAGGACCCGGACTATATGGGATTGCCGGCGCCGTTGCGAGACGCCGCCGGCCAACACCCATTGCTCTGATCAGAAAGCTAAACCAGCTCGATCCGGTAGCTCTCGATCACCGTGTTCGCTAGCAGCCGGTCGCACATCGCGGTGACGTCGCGGCGGGCTTCCTCGGTGTCGCTGGTGGCGAGGTCGATCTCGAAGAGCTTGCCCTGCCGCACCTGGTTGACGCCGTCGAAGCCGAGCGAGGACAGCGCGCCCTCGATCGCCTTCCCCTGCGGGTCGAGGACGCCGTTCTTCAACGTGACGATGACCTTCGCCTTCACGACAGCGACCGCGGCTTGTCGGCGGGGGCGGGGCCGGAATCCTGCACCAGCACCGGGCCGGTCGCGCGCGGACGCTCCTGCTCGATGAGGATGCCGAGGCGGCGGGCGACTTCCTGGTAGGCTTCGACGAGACCGCCCATGTCCTTCCGGAAGCGGTCCTTGTCGAGCTTGTCCTTGGTCTGGATGTCCCAGAGCCGGCAGGAATCCGGGGAAATTTCGTCGGCGACGACGACGCGCATCATCTCGCCTTCCCACAGGCGGCCGCACTCCATCTTGAAGTCGACGAGCTGGATGCCGACGCCGAGGAAGAGGCCGGTGAGGAAGTCGTTGACGCGGATGGCGAGCGCCATCACGTCGTCAATCTCCTGCGGGGTGGCCCAGCCGAAGGCGGTGATGTGCTCCTCGGTGACCATCGGGTCCTCGAGGGCGTCGTTCTTGTAGTAGAATTCGATGATCGAGCGCGGCAGCACGGTGCCTTCCTCGATGCCGAGGCGCTTCGCGAGCGAGCCCGCGGCGATGTTGCGGACCACCACTTCGAGCGGAATGATCTCGACTTCACGGATCAGCTGCTCGCGCATGTTCAGCCGGCGGATGAAGTGCGTCGGGATGCCGATCTTGTTGAGCGCGGTGAAGATGTGCTCCGAAATACGGTTGTTCAGCACTCCCTTGCCGTCGACGATCTCGTGCTTCTTCTTGTTGAAGGCCGTCGCGTCGTCCTTGAAGAACTGGATGAGCGTGCCGGGCTCCGGACCCTCGTAGAGGATCTTCGCCTTGCCTTCATAAATGCGCCGCCGGCGATTCATGGGTACGTACCGGGTTTTGAGGAAATCCACGTCGCCTGCCTGCGTCCGTTGCCAAGATGTGGGCGCCACGAGGCGGCGACTCGCGCGATGCTTGCCTACGCAGCAAACGCGGCGGGACCGTACCCGATCACCCCCCTGAGCACAATGTGAAGGGGGTTGCGGCCAAGGCGCGCCATTGATTTGGGGACGCCGCCCTTCTATTTCAAACCGCGCCGGAAAACCACGAACCGAGGCCAAGCGGAAGCCGATGACGACCTTCGACAAGCGGAAAGACGCCTTCGAGAACAAGTTCGCGCACGACGCCGAGCTCCGCTTCAAGGCCGAAGCGCGCCGGAACAAGCTCCTGGGCATCTGGGCCGCAGGCGAGATGGGCAAGGCCGGCGATGCCGCTGCCGCCTACGCCAAAGAGGTCATCGCCTCCGACTTCGAGCAGGCTGGCGAAGAGGACGTGTTCCGGAAGATCCGCAAGGATTTCGACGCCGCTGGCACCAACCGCACCGACGCTCAGATCCGCGCCAAGATGGCGGAACTGATGACGACGGCGATGGAACAGATCGCCGCCGAGGGTTAGTTGCCCGCTATCGGGTAGCGGTCCCGGCAAACTGCATCCGAGGTTCAGCTGCCAATTGTATCGCGATCCTGTGCCCGCTCCACAAGGCCGGGCGGCGGGGCGTCGTAGCCGAACGCGCGGAGTTCCGGTTCCGCGAGAAGGCCGATGAGGTCCGCGTCCCGCGCCGGCATCCGGAACGACCGGTCGCGGTGCTGCGCCTTGGCGTTCTGCGATCGGAAGACCTCGGCCACGGATGCGGGAATGCCCGCCTCGCGGCTTACCTCGGCGATCGTTTCCGCCAGCGCTTCGTAGCGGATGACGCCGTCCGTCACCGGGCGGCCGCCGATCGTGCAGATGGCCCAGTTGTCGAGGACGCGCGCCGGGTTCTCGATGAGATAGTCGTGGAACGGCTGGCGCGGCGTCCGGGCCCGCGTCTGGTAGAAATAGAGGCTCACCATCCGGTCCCACGGGTTCCGGACGATCGTGAACTTGTAATAGTCGCGCCAGACGCTTTCCGGCAGGATCCGCTTCATCTTCCACGCCGGCTCGTGGTTCATCAGGCCGACGGGCCGCTCGCGCTTGACCAGGACCCGCGCGATGCCGCGCGGCGTCAGCTGGAGCCACGGCGTCCGGTCGTTCTGCGCGACGCGGAAGCCGAGCTGCCGCCGGGTCTCCTCGTCGTTGGGCGTGATCTCGGTGATGATGTCTTTCGGCCCGCAGACGCTCGACAGCGCGATCTCGAACGACGTGCCGGCCGTCTTCATCGTTTTCAGGAAGATGAACCGGTGTCGGTGCGAGACGATCATCGTCGTGCGCCGCGAAGGGGCTAGAGCGTGATTCGTTCAAGCCGGATCACGCTCGTCGCCTTCTTCCTTGATTGAGCATGATCTTTGTCGAAGAACCGGCATCCACTTCTTCGGATCATGCTCAAGCCCCGCCCGCCGCGATCCCGAAGACGCGATGGAAGATCGTGTCGACGTGCTTGGTATGATAGCCGAGGTCGAACAGCGCGCCGAGCTCGGTCTCCGTCATCAGCGTCCGGACATCGGCGTCGGCCTTCAGGAAGCCGAGGAAATCGCCTTCGCCGCGCCAGGTCCGCATCGCGTTCCGCTGCACCAGCGCATAGGCGTTCTCGCGCGACGAGCCCTTGTCGATGAGGGCCAGCATCACCCGCTGCGAGTGCATCAGCCCGCCGAGAAGGTCGAGGTTCCGCTGCATGTTCTCGGGATAGACGACGAGCCTGTCGATGACGCCGGTGAGGCGGGCGAGGGCGAAATCGAGCGTCACCGTGGCGTCGGGGCCGATCATCCGCTCGACCGCGGAATGCGAGATGTCCCGCTCGTGCCAGAGCGCGACGTTCTCCATCGCCGGCAGTGCCATGCCGCGGACGAGGCGCGCGAGGCCCGTGAGGTTCTCCGACAGCACCGGGTTCCGCTTGTGCGGCATGGCGGAGGAACCCTTCTGCCCCGGCGAGAAATACTCCTCCGCTTCGAGCACCTCCGTCCGCTGCAGGTGGCGGATCTCGGTGGCGAGCCGCTCGACCGATGACGCGACGACGCCGAGCGTTGCGAAGTACATCGCATGGCGGTCGCGCGGGATGATTTGCGTCGACACCGGCTCGACGCGAAGGCCGAGCGCGTGCGCCACCTTCTCCTCGACCCGCGGATCGATGTTGGCGAACGTGCCGACCGCGCCGGAGAGAGCCGCGGTGGCGACTTCCTCCCGCGCATCGTGGATGCGGCGGCGGGCGCGGGCGAACTCGGCATAGGCGTAGGCGAGCTTCACGCCGAACGTCGTCGGCTCGGCGTGGATGCCGTGGCTCCGGCCGATCGTCACGGTGTCCTTGTGCTCGAAGGCGCGGCGCTTGAGCGCGGCGAGGAGGGCGTCGATGTCGGCAAGGAGGATGTCCGCCGCGCGGACGAGCTGGACGTTGAAGCAGGTGTCGAGGATGTCGGACGACGTCAGCCCCTGGTGCACGAAGCGCGACTCCGGCCCGACGATCTCGGCGAGATGCGTCAGGAAGGCGATGACGTCGTGCTTCACCTCGCGCTCGATCGCGTCGATGCGCTCGACGTCGAATTTCGCGTCCCGGCCCTTCGCCCACACCGTGTCGGCGGCCGATTGCGGCACGAGGCCGATATCGGCCATCGCCGACAGCGCGTGCGCCTCGATCTCGAACCAGATGCGGAACTTCGTTTCCTGGGACCAGATGGCCGCCATCTCGGGGCGGCTGTAGCGCGGGATCACGGTGGCGGGCTTCCGGTTGCGAGGGGCTGGCGCGGTCTAACAGGCGCTGCCGCGGGCGACAATCGGGGAGGCCGCGCCGCGACGACGGCCGCGGCGAGGAGGATCGGCAGGCCGAGCGGGATGATCATCGGGAGGGCGATCGCGATGGTGTAGATCAGCGCGGCGCCGCTGTTCACGATCAGCGAGCCGATCCAGTGGAGGCTGAACGGCCGGCCCCAGACGCTCGTCGCCTGCGTGACGTGGGCGACGAACAGGAAGAATGCCCCGAAGCCCACCGTGAGGACGGTGAGGAGGAGAAGCGCCGCCGCGAGCCGCGCCGAATGCGGCCGGCTCCGGCCGCTTGTGCCGAGAAGCCAGGCCACCGCCGTGCCGGCGACGAACGCTCCGGCTGCGAACAGGGCGACCGCGACCGCAAGGGCCGGCTCGATCCCGCGCCAGATCGCGGCGCCCGCAAGATAGGCGAGGCCGATCGCAAGGCCATAGACGAGGCCGAAGCGGAGGGGCGGGACGGGCGAGGCGATGATCCCGCTCAGAAGGGATGCGGGACGGACGTGGCGATCGCCATGAAGCGGCGGTCGGGGCCTTCGAAGCCGATCTGGAACACGTTGAGGAGGACGATGAGCACGACCTCGCCGCTCGGCGCCCCGTCGAAGGCAATCACCTCCGAGACGCCGTAGCCGATCGGACAGGCGCGGCTCGCCGGAATCCGGTCGTCGTGGTGGAGGGTGCGGGTGGCGCCGGTCACGTCCGTGAGGACAAGGTCGAAGCCCACGGTCTGCCCGAAATCGATCGGGCAGTTCTTCACGTCGAGCGGATACTCCGTGATCTCGAGACGGTTCGCGTCGCCGAACGCGGGGAGGAAAAGGAGCGTGATGAACTCGGCCACGTGCGGGTCGGTGATCTCCGTCAGCGGATTGCTGAGGAGGACGCGGCCCGGCTCGGTCACGGCATGGCTCGCGAGCGCATCGGCCGCAGCGGCGCGCGCCTGCGCCCGCGCAGCCTCGAGCGTCGCGTTCTCGTCGTCGAGCCGGACGCGGAACGGCGTCCCCGCGACCCATGAATCGCTCGTCGTGTCGATGAGGTAGATGCTGGAGTAGGGGAAGCCGGAGCCGTCCTGCACCCCGTATTCCTCGAACGCGAAATAGCGTCCGTCGGCGGAGAAGCCGATGATCTCTCGGTCGGCGGAATCGCCGGCCGCAGCAGCCGTGGCGAAGGCGAAGAGCGCGGCGAGCGCGAGGACGAGACGACGCATGGTGGCGTTCCTCCGTTCCCCGCGATGTTACCCGCGTCAGACGGTGATCGTCGACACCGACTGCCGGATCGCGGTGATGTTCTTGCGGTAGGCGTCCTCGTTGCCGCCCTTGAACACCGCGGCGCCGGCCACGAGCGCGTCGGCGCCGGCCCGCACGAGGGCGGGGGCGGTCTCCGGCGTCACGCCACCGTCGACTTCGATGATGACGTTCGGGCCGACCATCGCCCGGATGTTGCGGACCTTCTCCACCGCCTGCGGGATGAAGGCCTGGCCGCCGAAGCCGGGGTTGACGCTCATCACGAGGACGAGGTCGACGATGTCCTTGACGTAGTAGAGCGCGCTCTCGTGCGTCGACGGGTTGAGGACGACGCCGGCCTTCTTGCCCATCGCGCGGATCGCCTGCAGCGACCGGTGGAGGTGCGGACCCGACTCGACGTGGACCGAGATGATGTCCGAGCCGGCGTCGGCGAACGCCTGGAGGTACGGATCGACCGGCGCGATCATCAGATGCACGTCGAGCACACCTTTGACGTGCGGGCGGATCGCCTTCACGACGGGCGGGCCGAAGGTGAGGTTCGGCACATAGTGACCGTCCATGACGTCGGCATGGATCCAGTCGGCGCCCGCGTTCTGCACCGCCTTGATCTCGTCCGCGAGGCGGGAGAAATCGGACGACAGGATCGACGGGGCAATGATGATCGGACGGGACATGGCTCGCCTCGTTGCTGGAGTTGCGCGCCGGTAGCACGCGGAACCGCTCCGGCGCAATTCGGAGCTTCGGGCAAACCGCCGCGGTTCCGGAGCATGATCCGAAGAAGCGGCGCCGGTGCTTCGACAGAAGACCATGCTCCATCAGGGAACTGGACGACGGGCGTGATCCGACCTCGAACGGATCGCGTTCTACGGCGCCGCGAGCGGGGCGTACGTGCCGCCCCGCCACTCGTTGACGGCCCAGCCGACGATGTTGGCAGCTCCGCCGTCGTCGAACGTCACCGGCCCCAGCACCGTGGCGAATGTTCCGGCGGAGATCGCGGCGGCGACCGGCCCGAGGTCCGTCGTGCCCGCCTCGGCGGCCGCGGCCGCCCAGACCTCCACCGCCGCGTAGGCGTAGAGCGTGATTCCCGCCGGCTCGGTGCCTGCCGCGCGCATCGCGGCGACGACGTCCGCCGCCTCCGGCGCGAGGCGCGGGTCGGGCGGCCAGGTGAAGAGGGTGCCGTCGGCGGCCGCACCCGCGGCCTCCATGAAATCGGGGTCCGCAACCGCGTCGCCGCCGAAGAGGATCGCGGTCGATCCCGCGACGAGCATTTCGAGGCGGAACCGCGCCGCCTCCGTCGCGCCGCCGGCGAAGTAGACGAGCCCCGCACCGGACGCGCCGACCCGGCGGACGAGGTCGGGGAGATCGACCACCAGCGGCAAATAGCTCTCGTTGAAGGCGAGGGAGACCCCGGCATTGCCGAGCGCCTCGCGGATCGCCCCGCCGAGCTTTCGGCCGTATTCGGTCTGGTCGTCGACGACGGCGATGGCGACGCCGTCGAATCGCGTGGCGATGACCTCCGCCGCGGTGATCGCCTGTGCGTCGGCCCGGCCGAAGAGCCGGAACGTGCCGGGCCCCGCGCGGTCGTCGGTGAAGCGCGCCTCCGGCGCGCCCGGCGCGATCTGGACGATGCCCTCGGCGGCATAGACCGGAGCCGCGGCGATCGACGCCACCGAACACAGATGCCCGGCAACGAAGACGACTCCGGCGCCCGCCAGCTGGTTGGCGACTGCCCGCGCGCGTTCCTCGCTGGAGCACGGCGCCACCTCCGCCGTGTCGTCGGCGACCTCGACGGTCACCTGCTGGCCAAGCACGCCGCCCACCGCGTTGATCGCCGCCACCGCGGCCTCGACGCCCCGGCGCTCCTCGGCGCCGAGCGGGGCGAGCGTGCCCGTCATCGGCCCGGCGACGCCGATCCTGATCTGGGCCGCCGCCGGTACGGCAGCCAGCGCGGCGACGAGGCCGATCGAGGCGAGGAGGGGGCGGGGGGAAAGTCGCATGCTTCGGCCGCGGCTCGGGGCGATGGCGCACCATCCAACGGCCTTGCCGGCCGCGCAACTGGCAATGCCGCCCCCGTTCGCCCCGGCCCCAGTGATCCGGCGCGGGGCCCGGCGGCCGGTTCGAGACCGCCGGGCCTGATTGCCTGTTCGTCGGCCTACTGGAACACGTTGGCGCGGAACAGCCTCTGCTCGTTGATCTCGGCAAGGTCGTTCGCGACATGGCAGGCCATGCAGGCCGCGCGCGCGGTCATGAACGCGGTGCGGGCTTCCGAGATATTCCCGCCCTCGAAGGCGGCTTCCACCTCGTCGTAGACCGACAGGAAGATCGCCTCGGCGGTCTCCGTCCGATCCGGGCGGCGGACGAGGCCGCGCGACAGGGCGCCCTCGATCGAATCCCAGTACCGCGCCGCGATGGCGAGGTCGCCGTCGACCACCGCCATGTACATCCGCTCGAACCGCACCGACATCTCGAACATGGTGCGACCCGTGCCGCCGGCGTCGTCCTCCAGCAGCTCGAAGCGCGTAGCGTCGTCCGGCGCGCCGAGGAGCCATCCCTCGCCGAGCGGCTGCGCGAAGGCCACTCCGGCGACGGCCACCCCGCCGCCCAGAAGCGCGGCGAGCTTGTACTTCCCGAATTGTCTCAAGGTCTGCCCTCCCTATTGATGGGGCCGTGTTTCGGTTGAAACATGAACCCGGCACTCAATTTATGAGGACGGAAAGCGGCCTGCTATTGAGAAGCGTTCGCATTGGATAACATTGGTTTGAATAGGTTCGCGTCGCAGAGTCAGTTCGAAAAATGACTTTTGAAGATCGTCAGATAAAACGTATGACGGAGGCAATGAAGACAAAGAGCCGTTCATAGTCCCTGAGCGGACAATGACTCGAGAACATATGTCGCCGTGTTGCAGCCAACGTGTCTGATTGGGTCTTCGTTCTTCTGCCTGGGCGCCGCATCCATTCCCGCCGCCGGCTGGCTTTCAGCCCGGAGCAGGACGACTTGGCAGTCTACGCCGTTGCGTCGAGCGCCCGCCGCAGTTCCAGAAGGTCACGCCACGCCAGCCTTTTGTGGAGCGGCTGGCGGAGGAGATAGGCGGGGTGGAGCATCGCCATCGCCCGGATCGTCCGGACGCCCGTGTCGTATTCGCGCCACTTGCCGCGCTGGCGGAGAATGCCGTCGAGGCCGAACAGCTCGCGCATCGAGACGCCGCCGAGGCAGACGAGGAAGTCCGGGTTGGCGAGCTGGATCTGGCGGATCATGAACGGCTTGCACGCGGCCGTTTCCTGCGGCGTCGGCGTCCGGTTCCCCGGCGGCCGCCACGGCACGATGTTGGCGATGTAGACGTCGGTGCGGGCAAGGCCGATCGCCCGCAGCATCCGGTCGAGGAGTTGTCCCGCGCGGCCGACGAAGGGGAGGCCCTGAAGGTCCTCGTCCCGCCCCGGCGCCTCGCCGACGAACATCACCCGCGATCC
>JADLGL010000089.1 GCA_020849325.1 Bauldia sp. | reverse complement strand
CGTCCTCACAGGAGCCGCCCGCTTTCGATGCCGAGTCCGTCGGCGATCTTCTTCCGCGCCCGCGCAAGGCGGCTCATGACGGTGCCGATCGGGAGGCCGAGGGCGGTCGCCGCATCGCGGTAGCTCACGTCCTCGACGCAGACGAGGAGCATCAGTTCGCGCTGCTCGTCCGGGAGCCCGTCGATCGCGGCGAGGACGCGGCGGAGGAGCAGGCGGCGCTCGGGGTCGCGCTCGCCGTCGACCGCAACGAGATCGTCGCGCGCGGTGATGTCGAGCTCCTCGCCGCGGGTGCGGAGCCGGCGCAGGCGGTCGTACCAGAGGTTTCGGACGATCCGGAACATCCAGGCCTCGAAGGGCAGTTCCGCCCGGAGTCCGGCGACGCCCGCAAGCGCCCGCTCGCACGCCGTCTGGACGAGTTCGTCCGCGACGTCGCCGGCGCGGCACAGCGCCACCGCGTAACGGCGGAGGCGCGGCAGGAGGGCGATGAGGTCGGGGCCGATGGTAGTCATGCCTACCGGAAGACGTTTTCCGCGCCGATCTATTCCCGGTCCCGACGAATTCTCCAAAGGGGGCACGGAATGGACGGGCCTCGCGCGCGTATTCCGGTGGACGGGATGAGGATCGCCACGATGCCGGAACGGGTTCTTCGAGGGTGGCTGCCGCTGGCGGGCGTACTGGCGCTCGGGTCGCTGGCGCCGGTGGCGCTCGGCGTTGCCGCGCCGTGGGCGCATGCGGCGTGGGCCGACAGCAGTTCGGACAGTTCCGGTTCGTCCGACGACAGCGGCAGCGACGACAGCGACGACGCGCCCGGGATGGTGCCGGACGCGCCGGACGACGATCCATGGCCCATCGTGAACCGTCCGGCGCCGGTGGTCGCGGCACCGCCGCCGCCGGTACAGGCGCCGGACGAGATCGTCGTCGCCGCTGTGGAGATGGACGACCTGCGGCGTCTCGAAGACCGGGGTTTCGCGCTTCTCGCGGGCGGCGCGCTGCCGGAGCGGCGGGCGCTCCTCCGGATCCCCCCTGGGCTGACGGTTGCGGAGGCGCTGGCCGTCGCAACGAGCTTCGCGCTGCCGCGGGCCGTGCCCAACACGTACTACCGGACGCAGGCGGTGCCCGCGGAATGCACCGGCGCGATCTGCGTCGACTGGGCCGAGGTCGGCTGGCCGCCGGAGCCAGCCGCCGCCTGCCCGTTCCGGCCGCATATCGGGGTGATCGACACGGGGGTGAACGGCGCGCACGAGATGCTGGCGGCGGCGGATTTGACGGTCGAGACGATCGGCGCGACGGGCGCGGGGCCGTCCGAGGCGCGGCACGGGACGGCGATCGTCGTGATGTTTGCGGGAGATCCGGCCGGGCGGGTTCCGGGTCTCGTGCCGGAGGCGCGCATCCTGGTGATGGACCCGTTCGGGACGACGGACGGCGAGGAGCGTGCGGACGTGTTCGGCCTGGTCGAGGCGATCGAGCGGCTGGTCGAGGCTGGCGTCGAGGTCATCAGCATGAGCCTTGCGGGGGAGGCGAACGCGCTTCTCGAAGCGGCGGTGATCGAGGCGCAGGCGGCGGAGATTCCGGTGGTCGCCGCGGTGGGGAATGCGGGGCCGAGCGCGGCGCCGCTCTATCCGGCGGCGTATCCGGGGGTCGTGGCGGTGACGGCAGTGGATCGGGGTGGGGCGGTCTACCGCCGGGCCGTGCAGGGGGCGCATGTCCAGTTCGCGGCGCCGGGAGTGGAGGTGGCGACGGCGGCATCGATCAGCGGGATCCGTCCGCAGACCGGGACCTCGTTTGCCGTGCCGTTCGTCACGACGGCCATTGCCGCGGCGCGGGCGGCGGGTCACGGCGCCGATCCCGCGGCGCTTCTCGCGGCCGGGGCAGTCGATCTCGGCGCGCCGGCGCACGACGCGGTGTTCGGCTGGGGGCTGGTGCAGATCCCGAACCCATGTCCGGCCGAGAGCATGATCCGTTGAAGCCGGATTTGCCCGTCGCCTTATTCCCTGATGGAGCATGATCTTTTTCGAAGAACCGGCAGCAGCCACTTCTTCGGATCATGCTCCAGTCACGTTCCAACCCCGGATGGAGCGGTGCGTGCCGAGGGCGGTATCGGCTACCGCTCCGCCCGCGCGAAGCGGCGATACCAGCCCTGGCCGGAGAGCGTGTTGCGGAAGACCTTCGTCCGTTCCGTCGCCTCCACCGGTCGTTCGGCGCGGATTTCGAAGGGCAGGGCGGCGGTGTCGCGGCGGAAGGGGATGATCTGTACGAGCGGCGTGCCCTTTTCGAGTTCGTAGAGGCCGTCGGCGGCACGGGCGAAGAAGGGGAAGTGGATCGGCGCGACATACGAGTCGGTGTCGACGATCCCCGCCACGCACTCGAACACCGGGCTGCCGCGGTTGAGCGGCGGGAGGAACAGGCAGCTCCAGCCTTTCGGCGTCCGGATGCTCCAGTAGTTGTGGAACTTGCACGGCGGCGAGGGCTGCGCGGGGTGGCCGGCGACCTGGTGGGCGCCATGGTTCGAGACGAGCGGCCGGTCGAAATCCCAGCCCGCGTTCACCGTCGTGCCGCCGTCCTTGATCTCGAGCCGGACGGTCGCCGCGAGGGGGAGGACGAAGCCCGTCAGCATAGCGTCGAGGAACGGCATGCAGCGCTTCACCGTGAGTCCGGAATCGGTCGCCGAATGAAGCGCCGGATCGATGGCCGGCAGGCGCCTGAACCAGCCGGGGATGTGAGCCTTCGCGGCAACTGGCGGGGCGATGACGCCGTCATCCTCGGGCATGCAGAGGAAGCTGACCTTCGGGGCGGTGCGGGCGAGCATGGGTGTCTCCTTCGCCTCGAAGACGCATGGCGCGGCGATCCATTCCGCCGGATTGCCGATTTCTTTTTTGGCGGGAATAGGCGCGAAGACCGGCCGTAACCCTTCCAGCGGCGACACCCGCCGCGATCATTCGGAAGGAGATTCCCATGGCCAAATCGATCCGCGTTCCGGCGATCGCCATCGCAACGCTGCTCGCGACCACCGCGTTTGCCGCAGCCGAGACCGGCAAGCCGAAGGGGCAGCTGCCCGAGCCCACCAAGGACGAGGTCACCGTTTCCCTCTCGAAGGGCAACAGCTCGTCCAACTCCAGCTCGAACAGCTCCTCGAACTCGAATTCGAACAGCAGCTCCAATTCGTCGTCGAATTCGAACTCCAACAGCAATTCGAATTCCAGCTCGAACAGCTCGTCGAATTCCAACTCCAACTCGTCGTCGAATTCGAACTCGAACAGCAGCTCGAACTCCAATTCGAACAGCTCCTCAAACTCGAACTCCAACAGCAATTCGAACACGAATGGCGGGGGCGGCTGGTTCGGTGGGAACGACGGCGATGACGACCGTCGCAGCGTTCGTGCCGTTCAGTCCGCGCTCAATCAGCTCGGCTTCGCCGCCGGCTCGGTCGACGGCGTGATGGGGCCCGCCACACGCGCGGCGATCATGCGGTTCCAGGCGGCGCTCGGCGTGCCGCAGACCGGTCAGCTCAACGCCCGCGAACTCCGCCGGCTGTTCTGACCGCCGCCCGCCGCGTCACCCCCGCGGCGGGGGCTGGCGAACATCGCGGGCTTGGCATAGGCGATTGCGCCATGACCCTCGCCGAGCCCGCAATCATCCTCGTCGAGCCGCAGCTGGCCGAGAACGTCGGGACTGCGGCTCGCGCAATGGCCAATTTCGGCCTCGGCCGGCTCCGGCTCGTCAACCCGCGCGAGGGGTTGCCGCATGGGCGGGCGACAGCGGCAGCCAGCGGCGCGGACCATGTGCTCGCGGCCGCGGAGACTTTTGCCACGCTCGGCGATGCGATCGCCGACCTCAAATTCGTCTTCGCCACCACGGCGCGGAGCCGCGAGATGGCGAAGGCGGTGCGCGGGCCAGACGAAGCGGTGGCGACGCTCCGGTCGTTTTCGGCCGCGGGGCAGGGGACCGGCGTCCTCTTCGGCCGCGAGCGGACGGGCCTCACCAATGAGGAGGTCTCGCTCGCGAGCGAAATCCTGACGCTGCCGATCGATCCACGCCATGCGTCGCTCAACATCGCGCAGGCGGTGCTGATCGTCGCCTATGAGTGGCGGCGCTCGGGACTCGGCGGGGAGTCCGGTCTCCCGTTCGGCGAGGAGGCACGGGAGCCGGCCAGCCGGGTAGAGATCGTGCGGCTCTTCGAGCATCTCGAAAGCGCGCTCGACAATGCCGGCTTCTTCCGCCCCGTCGAGCGGCGGAGCCACATGGTCTCGTCGATCCGGGCGCTCCTCCAGCGCGCGAACCTCTCCGAGCAGGAGGTGCGGACGCTGCGCGGGGCCGTCGCCGCACTGGAAGGCCGTCCGACTCGGCCGCACAGGAGCAAGGACGGGACGATGTCGACGGAGCGTGAGCGGGAGGAGTAGCAGCATGGTGTGTGCCGAAGCGGCGGCACCCCCAAAGGCTCATACCTCTACGACTACCAATACCGTCTAGTGTCGCGAACCGTCCAGAACACGTCGCCGTCAGGTACCTACCACCTCGTCTATGATCTGGCCGGGAACGTGATCGCAGAAGCGAATGCTTCGGGCGACACGCTGCGCGAGTACGTCTGGCTTGATGGACGGCCGATTGCCGTCATTGGTGACGTGGATACGACGCCGGTCATCTATCAGGTCCACACCGACCACCTGGACCGGCCCTATATGATGACCGACGAGAACAAGGACACGGTTTGGCAGGCGACGTATCTGCCATTTGGCGAGGTGTTTTTGCTGACTGGCTCTGAGACTCTGGACTACAGGTTCCCTGGCCAGTGGTTTCAGTTAGAGACTGGACTGTCGTACAACTGGCATCGGCACTACGACCCCAGCACGGGGAGGTATCTGCAGCCGGATCCCCTTGGACTGGAGGCGGGCATAGCACGTTGGTCGTATGCCTTGAACTCTCCCCAAATGTACGTCGATCCAGATGGTCGCTTCTGGAACCTCTTGCTACCCGCAGCCCGTGCTTTCGTCAGCCGTGTCGTCGCGCCGGTGATGCGCGGGCTTGGTCAACTTGCGTCTAGGGCGCCACGGATATCGGGCACATTTGGAGGTATTGCGCTCGATGTTACGGCGAACCAACTTCGAAATTCAAATTGTGGATGCGGTCCACGGAATTCAACCGCGGGGCAGATTGCGCGGGGGGCAGTCGCCGGAGCATCTGGCTTCGTAGTCGCGGATTCGATGACCCACATCTCCTATCCACGAGGAAGTGTGAGAGGGAGCATCGGGCAAACCTCAGGAGTTTCACGGTTCCTCTCAGGAGGAACACTCCGGTTCCGGATACCGACGTTGACCAACTATGGCACCAACGTCCGGTGGACTAACAACTTCGGACGCGCAGTCGGTCGCTGGCTACCTTGGGCAGGTGTCGGATACCTCGCCTACGATGCTGGTCGTCTTGTAGCTTGCTGGAACAACATCAACACAAGCAGATGAACCAAGCAGCCGACGCGTCGATTTCTCGGGTAGTTGCTATCGTTAAGGGGGCAACTCCGCGCCGATTTCATCGCAGAATATCAGATGCTACAACTATCAACTACGATCTTGGTATAGATGGAGATGATGCATACGACCTTATCGCAAAGCTTTGTGCCGAGTTTAGGGTCACAGATGATTCAGACTTCCCTTGGGATCGCTATTTCTTTAGTGAGAGCGAGATCGTGAACCCTTTCCTCACAATGCGTCGTCTGTTGGATAAGCTACTAGGAATGGACCAGGACTCAAAAGAACCGCTGCCGATCAAGGTCGTTGCCGCCTATTTCGACCAAAAGACGCGGGCAGAGCGCCATTGAAAGCAGAGGTGCTCCAGTCTGAGCCCCCTACGGGAACATCGCGACCTGCATCAGGCCTTCCGTCTCCGGCAGGCCGAACATCAGGTTGAAGTTCTGGATCGCCTGGCCGGCCGACCCCTTCACGAGGTTGTCGATCGTCGAGATGATGATGACGCG
>JADLGL010000088.1 GCA_020849325.1 Bauldia sp. | reverse complement strand
TCGAGCACCTGCACGTGCCGCGCGCCAAAGACGCGGAACGTCCACCAGACGCGCGGTGCCGAGCGGAACACGCCGTCATCGTAGACGACGATCCGGTCCGTATCGCCGATCCCGAGCGCGCCGACTGCCGCCGCAAGATCCTCCGGCGCCGGCAGCATGTGCGGCAACGCCGTCGTGTGATCGCTGATCGCCTCGATGTCGAAGAACTGCGCGCCGGGAAGGTGCGCCTCGGCGAACGCCGGCCGCATGTCGGTGCCGTCGAGCCGCCAGCGGGCGTCGACCAGCTTCACGCCGGGCGTCCCGAGGAGGATGCCGAGTTCGTCGGTCGAGATCAGCGGGTGCATGTCGTCTCGTCTTTCATCGCCTGCGAGCTTGGCCGTTGCTGCCCTCGCCCCGTTCGCCAAGCTCGAAAGCTCTCTCCCCGAACGGGGCGAGGAAGGAGGGACTTCGCCTTGCGCCTGTGGCTGAACCGGCGGTCGCCGCCCGATTGGCCGGCGGCGGCGGCCTACGCTGCGCTGCCCTTGCCGGGCTTCCGCAGCCATGGCCGCGTGCCGGCGGGGGCTTCGCGGTCGGCTTCCACGGGCTGGTAGTAATAGGGGACTTCGGGCCAGACGCCGCGATCGAGAGCCTTCTTCACGTTCTCGCTCTCGACGTCGAACGCGTCGAAGCCGACCCGGCGCATCAGCGGCATCATGTCGACGGTGAATTTTCCCACCGCGCGGAGCTGTCCGGCATAGCCGTCGCGGTCGCGGAGGAGGCGGGCGATCGAAAAGCCGCGGCCGTCCATCATCTTCGGGAACAGGATCGCGATCACCGGGAAGCGGCCGAGGTCGGGGACGATGTCGCTCCAGTCGGCGTCCGGCGGCAGGACGAGGCCGATCGCGGCGTTCCGCGCCGACAGCGCGTCGCGCTCGGTCCGCCAGCGGTTCAGCGACACCAGCGCCGGGCGGTCGGTCGGCACCGGCTCGCCGTCGGGGACGACCACATAGTCGTCGGCGGTGAAGGCACCGTCATTCCAGAGGGTCATCATCGTCTTTCGCTCAGCAACGCCCACACGAAGCAGCTTTTGTTACTCGTCATGGTCGGGCTCGCGCCGACCACCCACGCCTTCCCCGCGGCCCGGGCCGTGGATGGTCGGCACGAGCCCGACCATGACGAAGGAGGGAAACTCAGATGCCGCTGCCGTCCGCCTCGAGGCCGAGATGGATGCCGCACTCGGTCTTGCCCATGCCCCGCCAGCGGCCGGCACGCTGATCCTCGCCGGGGAGGACGCGGTCGGTGCACGGGACGCAGCCGATCGATGGATAGCCGCGCGCCACCAGCGGATGCGGCGGCAGATCGTGCTCCTCGGCGTAGGCGAGAAGGTCGGCGGCCGACCAGTCGGCGAGCGGGTTGATCTTCACCTGGGCGCCGTCCGCCTCGAAGGTCGAGAGGCCGGACCGCGTGCTGCTCTGAAAGCGCTTCCGCCCGGTGAACCAGGCGTCGAAACCCCTGATGGCGCGGGCGAGCGGCTCGGTCTTCCGGATGCGGCAGCAGAGATCGGGGTTGGTCATCCACAGCGCCTTCGCGGGGTCGAGCGCCGCGAGGCGCTCCGCGTCCGGCGTGATGGTGCGGACATCGCGGAGGCCGAGCCGCGCCACGAGCTCGGTGCGGTAGTCGAGCGTCTCCGCGAACAGCCGCCCGGTGTCGAGGAACAGCACCGGCACGGTCGGATCGACCTTGGCGAGGATGTGGAGGAGGACGGCCGATTCCGAGCCGAAGCTCGACACCGAGGCGACCTTCCCCGGAAAGAGCTGCTCGATCGAGAGCGCGATCACGTCCTCGGCGGTCAGGCCGGCATAGCGGGCGTTGAGATCGCCGAGGTCGCCGCGCGCCGGTGCCGCCGGTTCGAGCGCGGCGAAGACGTCAAGCGGCGGCATAGAGCGCCTCCTTGAACGGCGCCTGGCCGAGCCGCCGGTACGTCTCGAGGAAGCTCTCGTCCTTGCTGCTGCGGACCTTCAGGTAGGTGTCGACCAGCGTCTCGATCGCGTCCACCACCTCGTTGCCGGCAAAGCCGCGGCCGATGATCTCGCCGATCGCGGTGTTCTCGTCACCCGAGCCGCCGAGGGTGAGCTGGTAGAACTCCTCGCCCTTCTTCTCGACGCCCAGAATGCCGATGTGGCCGACATGGTGGTGGCCGCAGGCATTGATGCAGCCGGAGATCTTGATCTTCAGCCCGCCGATGTCGCGCTGGCGCTCCATGTCGGCAAAGCGGTTCGAGATCGCCTGCGCCACCGGGATCGAGCGGGCATTGGCGAGGCTGCAATAGTCGAGGCCGGGGCAGCAGATGATGTCGGACACGAGTCCGGCATTGGCGCTGGCGAGCCCGTTCGCGGCGAGGATCGCGTGGATTTCGGCGAGATCGTCGAGCGCGACGTGCGGCAGGACGAGGTTCTGTTCGTGGCTGACGCGGATTTCGTCGGCGCTGAAGCGCTCCATGATGTCGGCGATGACGTCCATCTGCTCCGACGTGGCGTCCCCCGGCGTGCCGCCGGTCGGCTTGAGCGAGATCGTGGCGAGGACGTAGCCCGGCACGCGGTGCGGGACCGTGTTCTGGCTCACCCAGGCGTCGAGCGCCCCGTCGGCCTGCCGCGCGGCGTCGAGCGTCGGGCTCGCGGCGGAACGCGGCGCAAGGTCCGGCAGCGCGAAATAGGCCTCGATGCGGCGGACTTCTTCTTCCGGCAGGAGGAGCGCGCCGTGGCGGATGCGCTCCCAGTCGGCCTCGACCTTCTCGCGGATGACTTCGGGGCCGGCCTCGTGGACGAGAATCTTGATGCGCGCCTTGTACTTGTTGTCCCGGCGGCCCTCGAGATTGTAGACGCGGAGAATGGCCTCCATGTAGCTGAGGAGGTCCTCTTCCGGCAGGAAGTCGCGGATCTTGTGGGCGATCATCGGCGTCCGGCCGAGGCCGCCGCCGACATACACGGCAAAACCGATTTCGCCGTTCGGCCCGCGCCTGGCGTGGACGCCGATGTCATGGACCTGCACCGCGGCGCGGTCGCGCTCGGCGCCGGTCACGGCGATCTTGAATTTCCGCGGCAGGAAGACGAATTCCGGGTGCAGCGACGACCACTGGCGGAGGATTTCCGCGTAGGGGCGCGGGTCGATGATCTCGTCCGCCGCAGCGCCCGCGAAATGGTCCGCGGTGACGTTCCGGATGCAGTTCCCCGACGTCTGGATCGCGTGCATCTCGACCGAGGCGAGATCGGCGAGGATGTCCGGAACGTCCTTCAGCGCCGGCCAGTTGTACTGGACGTTCTGCCGCGTGGTGAAATGCGCGTAGTTCCGGTCGTACTTCCTCGCGATCGTGGCGAGCATCCGCATCTGGCGCGACGACAGCGTGCCGTAGGGGATCGCGACGCGCAGCATATAGGCGTGGAGCTGGAGGTAGAGGCCGTTCTGGAGCCGCAGCGGCCGGAACTGGTCCTCGGTGAGCTCGCCGGCCATGCGACGGGACACCTGCTCGCTGAACTGCGCGACGCGCGCGTTCACGAAATCCCGGTCGAACTCGTCGTAGCGGTACATCGCTCTCAGTCCTTGTCGGTCGTCACCGGCGTGCAGACGACGGCGTCGCCGTCCCACACGCACATCGCCTCTGCGTCTTCCGTCACCGCGCCGAACGCGATCGGCCCGGCGCCGGCGCCGAACAGCGGCACCGGCTTCGCGGCCGGCGCGCGATCGGCCTTGGCCGCCTCGTCCTTCGGCTCGTCGGCAGCGCCGCTCATGCCGCGTTCCCCGCGAGTCTTTCCCGTTCGGCGTCGCCATAGACGACCGTCGGCCCCTTGGCGCGGATCGCCTCGCGGAGCCGCGTCGGCACCGGCACGCCGTCCTCGACGGAGACGTCGATCGGGTAGGGATCGATGAGGAAGTCGCCGGCAACGCCTTCCTGGCCGAAGGCGGTGCCCGCTTCGAGCTCCGGCCCGTCGGCGAAGGTGACGGCATCCCTGATGTCGGTCACCCAGGTGCGGTCCGGTCCGACGAAGATCACGAGCCCGTCCCTGAGGCGGTTCGCGGTGATGACCTTGCGGGCGCCGGCAATGGCAGCCTTGAACATCGGTGTCTCCTAGGCCGCGAGTTCGGCGAGCGGGGCGGGGCGGAGCGCGAGCGCGCTCTCGGCCACGACGTCCCCGATGAGGATGAGGGCCGGTCGTCCGCTTTCGGCGCGTCCGGCGATGCGGCCGAGCTCGTCGAGCCGGCCGGCATAGGCGCGCTGCATCGGCAGCGAGGCGTTCTCGATGACCGCGACCGGCGTGCTGCCGCGGAGCCCCGCGCCGATGAGCCGCGCGGCCACCTTCGGCGCCACCGTGAGGCCCATGTAGACCGCGACGGTAGCGCCGGCGAGCGCGACGCCGGCCCATCCGGGCAGCGTCTCGCCATCCACGTCATGGCCGGTGGCGAAGACGAGCGAGGAGGCGACGTTCCGGAGCGTCAGCGGGATTTCGGCCTCGGCCGCCGCTGCGAAAGCGGCGGTGATCCCCGGCACGATGTCGAACGGAATGCCGGCTTCGCGGAGCGCGGCCATCTCCTCGCCGGCGCGGCCAAAAATCAGCGGATCGCCGGACTTCAGGCGGACGACGCGGCGCCCGGCCTTTGCCTCGCGGACGAGGATCGCGTTGATTTCCTCCTGCGAGGCGGAATGGTTGCCCTTCTTCTTGCCGACATAGATGCGCTCGGCGTCGCGCCGCCCCATCGCCACGACGTCGGTCGGCACCAGCCGGTCGAAGACGATCACGTCGGCCTCCTGGAGGACGCGCTGCGCCCGCAGCGTCAGGAGGTCGGCAGCGCCGGGGCCGGCGCCCACCAGCGAGACATGGCCCACCGCAAGGTCGCCCTCGGCGAGCGCCCGGCGCGCCTCGGCCTCGGCTTCATCGGCAAGCCCGGCGAACACCTTCTCGGCGATCGGGCCGCGGAAGAATTTGGCCCAGAACCGGCGGCGGCCATCGGTCGTGGCGATGGCGCCCGTCACCGGGGACCGGAGCTTTTCCGCCAGCGCCGCGAGGTCGCCGAAGGCCGGCGCGAGCAGCGCCTCGATCCGCGCCCGGACGTGCCGCGACAGCACCGGCGCCGTACCGGCGGTCCCGATGGCGACGGCGAGCGGCGCGCGGTTGACGATCGCGGGCGTATGGAAATCGCAGAGTTCCGGCCGGTCGACGACGTTCACCGGCACGCCGCCAGCCTTCGCCAGCGCATGGAAGCGCCGGTCGGTCGCCTCGTCGCCCGTGCCGATGAAGGCCAGCGCCGCATCAGCGAAATCGACCCCTTCCGGCGCCCGGCCGATCAGCTTCGCCCCGGCCTGCCGCACGTCGTGGATGAGCTCGCCCGCCGGCGCCTCGGCGAAGACTTCGATGGCCGCGCGCGTCTCGGAGAGAAGGCGCACCTTCGCCGCGGCCGCCTCGCCGGAACCGACGACGACGACGCGCCGCCCGTCCACCTGGTGGAAGGCCGGGAAGATGCCGAGTTTCCGTGCCGCGTCCGGCATCAGGGACTCACTCCAAAGACGACCGCGCCCGGCCGTTGCGGACCGGGCGTACAGGGACTGAAATTTAGGGGCCGCGCGAGGCTTCTACGACGCTACCAGTTCCAAACTGGTTGCCGGCCGCAGAAAACAATTCTCACGCCTCACCGCAATGGGGGAGGGGAATCCAGCCGTGGGGCACTTCCGTCTGGAGCCGGATCAGCCGCAGCCCAGTGTTCAGCCGCCCGCTTCAGGCCATCGGAAGGCTTCGAGTAGTGGAGAACCTGGAGCGCGCGAAGATACTGGAAGGCGGCGTATGTGCCGTCGGGTTCGCGGGCGAGCGTGAACTCCGCGCCCCATCCCGACTTCCACGTTTCAAAACCGGCACCGAATACGGCGGTTCGTCTGCACTCATAGGGGGCAAGCTTCCGGAGCATCGCTTCGTATGAGTAGAACTGGAGCGCCATGGCGATCCGGGTCCTATGCGGCCTCCCTTCGGGGATCGTCGCCGTCGCCGGAGAACTGCACGACGTAGCGGGACTCGTGGGTACTCGTGTCCGCCGCCTTCTTCGATCCGTGAACCTGAACGCCGATCACGCGCGGGCTTGCCCCTGCGAGAACGGATTCGACCGGACGCTCCGGCTCCACCCGCACCACGCTGAGACCACGGTTCTCGAACAAGGTCTTGATGGCCGGTGCGATCATCGACGCGACCCGCTCCTTGTCCGGCCCTGACAGGATCAGGCCGGGAAGGGAGTCGCTGTAGACGTTGAGGCCGCCATCCTCGCGATCATCCAGCGAGACACTGACGGTAGTATACGACATCCGCGGAATCTCGGCTCGACTTCATCGCAAAGTATCGCCCATTTTCGCCGTTTGCAAAACTGCGCGGTATCTGTCCGTCATGGACCGGCTCTTCGCCCCTCCGCGACTGATTTGCAACACTGTATCAGTTCCCCGATCCCGCCACATTTGCGCACCGGATTTCGCCCGCATTCACTCCGATCACGAAGGGCGAGAAGGCGCGGCTTTACCATGCCCGGGGGGGCCAATAAACTCCGCGCCTCACGGAGGGACTACCATGCTGCGCGCCGTCCGCCGCACGCTCGTCGCCGTTCTCGGCCTCGGGCTCGCGATCGTCACGCTTACGCCCGCCGCCGCACAGCAGGCCGGCCTTCTCCGGCAGCTGATCACCACCCCGGACGCCGACTACACCGGCTTCGACTACGAGACGATCCGCAACACCACGCAGGAGGCCTGCGAACAGGCCTGCCTCGGCGACAATCGCTGCCGCGCCTTCACGTTCAACACGCAGGCGAACTGGTGCTTCCTGAAGAACGATTTCGCTGCCCTCAGCCATGCCAACAACGCGGTGGCAGGCCGCATCGTCAACCTCTCGCAGCCGGTCGAGACGCTCGATCGCATCCGCGTCGCCGAACTCGATTTCCTCTCCGCCGACCTCATCGACCGCGCCCGCGCCTTCACCGCCTCGCTCGACACGATCTTCCAGCCCGGCACGCGGTCCTACGGAGACCTGATCCGCGCCGCCGGCACCGCCGCGAGCGCCAACGACCAGCTCCTCGCCTCCTCGCTCTTCGGCGCCGCCCTCTCGCTGGCCGACGAAGACCCGAAAGCCTGGCTCGAATTCGGCCGGGCCAATCTCGGCCGCGCCGGCCAGACCTATGACGAGCGCCAGCAGATCCAGGACCGCGCCACCTCGGCCGCGATCAATGCCTACCTTCGGTCCGAGGACGATTCCTCGCGCGCCGCCGCGCTCCTCCTCCTCACCGATGCGCTGGAGCGCCGGCAGATCTGGCGCCCGGCGATCAAGGCTCTGAGAGCCGCGATCGCGCTCCGCCCGAACGCGGATCTTCAGACGCGCCTCGACACGATGGTGGCGCAGTACGGCTTCCGTATCGTCAGCCACACCGTCGACGCCGACAGCGATGCGCCGCGCATCTGCGTGACCTTCTCCGACCCGATCCCCGTCTCGATGGCCGGCCTTGCCGATTTCGTCACCGCCGAAGGCGGCCCCGGCCTCGCGATCGAGCCGGAATCGACGCAGATCTGTGTCGACGGCGTCCGGCACGGCTCGCGCTACCGCATCCAGATCCGCGCCGGCCTGCCGGCGGTGGACGGCGAGGTGCTGTCGCAGACGGCCGTCATCGACGTGTTCGTGCCGGATCGTTCGGCGTGGGTCGGCTTCGCCGGCACCGCCTACGTCCTCCCGGCCGGCCCGCAGCCGACCATCCCGATCCAGTCGATCAATGCGCCGGAGGCCGAGGTCCAGATCTACCGGATCGGCGACCGGAGCCTCGCCTTCGCCCTCCGCGAGGGCATCTTCCTCAGCCAGCTCGAGCCCTACCGCGCCGAGGACATCGCCTACACCTACGGCCAGCTCATCTGGGAGGGCGCGCTCGAAATCACGGGCGAGCTCAACCAGATGACGACCACCGCGATCCCGGTCGAGGAAGCCCTCGGCGAGCAGCTGCCGGGCGTCTACGTCATCACGGCGAAAGTGCCGGGCGCCCAGCAGGACGACTACTGGGATCCGAGCGCGACGCAGTGGTTCGTCATCTCCGATCTCGGCATCTCGACGCTGTCGGCCAATGACGGCATCCACGCCGTCATCCGGTCGCTCGCTTCGGCCGAGCCGCTCGCCGGCGTCACCGTCCGCCTCGTCGCCCGCAACAACGAGGTGCTCGGCACCGCCACCACCGACGCCGAAGGCCATGTCGCCTTCGCTCCCGGCCTTGCCCGCGGCGAAGGCGGGAACGCCCCGCAGGTGGTGATCGCCGAGACCGCGGACGGCGACTACGCCTTCCTCGACCTCACCCGGAACGCTTTCGATCTCACCGACCGCGGCGTTGCCGGCCGTCCGGCTCCCGCCGCCCTCGACGCCTACATGCGGACCGAGCGTGGCGTGTACCGCCCGGGCGAGACCGTCCACACGACGGCGCTCGTCCGCGACACCCGCGCCCGCGCCGTCGAGGGCCTCCCGATGACGCTCGTCGTCGAGCGTCCGGACGGTGTCGAGCAGAGCCGCGTCGTCCTCAACGACGAGGGCCTCGGCGGCTACTACTACGCCCTCGACCTCTCGGCCGGCGCCATGCGCGGCTCGTGGCGCCTCCGCCTCTACAGCGACCCGGATGCGGCGCCCGTCTCCGAGACGTCGTTCCTCGTCGAGGATTTCGAGCCGGAACGGCTGGCCTTCGAGCTTTCCACCACGGCGACCGCGTTCGACCTCTTCGGGCCGACCGATGTCGACGTCGCGGCGCGCTATCTCTACGGCGCCACCGCGCCGGACCTCACCGTCACCGGCGACATCGCCGTCCGCCCGACCCGCACGCTCGCCGCCTTCCCCGGCTACCAGTTCGGCCGCGAGGACGATCCGTTCGAGCGCGTCGTCGAGCCGATCGACGCCGCGCCGCAGACGGATGCCGAGGGCAATGCCGTCGTCACCGTCTACCTGCCGGAAGTGCAATCGACGACGCTCCTCCTCCAGGGCGAGGCGATCCTCCGCCTCACCGACACGTCCGGACGAGCCGTCGAGCGCCGCCTCGTCCTTCCGGTCACGCCGGACGGACCGCGCATCGGCGTCCGCCCGACCTTCGACTACGGCGTGCCCGAAGGCGGCCCGGCGGAGTTCGATGTCATCGCCATCGGCCCCGACTTCGCCCGGACGGACCTCGACAACGTCGAGTGGACGCTCCTCCGCGTCGAGACCGACTACCAGTGGTACTCGTCCTCGGGCGTGTGGCGCTGGCAGGCGAT
Organism: Bauldia sp.; assembly: GCA_020849325.1. Taxonomy (GTDB): domain Bacteria; phylum Pseudomonadota; class Alphaproteobacteria; order Rhizobiales; family Kaistiaceae; genus JADLGL01. The sequence goes on along the minus strand of JADLGL010000088.1, from coordinate 1,260 downwards.
CACCCGCACCGAACGCGTTGGCTCGGGCACGATCGACCTCTCGGCCGATGGCGCCGCCACGCGCATCTCGACGCCGGTGGAATGGGGCGAGTACCGCCTCGAACTGACCTCCCTCGGCGACGTGCCGACCTCCACAACGCTCGAGTTCTACGCCGGCTGGTATGTCGGCACCGCGGGCACCGACACGCCGGACGTGCTCCAGGTCGCGCTCGACCGTCCGTCCTATGCGATCGGCGAGACGGCGACCCTTCGCCTCGACCCGCAGTTCGCCGGCGTCGCGATGATCGCGGTGGTCGACGACCGGCTGATCCACATGGAGATGGTCGAAGTCCCGGAGGGCGGCACCACCGTGCCGCTCGTCGTCACCGACGAATGGGGTCCCGGCGCCTACATCACCGCGACCCTCTTCCGGCCGATGGACCTCGACGCCGGCCGCATGCCCGCGCGCGCCCTTGGCCTCACCTGGGCCGAGGTCGAGCCGGGCGACCGCGACCTCGAAGTCACGATCGACCTGCCGGACGAGGTGCGCCCGCGCGGGCCCCTGACCATCCCGGTCACGATCGACGACCTCGCCCCCGGCACCGAAGCCTACGTTGCGATCGCCGCCGTCGATCTCGGCATCCTCAACCTCACCAACTACCAGGCGCCGGACCCCGACGGCTGGTATTTCGGCCAGCGCCAGCTCGGCACCGAGATCCGTGACCTCTACGGCAACCTCATCGACACCACGCAGGGCCAGCTCGGCCGCCTGCGGGTGGGTGGCGACGGCGGGGCCGTGCGGCTGGGTGCTCCTCCGCCCACGACGAAACTCGTCGCCTACCACTCCGGCATCGTCCGCGTGGACGCGAACGGAGAGGCGACCGTCGAGTTCGACGTGCCCGACTTCAACGGCACCGTCCGGATCATGGTCCAGGCGTGGTCGGCCGATGGCATCGGCCATGCGGTGGAAGACGTCTTCGTCCGCGATCCCGTCGTGGTGGCGACGACCGTGCCGCGGTTCCTCAACCTCGGCGACGTCTCGCGCCTCCTCATCGAGGTCGACAACGTTTCGGGCCCGGCGGGCGACTACCGCCTGACGGTCGAGGGCACGGACGAGTTCGGCTTCCCGAACCAGGTCACCGAGTTCGCGTTCGCGCTCGCCGCCGCAGGGAGGACGACGATCATCCTCCCGATCAGCGCCGATGCGATCGGCGACGGCACGTTCAACGTGAACCTCACGATGCCGGACGGCGAAATCCTGCCGAAGGATTTCCAGCTCGG
>JADLGL010000087.1 GCA_020849325.1 Bauldia sp. | reverse complement strand
GGCGCCCGCGGCAAGGCCGGCGGCATCAAGCTCGCCAGAAGCGAGGCCGAGGTCCGTTCCGCGGCCGAAGCGCTCCTCGGCAAGACGCTCGCGACGATCCAGACCGGCCCGAAGGGCAAGCTGATCGGCAGCGTCTACATCGAAGCTGCGACCGACATCGACCATGAGTACTACCTTTCCTTCCTGATCGACCGGCAGACCGAGATGACCATGGTCGTCGCCTCGGCGGCCGGCGGCATGGACATCGAGGAAGTCGCCACGAACCATCCGGAAAAGATCGTCCGGATGTCGATCGACCCGGCGCTCGGCATGCGGCCGTTCCACGCCCGCCAGATCGCGCTCGCCCTCGGCCTCGGCAAGGGGATGCTCGGCAAGGCCGCGGAGGCGATCCTCGCCTCCTACAACGCGTTCACCGAGAGCGACGCGGCGATGCTCGAGATCAACCCGCTGGTCACGACGAAGCAGGGCACGGTCCTCGCGCTCGACGCAAAAATGTCGGTCGACGAGAACGCGCTGTTCCGCCACCCCGATCTCGCCGAGCTCCGCGACAAGACGCAGGAAGACCCGCGCGAGACGTTCGCCAATGACGGCGGCCTCTCCTATGTCGGCCTCGACGGCAATATCGGCTGCATCATCAACGGCGCGGGCCTTGCGATGGCGACGCTCGACATGATCAAGCTCGCCGGCGGCGAGCCCGCGAACTTCCTCGACATCGGCGGCGGCGCCTCGCCCGAGCGCGTGGCGAAATCGTTCCGCGCGGTGCTCCAGGACGCCAATGTCGAGGCGATCCTCGTCAACATTTTTGCCGGCATCAACCGCTGCGACTGGGTCGCCGAGGGCGTGATCAAGGCGATCGAGGAAGTGAAGGTGCCGGTTCCGCTCGTCGTCCGCCTCGAAGGCACGAACGTCGAGCAGGGCATGGCGATCCTCAAGGCCGCCCCGTACCCGATCATCATCGCCGACTCGCTCGCCGACGCCGCCAACAAGGCGGTTGCGGCGTGGCGCGGCTTCCAGTCCCAGAAGAAGGCGAGCTAGGCCGATGTCCGTCCTCCTCAACAAGGATACGAAGGTCCTCGTCCAGGGCATCACCGGCCGCATCGGCACCTTCCATGCCGCCGACATGATCACCCACGGCACGCGCGTCGTGGGCGGCGTCACGCCGGGCAAGGGTGGCACCACGCACCTGAACCTGCCGGTCTTCGATTCGATGAAGGAAGCCGTGGCCCAGACCGGCGCCACCGCCTCGATCGTGTTCGTGCCGCCCGCGGGTGCCGCGGACTCGATCATGGAAGCCGCGGACGCGGGCATCACCTTCGCGGTCTGCATCACCGACGGCCTGCCGACCCAGGACATGGTGCAGGTGAAGAGCTTCCTCCGCCGCTTCCCGGTCGAGAAGCGGATGCGCTTCGTCGGCCCGAACTGCGCCGGCGTCATCACGCCCGGCGAGGGCATGATGGGCATCATGCCGCCGCACATCTACCTGCCCGGCCGCGTCGGCGTCGTCGGCCGGTCCGGCACGCTCGGCTATGAGGCGGCGTCGCAGATGCGGGCCTATGGCATCGGCATCTCGACCTCGGTCGGCATCGGCGGCGATCCGGTCAACGGCTCGTCGCACAAGGACATCCTCGAATTGTTCGAGGCCGATCCCGACACCGACGCGGTGGTGCTGATCGGCGAGATCGGCGGCCCGCAGGAAGTCGAGGCCGCGGCGTACATCAAGGAGAAGATGACCAAGCCGGTCGTCGCCTACATCGCCGGCCTCTCGGCGCCGAAGGGCCGCCGCATGGGCCATGCCGGCGCGGTCGTCTCGTCGGTCGGCGAGAGCGCGCAGGAGAAGGTCGCGATCCTCAAGGCCGCCGGCGTCCACGTCGCGCCGACGCCGTCGGACATCGGCGCGACGATGGCGAAGGTGCTGAAGGTCGCCGCGTAGCTTCTTCCGGCGCTGGAGATTTCGACGGCCCGGCGGGTGACTGCCGGGCCGTTTTCCTTGCCGGAGGCGCTACTGGATACGTTCGACCGTCACGCCCTTGCCCGTGATGAGCGTCTGGAGAGCGGCATCGCCCGTGAAGTGACCGGCGCCGACGGCGACGAAGAACGTTCCCGGCCGGTCGAACATGGTGTCGATCTGGACGGCCCAGTTGCGGTTCCGCTCCGCGATGACGCGCTCATAGCCGTCGAGCGCGCGCTGTACGGGGTCGGCCAATTGGCCTTCGTAGAGCGCTTCGATCGCGTCTTCGAGGGTCCCGATATCGGCTTCCGTGAGCCCGAGGATCGGCGCGAGTTCCTCCTCGTACTGGTCGAAGAACGCCTCGTCGTCGCCCAGCATCATGTACGCCACGGATTCGAGGTCGCCGGCGAGCCAGAACTCCCACATCTTGTCGAACGTCCATTCGACGAGCGCAGCGAGATCGATCCCCGCGCGGAGGAGGACGACCAGCGTCCGGAGGTCGGCCACCTGGAGTTCCATCGGATCGCCGGCGATCATCCGGATCTGGTACTCGCCGGTCTCGAAGCCGTTGACCGGAATGCCCCGTTCGGCGGCGAGGCGCATCAGCACCATGTCGACGCCCTGTTCGGCCGCCGTGGGGTCCCCGCCGGTCATCGTGAGTGTGCCGAGAACCGTCGAAAGGAGCCAGGGCGTCATCCGGTCGAATTCCGGGACGAGCGCGTCGGCCATGGCCCCGCCGCCGAGCAGTTCGGCCAGTTCGAGGAGTTCCGCCGCCGGCACATAGTCAGTGAGGCGCTCGCCTTCTGGCAGGAAGCCCAGCTCCTCGGTGAGCGCGACGATCAGCGCCTCGTCCTCGAGGTCGACCGTCTCGATCCAGAGCTCGTCGGCCTCGGCGAAGGCGTCGGCGATCGCGCCCGTCAGCCATTCCGGACAGCCGGTCGCGATCGCCTGTTTGGTGGGGCGCGTCGGCGCGGGCTCCACGGTGTCGCAATTCGCAAGGTGGACGGTGCCGAAGAGGTAGACTCTCGTGTCCGCGTCACGCGCCACGAAAAGGGCGGGGTCGGCCGCGGCGGTCGTGACGATTCCGACCGCGACGCCCATGCCGAGCGCTGCCTTCAACAATGCCGATCGCATTTCTCTCTCCAGTCTGCTGTCGCGCCGATGGCACCGTGCCCCATGCATCCACGGGATGTGTCACCGTGAAGGCCCGTCACCGTCAAGGCAGCGGCGGCCGGGCTCGCAAAGCCTTGAAGACGAGGCGGTACGATCTTATGCTAGCATCTGCGATGGAGGTGCTACATGGCGAGACAGCTCAATATCCGAAGCGACGAGGCGTACCGATTGGCGCATGAGATTGCCGACAGGCGAAAGGTGCCGGTCACAGAGGTGGTGCTGCAGGCTCTTCAGAAAGAGGTCGACGCGCGGCAGACCGTCGATGGGCTCAACCCACGGCAGCGTGGAGACTACGATCGTCTTCGCGCTGCGGCGCGCCGCGCTGCGGGCACCAAGAAGCCCGGTGTGACGTCCGATCACGCCGACCTCTATGACGAGCGCGGCCTGCCCAAGTGATCGCGCTCGATACGTCGGCCTTGGTGGCTATCGCGCTCGAGGAGGACGATCACGAGCCGCTACTTCTGGCCGCGACGCAAGGACCGTCACTGATCGGTACGCCAACGCTGGTGGAGTTGCGGCTGGTCCTCGAATTCAAAATCGCGGACCCGAACAGCTTCATTTCGAGTCTCCTCGGGTTGTCGGGCCTTTTGGCGGTGCCGTTCACATTTGACATGTACGCCGCCGCAACCGCCGCCTTCGAACGCTACGGCAAAGGCCGGGGCCGCCCCGCGCAGCTCAACTACGGCGATTGCCTCGCCTACGCGGTGGCCAAGACACATGGCGTGCCGCTCCTCTATAAGGGCGGCAATTTCGCCCTCACCGACATTCGCCCCGCGCTCACGTGAACCGTAAACCCGAGGATTTTCGCCGGATCGTCGTCAAGATCGGTTCGGCGCTGCTGGTCGATGCCAGGGCCGGCAGGCTGAAGCGCGACTGGCTCGAAACCGTCGCGGAAGACCTCGCCGCGCTCGCGCGTGGCGGGCGGGACGTGCTCGTCGTGTCCTCGGGTTCGATCGCGCTCGGCCGGAACGTCCTCGGCCTGCCGAAGGGGCCGCTGCTCCTCGAGCAGAGCCAGGCGTCAGCGGCCGTGGGGCAGATCGCGCTGGCGCGGGCGTGGTCGGAGGTTCTCGGCGGGCGCGGGCTGACGGCGGGGCAGATTCTCCTCACGCTCTCCGACACCGAGGAGCGGCGGCGCTATCTCAATGCGCGCGCCACGATCAACACGCTCTTGGCGCTGAAGGCGGTGCCGGTCATCAACGAGAACGACACGGTGGCGACGGCGGAAATCCGCTACGGCGACAATGACCGTCTCGCCGCCCGCGTCGCTTCGATGATGGGCGCGGACCTCCTCGTCCTCCTGTCCGACATCGACGGCCTCTACACCGCTCCGCCGCAGAAGGACCCGAACGCCCGGTTCATACCGGTGGTCGAGCGGGTGACGCCCGAGATCGAGGGGATGGCGGGGACGGTCGGCAGCGAACTGTCGAAGGGCGGCATGGTGACCAAGATCGAGGCGGGCCGGATCGCAACCACCGCCGGCACGACGATGGTGATCGCCTCCGGCCACAAGCTCCACCCGCTCGCCGCGATCACCGCCGGCGACCGCTGCACCTGGTTCCTCGCCGATGCGAAACCCGGCACCGCGCGGAAGAACTGGATCTCCGGCCACCTCGAAACGCGCGGCCTCATCGCGATCGACGCGGGCGCCGTCCGCGCGCTCCGCGCCGGCAAGAGCCTCCTGCCCGCCGGCGTGAAGCGCGTCGAGGGCACGTTCCAGCGCGGCGACGCGATCCGCGTCCTCGGCCCGGCGGGCGAGGAGATTGCCCGCGGCCTCGTCGCCTATGACGCCGTCGACGCGGTGCGGATCATCGGCCGCAACAGCTCCGACATCGAATCGATCCTCGGCTATGCCGGGCGGCCGGAAATGATGCACCGCGACGACATGGTCATCGCCGGCGAGTAGCCGGGGCTACTCTGCCCCGGTCGCCGGCTCGGCGTTGGCGACGCCCTCGGCGCCGATGTAGATCGCGAGAATCCGGACCGGCACGTCGCCGTAATTGTGCGCGTTGTGCGCCCAGTTCATCGCTTCGAGGAACGTACTGCCGGGACCGGCCGCGCGCGTGCCCCTGCTGCCATAGTCGATGGTGGCCGTGCCCTCGAGGACGTAGGCGAACAGCGGCACCTCGTGGGTGTGCCAGCCGGTCTCGGCGCCGGGCGCGATCGTCACGATGGCGCTCGTGATGTTCGGGACGCCCGCGGGGTAGGCGATTTCCTGCCCGATGATGGTGAGCTTGCCGGAGAAGAGCGGCGTCAGCAGCGTCGCATAGGCTTCCGGCAGGGCCGGAGTTGCCGTCGTCGCCGCCGGCTGGGCGAAGGCGGTGGTGGTCGTCGCGAGCGCGAAAGCGAACGCCGCCACGGCGGCGCCGCGATGAAGACGGATCATTGTTGGCCCCCTGTTGTCCTGCCGGCCGCACCGGCACGCGGGGGACCATGCCGCGTCTTCGTCAAGACGCCGTTAGCCTGGTCGTTTGAACGAAACCGTCACCCGATATAGACATGCGGCCCGCGAGCCGACCCGCAACCGAAGAGACGGCGCCCATGACCACCGCCGAGCTAGCCCGCAACCGGAACGAGACGACCACCGAGGCGCCGGAGGCGCTGCGCCGCGACATGGAGGCAATGGGCCGCCGTGCCCGCGCGGCCGCGGCCGTGCTCGCGATCGCGCCGCCGGTGCAGAAGAACGGTGCGCTCCGGGCGATGGCATCGGCGATCCGCGTCCGGAAAGCCGAGATTCTGAAGGCCAACGAAGCGGACCTCGAGGATGCCGGCATGCTCGCCGCCTCGTTCCGCGACCGCCTGACGCTCAACAATTCGCGCGTCGAAGGGATCGCCGCCGGCCTCGACGAGGTCGCGGCGCTCCCCGATCCCGTCGGCGCGGTCATGGCCGGCTGGGACCGGCCGAACGGCCTCCACATCGAGCGGGTCCGGACGCCGCTCGGCGTCGTCGGCGTCATCTACGAGAGCCGGCCCAACGTCACCGCCGACGCCGGCGGTCTCTGCGTCAAGGCGGGGAACGCCGCGATCCTCCGCGGCGGCACGGATTCGCGCCGGTCCTCGGCGGCGATCGCCGCCTGTCTCACCGAGGGGCTCGAGGAAGCGGGGCTGCCTGGCGCGGCCATCCAGCTGGTGCCGACCTCCGATCGCGCGGCCGTCGGGCTGATGCTGACCGGCCTCGGCGGTACGATCGACGTGATCGTGCCCCGTGGCGGAAAGAGCCTCGTCGGCCGGGTGCAGGCGGAGGCGCGCGTGCCGGTGTTCGCGCATCTCGAGGGCATCAACCACGTCTACGTCGACAGGGCGGCCGACCTCGACATGGCGGTCCGCATCGTCGTCAACGCGAAAATGCGGCGGACGGGCGTCTGCGGTGCGGCCGAGACGCTGCTCGTCGACCGTGCCGTTGCGGCGACGCATCTCCGTCCGCTCGTCGCGGCGCTGAAAGGCGCGGGCTGCGAGGTCCGCGGCGATTTCGAGCTGCAGCGCCTTGCGGAAGGGATCGAACCCGCGACCGAGGCCGACTGGTCGACCGAATATCTCGACGCGATCATCTCGGCGAAACTCGTCGACGGCGTCGATGGAGCGATCGAGCACATCACCCGCTACGGCTCGCAGCACACCGACAGCATCGTCACCGACGATGCGGCCGCGGCCGAGCGCTTCCTCAACCGGGTGGACAGCGCGATCGTGCTTCACAACGCCTCTACCCAGTTCGCCGACGGCGGCGAGTTCGGCATGGGCGCCGAGATCGGGATCGCGACGGGAAAACTCCATGCCCGCGGCCCGATCGGCGTCGAGCAGCTCACGACCTTCAAATACCGCGTCCGTGGCAACGGCCAGATCCGGCCGTGACGAGACCGGAATGACGATTCTTGCCGGAGGAACATCGAAAATGGCCCCGAAAGTCCTCGCAGCGGCGCTCGCCGCCGCGCTTCTTGCGGGCACGCCCGCGCTCGCGCAGACCGTGACGGAGGCGCAGACCCTCCTCGACCAGGACCGGCCGACCGAGGCGGCCGCCATCCTGCAGCCGCTCGCCGCCGCCGGCGACGCCGCGGCGCAGCTTCTTCTTGGCCAGCTCTATCGTGAAGGACGCGGCGTGACCGCCAACCCCGCCGAAGCATTCCGGCTCGTCTCCGCCGCGGCGGCCCAGGGCTCCCCGGCGGCGCAGCTCGAGCTCGCCTCGCTGTACTACACGGCGACCGGCACCGAGCGGAACCTCGAGGAGGCGGTGCGTTACTACCGGCTCGCGGCCGATCAGGGCTACGCGCCGGCGCAGGTCTCGCTCGGCCTTCGCTACCGGGCCGGCGAGGGCGTCGCGGCCGATCCCGCCGAGGCGCTGCGCCTCTTCAACCTCGCCGCGGCACAGGGGAACGCGGCCGGCCAGTACCAGGTCGGGCTCGCCTACGCGAATGCGGCGGGCGTGGCGCAGGATTTCGCCCGCGCCGTCGAGATGATGATGCTCGCGGCCGAGCAGCTGTACGTTCCGGCGATGTACACGCTCGGCGTTGCCTATCGCAGCGGCCAGGGCGTGACGGTGAGCGCCACCGAGAGCTTCCGCTGGTTCCTCACCGCGCAGGTGCTGGCGAATCAGCCGCCCGGCGGCCCGATCTACGAAGCCGTGCAGGAGGCCGCGACGCATCTCGGCCCGGCCGATCAGGACCGAATCGGCTACGAGGTCTATGACTGGCTCGTTGCCAAGGGCGCGATCGCGCCGACGCCGGCTGCGCCCGCGCCCTGATTTGGCGGTTCTGCCCGCCCATCGGCCCGGACTCGCGATCGGGCTCCTCGGGGGGTCGTTCGATCCGGCGCATGCCGGGCACCGGGCGCTCAGCCTCAAGGCGCTCCGGAAACTCCGCCTCGACCGGGTGTGGTGGCTCGTTTCGCCCGGCAATCCCCTGAAAGGGAAGCCGTCGCAGTCCCTTGCGGCGCGGACCGGGGCGGCGGCCCGCATCGCGCGGCATCCGCGGATCGACGTGACTACGGTCGAAGCCGAGATCGGAACGACCTACACGGCCGACACGATCCGCTGGCTGCGGCGCCACGCGCCGGGCGTCCGATTCGTCTGGCTGATGGGGGCCGACAGCCTGGCCGGCTTCCACCGCTGGCGCGACTGGCGCGCGATTGCCGCCGCCGTTCCGATCGCGGTCGCCGACCGCCCGCGCGACACGCGGGCCGCGCTCACCTCGCCCGCGGCGCGGCGGCTCCGCCGCCGCCGTATCCCGGAACGGGCGGCTTCCGGCCTTTCCCGGCGGCCCGGAAGGATGGTTTTCCTCGCCGGCCCGCGCGTCGACCTATCGTCGACGCAACTTCGGCGCGGCCTGCCGCAACGATCGTCTTGAAACGGTTGCCGAACCGATCCTATCTTCGGGCGCGCTGCCGGCACCTCTGCCGGCACGATCGACGAGCGAGGAACCACCGCTGACATCTGCACTGCAGCCCGGCAGGGCGCCGCGCGCGCCTGCCCCGGCCCCGGGAATGCGGAGTGTCCGAAACCCCGAGGCCCTCAACCTCGTCCTCGACAGCCTTGACGAAGCCAAGGCGGGGGACATCGTGACCATCGACATCACCGGCAAGAGCCCGATGGCCGACCACATGGTCGTGGCCTCCGGGCGCTCGAACCGGCACGTCAACGCGATCGCGGAACGCCTGGTATCGGACCTCAAGGACGCGGGCCTGCCCGCGCCGCGGGTCGAGGGCCAGCCGCATTGCGATTGGGTGCTGGTCGATGCCGGCGACATGATCGTCCACATCTTCCGTCCCGAGGTTCGCCAGTTCTACAACCTCGAGAAGATGTGGATGGCGGACGCGATCTCGGGCCCGCCGCTCGCCTGAGCCGGAGCTGTTCGGCCGATGGCGCTGCGCCTCCTGGTCGCCGCGGTCGGCCGCCTCAAGCCCGACGCCGAGCGGACGCTCGTCGAGCGCTACGCTGACCGTGCGGCCAGGGCCGGCGCCGGCCTCGGTCTGTCCTTCGCCATCCGCGAGGTCGGCGAAAGCCGTGCGGCGCGCGCCGCCGACCGGCAACGCGAGGAAGCGGCGGCACTCCGCGGGATCGTGCCGGCGGGGGCCGTGATCTTCGCGCTCGACGAAGGCGGCGACGTCCTCACCAGCGAGGCATTCGCGAAGCGCATCGCCCGCATCCGCGACGATGGAACGGCGGACCTTGCCTTCCTCATCGGCGGGGCCGACGGGCTCCACGGCGACCTCGTGCGGGAAGCGCGCCAGACGATCGCCTTCGGCGCAATGACCTGGCCGCACCAGCTGGTCCGCGCGATGCTCGCCGAGCAGGTTTACCGGGCGATAACCATTCTGGCCGGTCATCCCTATCACCGCGCGTGAGGCGGGCGTCGTGACGACGCCGCAATCGCCGGCCAAACACCGCGCCGCCGGATCGTTCCGCCGACGCCAGAGGCTTTCGCTCCGCATGAGGCGCCTCCTCCGCTCCGCCCTTGCCGCGACGCTCCTTGCGTCGGCGCTGGGCATTCCGGCGCGGGCGCAGGCGCCGGCCGAGACGCCCGGCGAAGCCCAGTGGCGCGCCGAGCTCCAGGCGATCACCGCCGAGATTGCCGTCACCGCCGAGCGCCAGCGTGAACTCGCGGCCGAGATCGCCGCGCTCGACCAGGACCGTGCCGGCATCGCCGACGCCCTCGTCGAAACCAACCGCCGCGTCCAGGACCTCGAGACCCGGATCGACGAGGCCGAGCAGCGCATGGCCGTGCTCCTCGCCGACGAAGATCGCCTCCGCCAGTCGCTCGCGGCGCGCCGGGACGTCCTCGCCGAGGTGCTGGCCGTGCTGCAGCGGATGGGCCGCGCGCCGCCGCCGGCGATCGTGGTCCAGCCCGGCGATGCGCTCGCGGCCGTCCGGAGCGCGATTCTCCTCGGCGCGGTGGTGCCGGAGCTACGGGGCGAAGCCGAAGCCCTCGTCGCCGACATCGAGAGGCTCGTCGCGCTGCGGGCGGAGCAGGCGGCCGAACGCGACCGGCTCGTCGCCGCCGCCACCGACCTCGCCGACGAGGGCGAGCGGCTCGGGCTCCTCGTCGCCGAGCGGCAGCGCAGCCTCAACCAGACCGGAGAGACGCTCGCCGCCGAGCAGGCGCGGGCAGGCACGCTCGCTGCCCAGGCGCAGACTCTCGGGGAACTGATTGCGGCGGTCGCGGCCGCCAACCGTCCGGCGGCGGGAACCGAGCTCGCCTTCGCGCCGATCGAGCCCGGCCCGCCGGTCATTCTCGACCCGGCCGACCGCATCGAGCCGTCGGTCGCCTTCCAGACGCTTCGCGGCCGTCTGCCGCGGACGGCAAGCGGCGAACTCGTCACCGCCTTCGGCGCGGAGGACGGTTTCGGCGGCATCGCGCAGGGCATGACCATCGCCACGCGCGCCGGCGCCCGCGTCGCCGCACCCGCAGATGGATGGATCGAATTCGCCGGCCCCTATCGGTCCTATGGCAATCTCTTGATTATCAATGCCGGCGACGGATACCTTATCCTCCTGTCTGGCATGGAACGCATCGACGTGCAGTATGGCCAGTTCGTCCTCGCGGGCGAGCCGGTAGCGGCGATGAATGCCGTGCAGGTTGCGGGCGCTGCGGGGGCAGCAATGGGAGCCGCCCGACCCCTGCTCTACGTGGAATTCAGCAAGGACGGGGAATCGATCGATCCTGGCCCGTGGTGGGCCGACCCGTACTGACAAGAAGGTTCGTGGATGTCTCGCAAGGCGACCTACCTCATCGCAGGGGCGATCTTCGTTGCGGCGGCCCTTCTCGGCCTGTCGCGCCAGTCCCTGTTCGCCGGCACGCCCGCGCAGGCGCAATCGTCCGAGACCTACCGGCAGCTCAACCTGTTCGGCGAGATCTTCGAGCGCATCCTCGCCGACTATGTCGATGAGGTCGACGAGGCGACGCTGATCCAGGCCGCGATCGCCGGAATGGTGCAGTCGCTCGACCCGCATTCGTCGTACCTGCCGCCCGACGCGTTCATGGAGATGCAGTTCACCACGCGCGGCGAATTCGGCGGCCTCGGCATCGAGGTGACGCAGGAGAACGGCGTCGTCACGGTCGTCTCGCCGATCGACGACACGCCCGCCGCCCGGGCCGGCATCCTCGCGGGCGACAGGATCATCGGCATCGACGGCGCATCGATCGAGGGCCTCACGCTCAACGAGGCCGTCGACCTGATGCGCGGCGAGCCGAACACGCCGATCACGCTCACCATCTTCCGCGAAGGCGTCGAGCCGTTCGACGTACCGATGGTCCGCGAGCTCATCCGCGACCAGACGGTCCGCGGCCAGGCGTTCGGAAACGTCGGCTACGTCAGGCTCAAGCAGTTCAGCGAGACCACCACCCAGGACATGCAGGACACCATCCTGCGGCTCCGCACCGAGATCGGCCCGGAGAACCTCCAGGGCTTCATCCTCGATCTCCGCAGCAATCCGGGCGGCCTCCTCGACCAGTCGGTCAACGTGGCCGACGCCTTCATCGAGCAGGGCGAGGTGCTGTCGACGCGCGGCCGCAGCCCGCAGGACACGCGCCGCTACAATGCCCGCCCCGGCGACATCCTCGATGGCGTGCCGATGATCGTGCTCGTCAATGGCGGCTCGGCGTCGGCGTCGGAGATCGTGGCGGGCGCGCTGCAGGATCAGCACCGCGCGACCATCATCGGCACGCTGTCCTTCGGCAAGGGCTCGGTGCAGACCATCATCCCGCTCACGCCGGGCGACGGCGCGCTCCGCCTGACCACGGCGCGGTACTACACGCCGTCGGGCCGCTCGATCCAGGCCGTCGGCATCGAGCCCGACATCCTCGTCGAGCAGGTGCTGCCGCCGGAACTCGCCGCGCGCGTCGCCGAACTTCCGGCGCTCGCCGAGGCGACGCTCCCCGGCCATCTCACGATCGAGAACGGCGCCGCCGAACGTCAGGCTTCGCTCTCCTTCGTGCCGGCCAATCCCGACGACGACACGCAGCTCCAGTTCGCGCTTCGGCTCCTCCGTGGCGAAGAGCAGAACGCTGCGTTCCCGGCGAACGGCGCGGCCGTCACGCCCGCTCCGGCGCCGGTGCCCGCGCCGGCGAACCCGTAGGGAAGCACGATCAGGGCCGGCGCTCGGAGCGCCGGCCTTCATCCTGGTGCCGATGAACGAACTCACCAAACCCCTCCGGGGCAAGCCGCCGCGCCGCATCGCCGGGATCAGCATCGTCGGGGTTCTCCTGACGGTGCTCGGCGTCGTGCTCGTCGCCGCCGTGGTCACGACGATCCTCTCGTGGGAGAGCGGAACGCCGCCCGCCGAAACGGCGACCACGACCATCGAAACGCCGCCGTCGACCGGCGAGGTCGTCATCCGCGCGCCGGAAGCGGGCGCCGATGCCGGCGTCACGATCACCACGCCCGACGGCCTCCCCGCCAACGGCGCGGGCGTCGTCATCCGCGACGCGGGCGCGGCCGGCGCGATTGCGCTCTCGACCGAGGTCAATCCGGCGCTCCTCGAATCCGGCCATTACGGCGCCATTCCGCGGGTCGGTCCGGACGGGCTGCGCCCGCTCGATGCCTATCTCCGGCCGCTGCCGGCGACGGGCACCTCCGGCCGGCCGCGGATCGCCATCGTCATCGGCGGCGTCGGCCTCGGCCGCACCGGCACGCAGCAGGCGATCGACCGGCTGCCGCCCGAGATCTCTCTGGCGCTCGCGCCCTACGGGTCCAACCTCCGCTCGGTCGCGGCCGACGCGCGGGCGGCCGGCCACGAGATCTTCCTCCAGGTGCCGTTCGAACCGTTCGATTTCCCCGCCAACGATCCCGGCGAGCACACGCTGCTGGTCGATGCCGCCCCCGGCGACAACATCGACCGGCTCGAATGGCTGATGACGCAGTTCAACATGTATGCCGGCATCGTCACCTATGCCGGCGGCCGGTTCACCGGCGACGCGGCCGCCCTTGCTCCGGTGGTGCAGGAACTCGCCCGGCGCGGGCTGATGTTCCTCGACGACGGCGCTTCGGCGCGCTCGGTCACCGCCGATGTCTCGGTCGGCCTCGTTCCCTATGCGCGGGCGGATCTGGTGATCGACACCGTCGACGACCAGACGGCGGTCGCCAATCGCCTTGCCCAGCTCGAGGCGCTCGCGCAGCAGCGCGGCTACGCCATCGGCTCCGGCAGCGCCTTCCCCAATACGATCGAGGCGGTGCGCGCGTGGGCCGAAACGGCGCTGGCGCGCGGTTTTGAAATCGTGCCGGTGACGGCGCTCCGCGTCGATCCCCTCGAGGCTACGCTCATCCAGGTTCCGTGATGGTCGACATCGCTTCCCTGCCGTACCGGTCCTGTGCCGGCGTGACCCTCTTCAACCGGAAGGGCAACGTCTTCGTCGGCAAGCGGAAGGACGGGCCGAACGAGGCCGAGGGCGTCGGCAAATGGTGGCAGATGCCCCAGGGCGGCATCGATGGCGACGAGGATCTGGTCGCGGCCGCGCGGCGGGAGATGTTCGAGGAGACGAATGTCCGCTCGGCGATGCATCTGGGCACGATGGACGACTGGATGGAATACGACCTGCCGGCGGAACTGGTGGGCAAAGCGTGGCGCGGCAAGTATCGCGGCCAGCGCATCCGCTTCGTCGCGTTCCTGTTCGAGGGGCAGGAATCGGAGATCGACGTCCTCAACCCCGGCGGCGGCGAGAAGCCGGAATTCGTCGAGTGGCGCTGGGAGCCGATCGAGCGGCTCCCGGAGCTGATCATCCCGTTCAAACGGAAGGTCTATGAAGCCGTCGTGACGGCGTTCAGCCGCTTTGCGGTGCCGACGGGCGCTGAAGCGTGATCCGAAGAAGCGGCTGCCGGTTCTTCGAATAGGATCTTGCCCATCAGGGAACCGCGCTCCAGGCGTCACGCCGCGGTGGAGAGTTCCGCTGCCGCCTGGCGAATGGCGTTGGCGAGCACGTCCGCCGTCTGCGCGCCCATCACGCCGTATTTGCGGGCGATGATGAAGCAGGGAACGCCGGTGACGCCGATCCGCTGCGCGGCGGCGATCTCGGCTTCGACGGCGGCGCGGTCGTGCGGGCTCGCGAGGCGGGTGAGCGTCGTCGCGCGGTCGAGGCCGACCGATTCGGCCGCGTCGGCGAGGATCTGATGGTCGCCGACGTCCCGGCCGTTGACGAAGTAGTCGGTGAACAGCCGCTCGACGATCTCGGCCTCCTGGCCGGCATCGGCGGCCCAGCGGACGACGCGATGCGCGTCGATGGTGTTGGGGTTCCGCCTGATGAGGTCGAAGCGGTAGGGCGCTCCCTCGGCGCGGCCCAGGGCGGTCAGCCGTTCGTGCGCCGCGTCGAGGCTCCCGAGGCTGCCGAACTTCTTCTGCATGTACTCGTCGCGGTCGAGCCCGCCCGGCGGGACGCTCGGATCGAGCTGGAACGGCCGCCAGCGGACGGCGACGGGAATCTCCGGCAGGCTCGCGATAGCCGCCTCGAGCCGGCGCTTCCCGATGAAGCACCACGGGCAGACGACGTCGGACACGACATCGATGGGAAGCGGTTCGGCGGCCATGGACCCACTCGCGCGATGAGACTTCAGGCCTAGATGGCCCGCCCGGCGGCGCAACGCAACGCACGAAGGCGTTTGGCCGCGGCCGTCTTCGCCGCGCGCCGCGGCGGTACCGCGGCCTCTGCCGGTTCCGGCCCGCGGGTTGTCTCGTGGCGGGCGGCTGGCTAGCGTTCCGCTGCAACCGGAGTTCCGCCGTGCCCGAGACCGTGCCTTTCGACGTCCGCATGCTCGACGTCGGCGACGGCCATCGGCTCTACGTCGAGCAGGCCGGGCGCCCCGACGGTCTTCCGGCGGTGTTCTTGCACGGCGGTCCCGGCAGCGGCTGCCGGCCTGGGCAGCGCGAGCTGTTCGACCCCCAGCGCTACCGGGCGGTGCTGTTCGACCAGCGCGGCGCGGGACGGAGCGTGGCGACGGACCGGCTCCACGCCAACACCACCGCGCATCTCGTGGCCGACCTCGAGCGCATTCGCGAAACGCTCGGGATCGAACGCTGGCTCGTGGTTGGTGGATCGTGGGGGGCGACGCTTGCGCTGGCCTACGCCGAGGCCCATCCGGAGCGGGTGACGGGGCTCGCGCTCCGCGCCGTCTTTCTCGGCACGCGGGCTGAACTCGACTGGGCGTTCGTCGATGGCCCGAAGCGGCTGCGGCCGGACCTTTTCGCCGATTTCCTCGCCGGCCTGACCAAGTCGGAGTGGGCGGACCCGCTGGCCGCCTATTTCGACCGCATCCTCGACGCCGACCCGGCCGTCCACCGGCCTGCCGCCTGGCGCTGGCACGACACGGAGCGGGTCCTCTCGGCGGCGGCGCCGGCGCGGCAGCGGCTGGCGCCGCCGACCGCCGGGAGCACTCTCCCGGCGACGCCGTTCTTCGAGGCGCATTATTTCCGCAACGACTGCTTCCTGCGGCCGGACCAGCTGATCGCGGGGGCACGCCGGCTGGCGGGCATCCCGGGAATCATCGTCCAGGGCCGCTACGACCTTCTCTGCCCGCCGGCGACGTCGTTCGCCCTCGCCGCCGCCTGGCCGAAGGCCGAAGTCCGCATCGTGGAAGGCGCCGGACACGCCATGACGGAGCCCGGAATCACCCCCGCGCTCCGGTCGGCGATCGATGAGCTCGCGAGCAGGGATACCGCCGTCCGCAACCGGCGGGCCGCGGCGCCGTGACGGCCGCGCCGAGATCACGAAGGTGGGATGTTTCGTGAAAAGCCAAGGCTGGCCTTGGGTTTCTCGGCCCATAGGGATTCGTAATGGCAGCGATAGAATGACGCGGCGCCGGGCAGCTTCATAAGTTGACCCCGCTGCACCGATTAGCCGGTGGAGCGGAGAGCGGCTCCACCGCCGCAAACCATGATGGAGGATCTCATGTCCTGGAAGACCCCGAAGATCGCCGAAGTTTGCGTCGGCATGGAAATCAACATGTACGCTTGCGCCACCCGCAAGTAGTCTGACGACCCCCGCCGCGCTTCGATCGGACAGATGCTCCATGTGCTGGTCCTTGGAGCTGCGGCGGGGGGCGGACTGCCCCAGTGGAACTGCAATTGCCCCGTCTGCCGCACCGCCCGTAGCGAGCAGCCGGAACTGAGATCGACCCAGGCGTCAGTCGCTGTCAGCGCCGACAATGAGAACTGGTTTCTCGTCAACGCCGCTCCCGACCTTCGCCAGCAGATAACCGACAACCCGAAACTGCATCCGCGCCATGGCCTGCGCCATAGCCCGATTGCGGGCGTCGTCCTCACCAATGGTGACGTCGATGCGGTCGCCGGATTGCTCCATCTGCGGGAAAGCCAGGCCTTCACCGTCTACGGGCACGAGAGGGTGCTTTCGGTGCTGCGCGACAACAGCATCTTCAACGTTCTCGACCCGCGTTTCGTGAAGCGCGAGGCGATCGAACTCGAAACCCCCGTTTCCCTCCGCCTTCCCGACGGGACCGAGTCGGGCATCGAGGTGACGCCCTTCGCCCTGCCCGGGAAGGTCGCGCTCTACCTCGAGGACGAGAAAGCGACCGGTCCCGGCTTCGGCACCAGGACCGGCGATACCCTCGGCCTCCATGTCCGCAACCGCCGCGACGGCTCGCACTTCTTCTATCTCGCCGCCTGCGCCGACCTCACGTCCGAGCTTGCGGAACGCGTCCGCGGCGCGCCGCTCGTCTTCTTCGACGGCACGCTGTGGCGCGACGACGAGATGATCGCGCAGGGCCTCGGCACCAAGACCGGCAAGCGCATGGGCCACATGTCGATGTCCGGGCAGGACGGCACGATGGCGCGGTTCGCGCCGCTCGGCGTCGGGCGCAAAGTCTTCCTCCACATCAACAACTCCAACCCGGCGCTCTTGCCGCGCTCTCCCGAAAGGGCTGAGCTGAAGGCGGCGGGATGGGAGATCCCGACCGACGGGACGGAGATAACGCTATGAACGTCGTGGTGAGGCCGAAGGAACTCCGGTCGGCGGAGGAGCTCGAGGCGCGGCTGCGCGAGATCGGCGCGACGCGCTATCACAACCTCCACCCCTTCCATAAGCTTCTCCACGGCGGGAAGCTCAACAAGGGCCAGGTCCAGGCCTGGGCGCTCAACCGCTACTATTATCAGTCGTCGATCCCGCTGAAGGATGCGGTGGTCCTGTCGCGCTTCCGCGATCGCGAGGTCCGGCGCGAATGGATCCACCGCGTCACCGACCATGACGGCATTCCCGGCGGCGAGGGCGGGATCGACCGGTGGCTCAAGCTCACGACCGGCCTGGGGCTCGATCCGGAATACGTGGAATCGACGCAGGGAATCCTGGCGGCGACGCGCTTTGCCGTCGACGCCTACGTCAATTTCGTGCGCGACCGCACGCCGCTCGAAGCCGTCGCCTCCTCGCTGACCGAGCTGTTCGCGCCCGGCATCCACGAAGAACGCATCTCGGGGATGCTCGAGCACTACGACTTCATCGACGACAGCGTGATGGGCTATTTCCGCAAACGCCTCGACCAGGCGCCGCGCGACGCCGCGTTCGCGCTGTCTTTCGTCAAGGCCAATTCCCACAATCCGGCAGAGCGCGAGGCGGTCTGCAACGCGCTCATCTTCAAGACGCAGGTGCTTTGGGTCCAGCTCGACGCGCTCTATCATGCGTATGTCGAGGGACACATTCCGCCCGGCGCGTTCGTTCCGGACGGCATGTAATGCTGGGGACGGCCGAGGCGATGACCGACGAACGACCGCCGCTCACCGAAGCGAGCCGGCCGGTGCTGCCGCGCTATGCGCGGCTCCACTACGACAAGGTCCGCCAGCGCCACGTGCTGCTCGTGCCGGAGCGCGTGCTCGTTCCCGACGACACGGCGATCGAGATCCTGCAGCTTTGCGACGGCAAGCGGACGATCGGGGACATCGTCGATCTCCTTGCCGCCAAATACGTCGCCGATCGCGACCTGATCGGCGGCGACGTCATCGTCATGCTGGAAGATCTGCGGGGGCGGGACTTCCTGGTCGTGGTTGAGGGAGACTGACCATGGACGACATTCTTCGCGACGATCCGATGGATACGCTGCGGCTCCTGGACAGCACGGCGCCGATCACGCATGTCGACTTCGGCATCCCGGCCGCGGTCCTGGCGGAGATGACCCACCGCTGCCCGCTGCAGTGCCCGTACTGCTCGAACCCGGTCGAGCTCGAGCGGTCGAGCGCGGAGCTGACCACCGAGGAATGGAAGAAGGTGATGACGGAGCTCGCCGAGCTCGGCGTCCTCCAGTTCCATTTCTCCGGCGGCGAGCCGACGGTCCGGAAGGACATCGTCGAGCTGGTCAGGCACGCCCGCGCGGTCGGCCTCTACACCAACCTCATCACCTCGGCGGTGATGCTGACCGAGGCGAAGGTGAAGGAGCTCGCGGACGCCGGGCTCGACCATGCCCAGGTTTCGTTCCAGGGCGCGGAATCGGGCGTGGCGGATCGCATCGCCGGCTTCAAGGACGCGCACAAGAAGAAGCTCCAGGCGGCGAAGTGGCTGAAGGACGCCGGCCTGCCGCTGACGGTCAACGCGGTCATGCACCGCCAGAACCTCCATCAGCTGCCGGACATCATCGAGATGGCGGTGTCGCTCGGCGCGAGCCGGCTCGAGGTTGCGAACGTGCAGTATTACGGCTGGGCGCTGAAGAACCGCGCCGCGCTGATGCCGACGGTCGAGCAGCTCGACGCGACGACGAAGCTCGTCGAGGAGTCGCGCGAGCGCCTCAAGGGCAAGCTCGTGATCGACTACGTCATCCCGGACTACTACGCCGAACGTCCGAAGAAGTGCATGGGCGGCTGGGGCCGGCAGTTCTTCAACATCTCGCCCTCCGGCAAGGTCCTGCCCTGCCACGCGGCCGAATCGATCACCGGCCTCGAATTCGATTCGGTGCGCGGCAACAAATCGATCGCCTGGATCTGGCAGAACTCCGACGCCTTCCAGAAGTACCGCGGCACCGGCTGGATGCCCGAGCCGTGCAAGAGCTGCGACTTCCGCGAGATCGACTGGGGCGGCTGCCGCTGCCAGGCCTTTGCGCTGACGGGCGACGCGGGGAATACCGACCCCGCCTGCCACCTCTCGCCGCTCCACGACAAGATCTTCAAGCTGGCGCAGACGGAAGCCGCCACGGACGTGCGCGAGTTCAAGTACCGGAACTACGCCAACGCGACGCCGAAGGGCGGCGAGGCGAACTAGACGCGCCCAGCGCCGGCGGATTGACTATATTCCGGTCATGACGACACGGACCACCATACGCTTGCCGGACGAACTGCTGGCTCAGGCGAAGCGAAAGGCGATCGCGGAAGGTCGGACGTTCACGTCGATGGTCGAACAGGGTCTTCGGATCGTCGTGGCCGAGGCGCCGGCGGAGCGGAAGCCGAGGGTGATGCCCAGGATCAGCACCGCTACGGGAGGGCTTCGGCCCGGCATCGATCCGCTCTCCTTCTCCGCCTTCGAAGAGGCCGACGATGAGGAGTTCATCCAGCGGTTGAACGCCTGGTACGCGGCCCTCGCAATCGAATCCGGCTGTGAGTGGATCACGCTCGATCGCAACTTCGCCCGCTTCCCCGGCCTTCGCTGGCGGACGCCCGACGCCTGATCGCTACATGAAGCTCTGCGGGTCGACGTCGACCTGAACCCGTACCGACCCGCGCGGCGGCGGCGCCGCGCCGAGCCACTGCCGCACATAGGCCTGCACGTCGGCGCTCCGCGGCGCATGGAGGAGCATCCGGTAGCGGTGCTGGCCGCGGATCACGGCGAGCGGCGCCTCGGCCGGGCCGAAGACGCTGATCGTCTCCGAAAAGGGCGCCGCGGCGCGAAGGGCGGTGGCATGCGCGCGGGCGCTCGCGCGGTCCGGTCCGGTGACGATGAGCGCCACGAGGCGGGCGAAGGGCGGGAGCTGGGCGATGCGGCGCTCCTCGATCTCGCGCGCGTAAAACGCCTCGCGGTCGCCGGCGACGATGGCCTCGATCACCGGGTGGTCCGGCGCGCTCGTCTGGAGGAGCGCGCGGCTCGCGCCCCCGACGCGGCCGGCGCGGCCGGTCACCTGCGACAGCAGCTGAAACGTCCGTTCGGCGGCCCGGAGGTCGCCATGGGCGAGGCCGAGGTCGGCATCGACCACGCCGACGAGGCGCAGCAGCGGAAAGTTGTGGCCCTTGGCCACCAGCTGCGTGCCGATGATGATGTCGGCTTCGCCGTCCGCGATCGCCTTCAGCTCGCGACGCATCCGCTGGACGCCGCCGAGCATGTCGCTCGACAGCACCGTCGTCCGGGCATCGGGGAAGCGCGCGTGCACCTCCTCGGCGAGGCGCTCGACGCCGGGGCCGCAGGCGACCAGCGTGTCCTCGTTGCCGCACTGCGGGCAGGCGTCGGGCCGCCGCTCGGCATGGCCGCAATGGTGGCAGACGAGCTGGCCGCGGAAACGGTGCTCGACCAGCCAGGTGGCGCAATTGGGACACTGGAAGCGGTGGCCGCAGGTCCGGCACAGCGTCAGCGGGGCGTAGCCGCGGCGGTTCAGGAAGAGGAGCGCCTGACCGCGGTCGGCGATGGTCTCCGCCACCGCCGAGACGAGCTGCGGCGCAAGCCAGCGGCCGCGCTCGGGCTGGTCGATGCGAAGGTCGACGGCGGCAATCTTGGGGAGGAGGGCGCCGGCGAAACGGTCGGGCAGAACGATGCGGCGGTAGCGGCCCTGGTCGGCGTTGACGCGCGACTCGATCGACGGCGTCGCCGAGGAGAGGACGACCGGGAATTTCCCGATCTGGCCGCGAACGACCGCCATGTCGCGGGCGTTGTAGGTGACGCCGTCGTCCTGCTTGTAGGCGATGTCGTGCTCCTCATCGACGACGATGAGGCGAAGGTCCGGGAACGGCAGGAACAGCGACGAACGCGCGCCCACGACGGCCCGCACCGAGCCATCGGCGACGCCCCGCCAGATGCGCTCGCGGATGCGGGGTGGAACGTCCGAGTGCCATTCGGCGGGACGCTGGCCGAAGCGGAGGGCGAAGCGGTCGAGGAACGCAGCGGTGAGCGCGATCTCGGGCAGGAGGATCAGCACCTGGCCGCCGCGCGAGAGGATTTCGGCCACGGCCTCGAAATAGACCTCGGTCTTGCCCGAGCCGGTGACGCCGTCGATCAGGGTGACCGAAAAGCCCTCGCCCGCCACCGCGCGCAGCGCTGCGGCGCCCTCGGCCTGCGCGGGGTTGAGCGCAGCGACCGCGAAGGCGGGGTCGGGCGCCACGGCAACCGGCGCCGGCGGAATGTCGACCGGCACCAGCGTGCCGCTGGCGACGAGGCCGTCGACGACGCCGGTGCTCACGCCGGCGGCCCCCGCAAGGCCGGACTTCGACCAGGCGAGGCCGTCCGCCGCGAGGTCGAGAACGCGCTGGCGGGCCGGCGTGATGCGCTCGGGCGGCGGACCGGCGAGGCGAAAGCCCGGCCGCGCCGTCTCCGGTTCGAGGGCGCCGGGCGCGCGCATCACCATGCGCAGCACCATGCCGCGGGTCGTCAGCGTGTAGGCGGCCACCCAGTCGACGAATTTCCGGCTCGCCGTCGGCAGCGGCGGTACGTCGAACCGGGTGGCGATCAGGCGGAGGCGGTTGGAGCTGCGGTCGAGGCCGGGGCCGTCGTCCCACACCACGCCGACGACGTTCCGGGTTGCGAGCGGGACCTCGACGATATCGCCGGGCGCCACCGTCATCCCGTGCGGGACGCGGTAACTGTAGGGCTCGGCGACGGCGAAGGGCAGCAGCACCGAGACGACGTCGCCCGGCGCCGCTGCGGGCGAGAGGCCGGTTGAGCCGAAGAGGTCGTCGGAGGGGGGTGGGCGATCGTCCATGCCGGCAGAACAATGCCGGAACGCGGCGACGAGTGGAAGGGATTGTGCGGGGCGGGCCGGCCAAAGGCCGGACCCTGGGCGGCTCCGGAACGACGGGATGTTCTGTGGGATTGTGATCCTCGCTGCCGACCCGCCCCGGCACGCCGGGTAATCATCCGCTGACGATCCGGGCGATAGCATGCGGTCATGGCAACGACCGCCGATTCGATTCTCGTTCCCGCCGCGCCCGATCTTCTCCGCGCCATTGCGCGGTGGCGCGACCACATCGGCGGGGAGCGGCGGCTCGCAGCGAAGACGCTCGAGGCGTACGACCGCGACGTGATGCAGTTCTGCCGGTTCGTGACGATGCACATCGGCGCGCCGCCGGGGGTGCAGGACATCGGGGCGCTGCGGACGGCGGACCTTCGTTCCTTCCTCGCGGCGCGGCGGGAGGATGGGGCCGGGGCGCGGACGCTCGCCCGCGGGCTCGCGGGCATCCGCTCGCTGATGCGTTTTCTCGAACGCGAGGAAGGTATCAACGGCGCCGCCTTCCGGGCGCTGCGGACGCCGCGGCAGCCGAAGACGCTGCCAAAGCCGATCACGCCCGACCTCGCCCTGCGTGTCACCACCGCCGCGGAGCAGCCGGCCACGACACCGTGGATCGCCGCGCGCGATGCGGCGGTGCTGGCGCTCCTCTACGGCTCCGGCCTTCGCATCTCCGAGGCGCTCGGCATCAGCCGCGGCGAGGCGCCGATGCGCGGGGTCGAATCGCTGCGGGTGCGCGGGAAGGGCGGCAAGGTGAGGCTCGTGCCGGTTCTGCCCGCCGTCAGCCGCGGGATCGAGGCGTACCTGAAACTCTGCCCGTATCGGGTCGGGCCCGACGGGCCGCTCTTCGTCGGCGCCCGTGGCGGCCCGCTCAGCCCACGGATCATCCAGAAGGCGATGGAGACGCTCCGCTCGGCGCTCGGCCTTCCGGACACGGCCACGCCGCACGCGCTCCGCCACTCCTTCGCGACGCACCTCCTGTCGGCGAGCGGCGATCTCCGCACCGTGCAGGAGCTTCTCGGCCATGCCAGCCTGTCGACGACGCAGGTCTACACGGCCGTCGATGCGGCCGGGCTGATCGCGGCTTACGACAGGGCGCATCCGCGGGCGCGGTCGTAACCCGCGACGGCGCCAGTGCGGCATGGCAGAAGAGACGGGCACGCTCCCTTCGGCCGACTCCGTGACGGATCCCGCAACCCTCGCCATCGCCGCCACGGCCTCCTTCCTCGCCGCCGCGATCGCGAGCCGCATGGCGCTCCGCCTCCTGCGCCGCCGGCTTGTCGACCAGCCGAACGCCCGGTCGTCCCATCGCGCGCCGATCCCGCGTGGCGGCGGCATCGGGTTCGTGCCCGTCGTCCTCGCCGGCATCGCCATCGCCGCCGCCATCGCGCCGCTACCTGCCGCGATCGCGGTGATTGTCGGCGGGGCAGCGGTGGCGGTCGTTTCGTTCGCCGACGACGTGCGGTCGCTGCCGGGTTCACTCCGCTTCGCGGTGCAGGCGGCGGCGGTGACGGCGGTACTGGCATCGTGGCCCAGCGGGCCGATCCTCTGGGAAGGCGCGCCGATCCTCCTCGACCGGGTCGTCGTCGGGTTCGCCTGGCTCTGGTTCATCAACCTCTTCAACTTCATGGACGGCATCGACGGGCTTGCCGCGAGCGAGGCGGGGGTGGTCGCGTTCGGTGTCGTCGCGGTAGCGGCGGCGGTCCCTGCGGTCGGCCTTCCCGCACTGCCGGCGGTCATCGCCGGCGCCGCGGCGCTGGCGTTTCTCACCGTGAACTGGCCGCCGGCGCGTATCTTCATGGGCGACGTCGGGAGCGTCGGCCTCGGCTTTCTGCTCGGCTGGCTCCTCGTTGCGGTAGCCGCGGCCGGCTTTCCCGCGGCGGCGATGATCCTGCCGCTGGCGTTCGTCGTCGACGCCACGACGACGCTCGTCCTTCGCGCCATCCGCGGCGCGCCGCTCGGGTCGGCGCACCGCGACCACGCCTACCAGGCCGCGGTCGATCGCGGCGTGCCGCACGCCGTCGTGACGGTGGCGGTGATCGTCGCGGGCGTCGCCCTCATCGGCCTTGCCGTCTGGTCGGTCGATGCACCCGCGGCGGCGCTTGCGGGGGCAGGTTCGATGTCGATCGTCCTCGTCCTCGCGCTCCGCTTCGGCTGGCCGCCGTTTCAGCGCCGCGGCGGCGAGGAGACGGCGAGGAGATCGCGATAGACGCCGGTGACGGCGGCCATGACGGCCTCCTCGGTGTAGCGCTCCTCGAAGCGGCGGCGCGCGGCGGCGCCCATTTCGGCGAGGCGGTCCGGCGTCAGCGCGGCGATGCCGGTCGCGAGCGCCAGCGCGTCGCGGGACGGAACGACGATCCCCTCGACGCCGTCGCGGACCGCGTCACGGCAACCGGGGACGTTCGTGGTGATCACCGCGCGGCCGCAGGCGAGCGCCTCGATCAGCGCGCGGGGCACGCCCTCGCGGTAGTAGGTCGGCAGGATCGCCGCATGCGCCTCCGACCACACCTTCGCCACGTCCGCCACCGCGCCGTGCCAGCGGATGCCCTCCGCGCTGCCCCATGCCGCGAGCTGGCGCTCCGGGATCGCGTCCGGGTTCGAGCGGTCTGGTGCGCCGTAGAGGTCGAGCGTCACGCTGACGCCGCGGCTGCGGGCGATACGGACCGCCTCGACCGCAAGGCCTGCTCCTTTCGGCCACAGCATCCGGCCGACGAAAGCGAGGCGGAGCGGCGGGTAGTCCGGCGGGATCGGATGTGCGGGAAAAGCATCGCCGTCGACGCCGGCGCCGCCGACGAAGGCGATGCGGTCGCCGCGCGCTGCCGAAACGCCGAGCTCGGCCGGGTCGTCGGCGTTCTCGAAAAGGAACACGGTGCCCGGACCGCGGAGCCAGCCGGCGGCCCGCCTGATGATCGCGCGGCCGAAGGCGGCGCGCCGGCCGCGGCTGATCCACAGGTGTCCGAGGCCGGTCGGCGCGAGCACATAGCGCCGGACGCCCGAGACCCGGCCGGCGAGACCGCCGGCGACGATCGAGCGGAGGGCGATGCAGTGGACGATGTCCGGCCGCTCGTGGCGGAGGACGCCCACGAGGCGCGCCACCTCCTGCGGCACGGCGAAGCCGCTCCGCCGGTCGGTGGCCACCGGGATGACGCGGATGCCGGCCTGCTCGATGACCGCCCGGTGCCTGTCGACCTGGGTGGCGACGACGACGTCGAGCCCCATCCGCCGCGCGGCGCGCGCCATCGGCAGGAAATGTGAGGCAAAGAACCAGTCCTCGGTGACGATGAAGAGGAGTTTCGGCGCGTCGCGGAGCGCGGGGAGGTCAGTCACGGCCGGCGCCCGTCTCGACGAGGGCATCGAAGGCGGAGCGGCGTGGCCGCCAGCCGGCGGCGAGCAGCTTCGCAGGGTTTGCCACAAGCGGCCGGCGGAGCCGCTCCATCTCCTCCGCCCGGCCTGCGAGTCTCGCCACGGCCGCCACCGCGCGGTCGGGGAGGGGGAAGAGGCCGGCCCTCCGGCCCTTGCCCTTCCGCAGGGCGGCGATCATGCGCGCGACCGTGAGCGGCTCGGGGTCGGCGACGATGAAGGTGCCGCCAGCCATCGCGGGACTGCCGATGGCGAGGAGCACCGCGTCGGCGAGATGCCGACGGGCGACGATCGACCGCTCGGCGCCGAACCCGGCGAGCGGGAGCGGCGTGCCGCGGGCGGCGAGGTCGGCCAGCGCCGCCATGTTGAAGCGCATGCCCGGCCCATGCACCAGCACCGGCCGGAGGACGACGAACGGCGCGCCCGACGCCGCCAGCAACTCCTCGGCTTCACGCTTCGACCGGCCATAGGCGTCGGTCGGCGCAGGCGGCTCGTCCTCGGTGAGGGGGTGATCGGCGGACGGGCCGGTCTGTGCCCGGATGGACGAGAGAAGGACGAAGGTCTTCACGCCGGCGGCGCGCGCCGCGCGGGCGAGTTTCGCCGTCGCTTCGGCGTTGACGGCGCGGAGGGCGGCTTCGTCGTGGTTCTTCTCGTGCGCGAGGCCGGCGGTGTGGACGATCGCCTCGACGCTGTGCAGCGCCTCCGAGAGGTTGACGGGTGTCCGGAGGTCGCCGATGACGGCGCCCTCTATGCCCGGCGGCAGGGCCGACGTGCCGCGGGTTGCCGCCCTTACCGGCCGCCCGGCCTCGACGAGCGCCGCGACGATGCCGCTGCCGATGAAGCCGTTCGCTCCGGTGACGAGGACCCGCCCCGCACTTGGCGCTTTCGTTGCATCCATCGCCGCACCAGACAGGAGGCTCACGCCGGAATCAGGGCGCGCGGCCCAGTTTCGGCAAAGGTTTGAGAGTTGTCGACGTTGCGACTATCAAGGGGAGCGTTTCCAGCGGCGAGGGGTTGATGGCAGCAGGCGGCGGCAGCCGGCGGAAGACCGGGGCTCTGGCGCGCTTCTCGCGTTCGCTCCCGCGCTTCACGGCGCCGACGACGTTCGTCCTCCTGCACGATCTCGTCATGACCGCGATCGCGGTTCTCGCGGCGTTCTACATCCGCTTCGAGCAGGCCGGGATCGTTGCCCGGCTCGACTATCTCTGGGTCGTCCTGCCGCTCTTCGTCGCCTATGCCGGCGTGATCTACGTCCTGTCGCAGCTCTATCGCTCGAAATGGCGGTTCGCCTCGCTGCCGGACCTCGTCTACATCTTCCGGGCCGCGCTCATCCTCGCCGTCTCGATGCTGGCGCTCGACTACATCCTGCTCGCGTCGTATCTCTACGGCGACTTCTTCTTCGGCAAGATCACAATCGTCCTCTATTTCTGCCTCCAGATCCTTCTCCTGGGCGGCCCGAGGATCGCCTACCGCTACATCCGCTACGCCAGGTCCCGCCAGCAGATCGGCCAGGCGGAGCGCGCGCCGGCCCTGCTGCTCGGGACGCCGGCGGAGGCCGAGGTGCTGCTGCGGTCGATCGAGAACGGCGCCGTCGGCCGCATCCGGGCGTCCGGCATCCTGTCGCCGGTGGCCGCCGACACCGGCCTCGTTCTACGCGGCGTCGAGGTGCTGGGGACGACCACCGATGTCGAACGCGCGGTCGCCGAGTTCGAGGCCCGCGGCATCCGGGTGGCGCGGCTGATCCTCCTGCCCTCGGCGCTTGCGGCCGATGCGCGGCCCGAGGAAGCCCTGATGCAGGCGCGGCGGCTCGGGATCGTCGTGAGCCGGCTGCCGACGCTCGAGCCGGGCGAACCCGTGCGCTTCGCACCGATCGACGTCGAGGACCTCCTCCTCCGTCCGAGCGTGTCGATCGACCACGATTCCGCGCTGCGCGTCGTTGCCGGAAAGTCGGTGATCGTCACCGGCGGGGGCGGCTCGATCGGGTCGGAGCTGTGCCAGCGGGTGGTTTCCTTCGGTGCCGCACGGCTCCTCGTGGTGGAAAACTCCGAGCCGGCGCTGCATGCCATCATGGAATCGCTCGCTGCCCGGCAGAGCCACTGCGCCATTTCCGGCCGCATCGCCGACGTTCGCGATCGCGATCGCATCCACCGCCTGTTCGCGCAGTTCGAGCCCGATCTCGTCTTCCATGCGGCGGCGCTGAAGCACGTGCCGATCGTCGAGCTCGACTGGGCCGAAGGGGTGAAGACCAACGTCTTCGGCACCATCAACGTCGCGGACGCGGCGCACATCGTCGGCGCCGAATCGATGATCCTCATTTCGACCGACAAGGCGATCGAGCCGCTGTCGATGCTGGGGGCGACGAAGCGGTTCGCGGAGCTCTACTGCCAGGCGCTCGACGCCGAGTTCGCCGCGCGGCCGGCGCGGCACGGCGGCCGGGCGCGGATGATCGCCGTCCGGTTCGGCAACGTCCTCGGCTCGAACGGCTCGGTCGTGCCGAAGTTCAAGGCGCAGATCGAGGCGGGCGGGCCGGTGACGCTCACCCATCCCGACATGGTGCGCTACTTCATGACGATCCGCGAAGCCTGCGACCTCGTGGTGGCGGCGACCGGCCATGCGATCGCGGGCCGCGAGCCGGAGGGGCTGTCGGTCTACGTCCTCAACATGGGGCAGCCGGTGCGGATCGCGGACCTCGCCGAACACATGATCCGCCTCCACGGCCTCGAGCCGAACGTCGACATCGACATCGTGTTCACCGGCGTCCGGCCCGGCGAACGCATCGAGGAGATCCTGTTCGCGCGCGACGAGCAGCACCTCGAGACGGGTATTCCGGGCATCGTCGCGGCAACGTCCGGGGCGCCGGCGATGGAGTCGCTCCGCCGCTGGCTCGCCGCGCTCCGCGAAGCGATCGCCCACGACGACCGCGCCGCCGTCTACCGTACGCTCGCCGCCGCAGTCCCCGATTTCCGCGGCAAGGCGGCGTAGCCGGCGATCGCCGCCCCGAACGGGCAACCAACCCGGCGTCTCGCTCGTTCAGGTCCCGTTGGGTCGCCGCCAGGCACGGTGATCGCCCGGGGCCGAGACATCGGAGTTGGAGCCATGAAGCCGCGCCTCATACTCGCCGTCCTTCTGGCAGCCACGCTGGCGTCGCCTGCCGCGCACGCGGCCGAAAGCGCCTACACGCCACTCGACCTTGCGGCGTGCTCGCAACGCCCCGCCGACCCGCGCGAGGAACTCCCGTGGGCCCTGTGGGACTGCGAGGGTCATGGCGGGATCGCGCTGCTCATCGGCGAGAGCGACCTCCGCTTCACCATCGCCTACGGGATCGGTGGGCCGGCCGTCGTCGGCGAAAGCCGGACATTGCCGCCGTTCAACCGGCTGGGCGAAACGATGGAATGGCGCGTCGACGATGCCGGGCAACCGTTCGCGACGATCGTCCGCTACTTCACTGATTTCGGCGAGCCGCCGTCCGAGAACCAGGTTCTTGTGGTGACGAAGCTCGGCAGTCCGAGTTGCCACGTCGCCTATGTCGACGCTCTCGCCAACGACGATGCCAACGCTTTGGCGCGGACGGCGGCGGACCTCATCGCGCCGAATTTCCGCTGTGATGTCGATCTGCCGCTCTGGGTGAGCGCAACGGGCGCCGCTTTCTAGGGGCTCAACGAAAATTCCGAGTTGGCGTCGCTCATCGGACGCTGGAACTGGTATCTCCCGCCCTTCCTCCGCTGGCTGCCGCAGCTTTCCATCGAGGATGGCGAACGGGTGCGGGACAAGGCACGGTAGCCGGCACCTGCCCCGCCATTTTTGCGCCCGAGTGTGTCGATGGCGGCATTGCCCGATTCTCGCCGACACCGTAGCGTGCAGACAGGGTTTGCGACGGAGGCCGTGCCACCGTCGGAGAGAAACCGCCGCGCTGGTCGCGGTGGAGGGGCGTTCGGGGACGTGATGAAGAGACTACTGGCAGCCGCTGGCCTGGCAGCCGCAGTGGTGGCGGCGAGTGCCGGCGCGGCGAGCGCCCAATATGTGTGGGACGGGCCCCGGCTCACGCTGCAGCCGATCTTCGGCGTCGGAACGGCGACCTACGTCTTCAACACGGACGGCTACTACAACGACGCGCCGGGGGACAGGTTCTCCCATCCGGTCCGCGGCTTCACCATCGGCGTCGGCGGCGGTTACGACTGGCAGACCGGGCCGATGGTTTACGGCATCGACATGGCCGTCATTTCCGGCAATGGCGGGGTCGGCAACTACGATGTCCAGAGCCCGTACGATCCCGACCAGGGGTTCGAGCTGAAATTCCACTGGGCGACGACGGTGAATGCGCGGCTGGGCGTCGCGCTCGACCGGACGCTGTTCTACGTCCAGGCGGGGCCTGCCTTCACCCACCTCATCAACGAGGCCAATGACGAGCCCGACCGGGTCCGTATCGGCCGCTGGCCGCTCGGCGTCGGTGCGGGCTTCGGCATCGAGCAGGCCGTGACGGACCGGACGGCTATCGGCGTCGGCTACCGCTTCCTCGCCTTCGCCCCGTTCCGGGTCGCCTCCAACG
The DNA here is from genome assembly GCA_020849325.1 of Bauldia sp. Lineage (GTDB taxonomy): Bacteria > Pseudomonadota > Alphaproteobacteria > Rhizobiales > Kaistiaceae > JADLGL01. Next base: position 3,328 of record JADLGL010000087.1, on the reverse strand, counting down.
GCGCGACCCCGACCGACCATACGGTCCAGTACCGGGCGCACCTCGTGCAGACGAGCCTCACCTGGCGCTTCGATCAGGCCGAGGAGGTCCGTGGTCGCGGGCTCGAAGGATTCGACTGGGGCGGGACCTATTTCGGCGTGCTCTACGGTTCGCCGTCATCGTTCCACGCGACGGCCGGCTACAATTTCGTGCTGGGCGATCGCTTCGTCTTCGGTCCCGAAGTGCGGGGCGCACTGTTCACCTGCTGCAACCTCCGCTATGGCGGCGACGTGATGGCGCGGACCGGCGTGATCGTCGACGAGCATCTCCTCGTGTACGCCTCGGCGGGCCTGCGCTGGCGCGATACCACCCGCTTCACCACCGTCGGCGGCGGCATGGAGATCGCGATGTCGCCCCGCGTCAGCGGCCTGATGGAACTCGCGGCGCTCCGCGATACCGGCGGCGACTGGGGTGAGGTGTCGTTCATGGGCGGCCTCCGAATCCATCTCGGCGGCGGTGCGCCCTAGACGAAGATCATGCCCCATCAAGGAGACAGGCGACGAGCGTGATCGGGCTTGGACCGATCACGCCCTAGCCGGAAAAGGGCGGCGCTCCGCCCTTCTCTGGTCTTCCTCCAATCTGCGTCGTTTCGGTTGCGTCGGGTTCCCGCCGTGCGTTAGATCGGCGGCGACCCCTCTGGCGTGGAGAGACCGATGGCCGAGACGACCGGCGGAAACTTCCGCCCCACGTCGCCACATCTCCAGATCTACCGCTGGTCCGGTACGTTGGCGATGTCCGTCGCCCACCGCGTCACCGGCGCGGCGCTCCTCGTCGGCATGGGCGTTCTCGCCTGGTGGCTGGTCGCGGCGGCGATCGGGCCGGACGCTTTCGCGAGCGCCCGGCGTTTCCTGTTCTCGTTCCCGGGTACGGTACTCGTCTTCGCCTTCAGCTGGGCGCTCGTCCACCATGCGGTCGGCGGTCTTCGCCATCTCATCTGGGACGCCGGCGTTCACATGTCGCGGCGGAACCGCGAGTTCCTCGCCTGGGCCACGCTCGCGACCTCCATCAGCCTCACGGCGGTGATCTGGGCCCTGGCCTATTTCGCGCGATGAGGGCGCCGGTGCCCATGGAAGACCGGCGCCGGGCCAGCGGCGAGGCGCGCCTTCCCGACCGGCGGAAAGGCGGCGGCGCCGGCCGGTCGTTCCAGAAGCGCTTCACCTCGATGCTGCTCCTGCCGCTGACGGTGATGGCGATCTTCCTCGGCGTCACCCTCGCCGGCGCCGACCAGGGCACCGTGGCGCGGATGCTCGGCCATCCCTTCATCGGCATCGCGCTCTTCGCCTTCGTGGTGCTGGTCGCCCTCCACATGACACTCGGCGTCATCGACATCATTGCCGACTACGTGCACGGAGCGCTGATGAGCCGTCTCGCCATCGGCAGCGCCGTGACCTATGCCGCCATCGTCGTCGGCGCGTCCGGCTGGGCGCTCCTCAAGCTCAATCTCGGGGACTGATCCGGTGCCAGGAAACAGGGCACGGGCCGGAGCCCCGGCCGCGATCGGCCGTGCCTATCCGCTGACCGACCATTTCGTGGACGTCGCCGTTGTCGGCGCCGGCGGCTCGGGCCTCCGCGCGGCGCTGGCGGCCGGCGAAGCCGGCCTCACCACCGCCTGCATCACGAAAGTCTTCCCGACGCGGAGCCACACCGTCGCCGCGCAGGGCGGCATCTCGGCCGCGCTCGGCAACATGGGCGAGGACGACTGGCGCTGGCACATGTACGACACCGTCAAAGGGTCGGACTGGCTCGGCGACCAGGATGCCATCGAGTTCCTCTGCCGCGAGGCGCCGTCCGCGGTCTACGAGCTCGAGCACTACGGCGTACCGTTCTCGCGCACGGAGGACGGCCGCATCTACCAGCGGCCCTTCGGCGGGATGACCACGCATTTCGGCGAAGGCGTCGCCCGCCGCACCGCCGCCGCGGCCGACCGCACCGGGCACGCCATCCTCCACACGCTCTACGGCCAGGCGCTGAAGCACCGGGTGGCGTTCTTCACCGAGTATTTTGCCATCGACCTGATGATGGCGGACGGCGCGTGCGTTGGCGTGATCGCCCTCTGCCTCGCCGACGGCACGCTCCACCGTTTTCGCGCCCACCGCACGATCCTTGCCACCGGCGGCTATGGCCGCGCCTACGCCTTCTGCTCGTCGGCGCACATCTGCACCGGCGACGGCAACGCGATGGCCGCGCGCGCCGGCGTGCCGCTCCAGGACATGGAGTTCGTGCAGTTCCATCCGACGGGCCTCTACGGCCACGGAATGCTCATCACCGAGGGCGCGCGCGGCGAGGGCGGCTATCTCGTCAACTCCGAGGGCGAACGCTTCATGGAGCGCTACGCGCCGCATGCAAAAGATCTCGCCTCGCGCGATGTCGTCGCCCGCGCCATCACGATGGAGATCCGTGCCGGCCGCGGGGTCGGGCCGAAACGCGACCACGTCGACCTCCACATCGAGCATCTCGATCCGAAAGTGATCCGGGAGCGGCTGCCCGGCATCGCCGACACCGCGCGCATCTTCGGCAAGGTCGACGTCGCGAAGGACCCGATCCCGGTGGTGCCGACGGTGCACTACAATATGGGTGGCGTGCCCACGAACCATTTCGGGGAGGTGGTGACGAAGACGGCGGCGGGCGAGACGGTGGTACCTGGGCTCCTCGCGATCGGCGAGGGCGCCTGCGTCTCGGTCCACGGCGCGAACCGCCTCGGCTCGAACTCGCTGGTCGACCTGATCGTGTTCGGCCGCGCCGCCGGCCGGCGCTGCGGCGAGACGGTGCCGCGCGGCGCGGCGCACCGCGGGAATGCCGGGGACGGCGAGGCGGCGATCGCGCGGCTGGATCGCCTCCGCTTCGCAGTCGGCGGCACGCCGACGGCGACGCTCCGGAAGCGGATGCAGGCCGTGATGGCCGACGATTGCGGCGTGTTCCGCACGGCGGAAACGCTGGAGGACGGCCAGCGCCGCATCCGCGAGGTGTGGGCGGCGGGCGACGACATCGGCGTCACCGACCGGTCGCTCGTCTGGAACTCCGATCTCGTCGAAACGCTCGAATACGACAACCTCATCGTCCAGGCGGTCGCGACGGTGGACGCCGCGGCCTGGCGGACGGAATCGCGCGGCGCCCATGCGCGCGAGGATTTTCCGGAGCGCGACGACGCCAACTGGCTCCGCCACAGCCTCGTCTTCGTCGATGCCGAGGCGCGGTCCACGCGCCTCGCCGACCGGCCGGTGCACACCACTCCGCTCACCGCCGAAGCGCCGGTCATCCTCCCGAAGGCAAGGGTGTACTAGGCTTTGGT
>JADLGL010000086.1 GCA_020849325.1 Bauldia sp. | reverse complement strand
GTCCCCGACGCCCTCATTTCCTACCACGTCGACACCACCGAGGCCTTTCATCAGGCGGGCCGGCTCGCGGGCCGCATTCTCGATGGCGTGCATCCGAGCGATCTCCCCGTCCTCGGCGCCCCGCGTTACGTGATGACGGTGAATCTCCGCGCTGCCGCTTCTCTAGGGCTGACGGTACCGGTCTCGATCCTGGTGCTGGCCGACCGGATCATCGAGTAGCGCCGGCGTGTACCTGCGGAAGGTACCGCGGCACCGCTGTCGAAATGGTCGGGCCAACGTGAGCCGGCGACGGAGCGTGTGAGGGAAATGCGGCGGTCCCGACGGGACGGGCTGCCCCTCTTTTTTCACCTCCCCCCTTGTGGGGGAGGCCGGGAGGGGGACTTGCGGCCTGGGTCCTCGGCACGGCCGAATTGGTCGGGAGGCCGAAAGTCCCCACCCCAGCCCTCCCCACAAGGGGGAGGGAGAACGAAGTCGGAGACCAGCCCCATTCCTTCAGGTGCTCGAACGCGGCGCATTTTCCGGGTCTCGCTGTGACGGTTGTCACGCGCAACCCGCGCCGTGGCGTCCATCCTCCCGCTCAGTTCGGCGCATCCCGCGCCGGACCAGAGGGAGAGTCCCATGAACATTCGCATCAAGTGCGCGGCGATGGCAGCCGTCGTGTTCCTTGCCGCCGTCCCGGCGGCCTATGCCCAGGACACGCTTCGCGTCGGCATCTGGAATCAGGGACCGTTCGGCGGAGAACCTCCGGGAGGCCTCTGTTTCGACCTGATGGAGACGATTGTGGAGCGGACCGATCTCGCTTTCACCTATCACCCCATGCCCGCTCCCCAGTTGATCCCTGCCGTCGTCGCGGGCGAAATCGACCTGGAATGCTCCGCGCTTGCCGCGCCCGGCCGGCGTGATCCCGGAATCGTCTTCGTTGGGCCGATTCTGACCAACACCGAGACGATCATCGTCCGTGCCGACGATGCGATGGCCTATGTCGACCTGGCCGATTTCACCGGCAAACGGATGGGCACGACCGTCAATCCGGGGCGGCAGGCGGCTCTCACAGGTGCAGGGTATGAGCCGGTTCTGTTCGATGCCGCGCCGCTTGCTGCGGAAGCGCTCGCGGCGGGAACGATCGATGCCTGGATGGTCAATGCCGCCGAGGCGCCGCGTCTCTCGACCGAGACGCCCGGTCTCCGGATCGTCGAGACTTACGTTGGCGTCAGCGTGACCTACGGGATGATCGGCGTGGCCCATGGCGAGGTCGAGCTGATGGGTACCATTCTTCAGGCCCTCGAAGGCCTCAAGATCGACGGCACGCTGGACGCCATCGCCGATCGCTGGGCGGTGCCGCGCGCGCCCTTCTAGCGGCGTTGCGTTCCTCCGGAGCTCCGCCCGACGGGCGGGGCTCCCTGTGACCGATCACTGACCCGGTCACGCGCCCGGCGATCTCGGCGAACGGTCCGCCGCCCGCTCGTTGGACACTGGCATCGATCGAAGCTACCCTCTGCCTGCATTCAAGCGGGCGGAGGGGGGATGCCCGTCGGCAGGCGACAGTTCTTGCTCGGAGCGGCGGGCAGCCTGTTCGCCGCGGTGCCTGTGCTTGCGCAGGGCAACCGTGCCGGAAAGTTGGTCGCGGTGATGATAGGGGCGCTGCCGCCGCCCGATGCGACGGGTAGCGTGTGGGCGGATGCGGTTGCCGCCGGCCTGGGCGATCGAGGCTGGCGCGTTGGCACCAATCTCGGCACCGAGTTCCGGTTCACCGCCGGCCAGAACGAGGCGACAGCGCGATTTGCATCCGAACTCCTCGCCATGGAGCCGGACGTCATCGTGACGGGCACCCCCGCCAACAGCGAGATGGTCGACTCGCTTTCCCGCACCATTCCGCAGGTTTTCGTCGCAGTCCCTGACCCCATCGCCTCGGGGTTGATCGAAAGCTATGCGCGGCCGGGCGGTCATGCGACCGGTGTCACGCACCTCGAGCCCTCGATAGGCGGCAAGATGGTCGATCTGCTGATGGCGGTCGCGCCGAACACCAATCGCGTCGCGTATCTCACCAATCCCGATACGATACCGTCCCCGATGCTGCCGTTCGTAGCGGAAGCGGCCGCGGGCTACGGTCTGCAAGTCGAAGCGGTCCACGTTCGATCCGTCGAGGAGATCGCGCCGGCCATTGCCACGATAGCGGGCTGGGCCACTGCCGGCATCGTGATGCCGCCCAACAACTGGGTGCACAACAACGCCGCGGCGTTCGTCGAGCCGATCAACGCCCATCGGATACCGGCGATCTATCCGGCGCATCGGATGGTGGATGCTGGCGGTCTCCTCGGCGTCGGCGTCGAGATCGTGTCCATGTTCCGCCTCGGCGGCGACTATGCCGGACGCATCCTCAACGGAGCGGCGCCGCAGGATCTGCCGGTGCAGGCCGCCCCGTTCAGCACGATGCTCAACCTCGCAACCGCGGATCGACTCGGGCTGACGCTTCCAGTCTCGCTTCTGGTGGCCGTGGACCGGTTCATCGAGTAGACCGCCGGCCGCGGAGCTGCTGCCAGCCGGATCGCGGTCGCGGCGCCTGCCGGTGGCCATGCCCGCAGCATCCGACGCGGTCCGGTCAGCCGGCCAGCCCCAGCCGGGCGAGGACGCGATCGGCCATGCTGTTGCAGCGGGCGCCGTCGAAGGGGAATACGTCGCTCAGTCCGGCGGCGAGCCGGGATTCGAGCGCGGTGCGGAGCAGGCGGCGGGCGCGGAAGAGACGCGTCTTCACCGTTTCGGGACGGATTCCGAGCTGGTTCGCCGTCTCCTCGATGTCGAGACCCTCGACGT
>JADLGL010000085.1 GCA_020849325.1 Bauldia sp. | reverse complement strand
GTCGAACTCGGACGGGAAGGCCGGCGAGGCGGCGTCGAGGCGGAGGGGCATGGCGGGGCGTCCGGCGGAACCGGCGCTACTTCCGCGGGGCGCCGGAAGGGGTCGACGGCTGCCCTGCAAGGTCATGCGCGGGCATGGCTTTCGTCTGCCACGCGGCACCGAGATCGGCAAGCCGCGCCTCCACGCACTCGACGTCGAGCTTGATCTCGCCGCCCCCCGCGAAGATGAGCCGGACCGAGCCCGCCGGCTCCGTCCCCGCGCCGGCGAAATCGACCGCGAGGAGATCGAGCACCGCATCGGGCGCCTCGCGGCGCACGCCCTGCGCCTTGACGCCGAGGACGCGGTCGAACGTCAGCACCGCCCGGCGGCGCTCGAAGCTCCGGCTCCGCTTGCCGTCGGTCGCGGTCTCCCAGGCGAACCGGTTCATCTCGACGACGAACCGCTTCTCCGAGGGCAGCCAGTGGAGGTCGCGGACCTTCATCACCGCGTCCTGGAGATGGGCGGAGACGATGCCGAGATCCTCGGCATCGAGTGCGGCGAGCTTCAGCGGGGCGGCGGCGTCCATGGGCGTGGGCGGAAGGTCCGGCGGTTGGGGCAGCCGCACAGTTAGGCAACGCTGCGGAGGAGTTCAACGGCCGGGTGTGGCGTCCGTTCCGCGGCGCGGCCGTTGCACCGGATCGTTCGCGGCAAGCGGAGGGCGACGGGAGCGCCGTCGCACGGGGATTGGGACGGGGCGCCCGCGGCCGCTTCCCGCCGCAAAGGTCCGCCGTGGGTCCGCCGCGGGTGCGCGTTCACGAGACAGGCGCGGAGCGTGCCTCGTGCGCTCTGTTGCAAGCCATGACTCTATCGTGCGCTCCAAATGACGAGCTCGGCCCCACGCATCCAAACCCATGGCTTCGCAAACTCGTAGCTGGGTGAGAGCATGATCCGGCTTCTTCGGATCATGCCCTGGCGCCTACGCCGCGATCCGCTCGATCTCGGCCCCGCACCGCCCGAGCTTTTCTTCCAGCCGCTCGAAGCCGCGGTCGAGGTGGTAGACGCGGTTGACCATCGTGTCGCCCTCGGCGACGAGCGCGGCGATCACGAGGCCCACCGAGGCGCGGAGGTCGGTCGCCATCACGGGCGCGCCCTTCAACCGCGGCACGCCGGTCACGGTCGCGACCTGGCCGTCGAGGGTGATGTCGGCGCCGAGGCGGGCGAGTTCCTGGACGTGCATGAAGCGGTTCTCGAAGATCGTCTCGCGGATCGTCGAGACGCCGTCGGCGCGGCACACCAGCGCCATCAGCTGCGCCTGAAGGTCGGTCGGGAAGCCGGGGAAGGGCTCCGTCACCACATGCACCGGCGCGAGGCCGTGGCCGTTCCGCGACACGCGGACGCCCTCATTGGTGATGGTGACGTCGGCGCCGATCTTGCGGAGAACCTCGATCGGCTTGTCGATGAGGTTTTCGCGCGCGCCTTCCAGCAGCACGTCGCCGCCGGCCATCGCGACGGCGAAGGCGTAGGTGCCGGATTCGATGCGGTCCGGCAGCACGGCGTGGCGGGCGCCGAAAAGCTCGCGGACGCCTTCGATGATGATCGTCGGCGTGCCGGCGCCGGTGATCTTCGCGCCCATCTTGTTGAGACAGGCGGCGAGGTCCTCGACCTCGGGCTCGCGCGCGGCGTTCTCGATGATCGTCTCGCCATGCGCGAGGCTCGCGGCCATCAGCGCCACGTGCGTCGCGCCGACGGTGACCTTGGGGAAGCGGATGCGGCCGCCGCGGAGGCCGCCGCTCGGCGCCTTCGCGATGACGTAGCCGGCTTCGATCTCGATCTCGGCGCCGAGCTTCTTCAGCGCGTCGATGAAGAAATCGACCGGCCGCGTGCCGATCGCGCAGCCGCCCGGCAGCGAGACCTTCGCGTAGCCGGTGCGGGCGAGGAGGGGCCCGATCACCCAGAACGAGGCGCGCATCCGCGCGACGAGGTCGTAGGGCGCGGTCTGGTCGACGATCTCGCGGGCGGTGAAGTGGACCGTCTCGCCCGTCAGCACGTCCTGGCCGACGCGCTTGCCGTCGACCGAGTGGTCGACACCGTGATTGGTGAGGATGCGCTTCAGCATCGCGACGTCCGCGAGGCGGGGGAGGTTCGCGAGCGTCAGGGTCTCGCGGGTCAGGAGGCTTGCGATCATCAGCGGCAGCGCGGCGTTCTTCGCGCCCGAAATGCTGATGGTGCCGTTGAGTTTCTGGCCCCCGGTGATCCTGATCTGGTCCAACGAAGCCCCCATGCCCCTGCGAATCAGCCCAGCCAAAGGGCGGGACAAGGCCATCTAGGCGCGGACTGAGGCCAACTCAAGGCTTGCGGGCGCCGCAGGAGCGAGGGCCGCGGCGTCAGTCCATCCGGGTGAGGAGGCCGAGGAGTTCGTCCATGAACTCGCGCCACGCCGCGGTCGCGCCGCCGAGCGCCTGGCGCTGGTCGGTGCGGAAGCCGGCCTGCTCCATGCGCAGATGCGTCGTCCCGCCGCCGGTGGGCGTCAGGGTGAAGGTGACGACCGTCGCGGTGTCGTAGGCAGGGTCGCCGACGGTGTAGTTCCAGCTGAAGGCGAGCGATCTCGGCTCGTCCAGCGACAGCACCTCGCAGTCGATCCTGATCGCGTAGCCGCCCGCGTCCTTCCGCAGGTTGAAGCGGTGGCCGACCGCCGGCTGGAAATCGTTCTGCATCAGCCACTCGGCGAGGAGATGCGGCTGCGTCAGCGCCCGCCAGATCTTCTCCGGCGGGGCGGCGATCTCACGCTCGACGACGACGGAGCGGGTTTCGGGCGTGGGCGCATTCATCGGCTCTCTCCTCGCGGCCGTGGGCCTGCACGCCCTTCGACCGCCGCCGCCAAGTGCGCCTTCGCGCGGCCGTCGCGTCAAGCCCCTCGGGGTGTCGCGGGCGTGGAGTCGGACAGGACCGCCAGCGCTTCGTGGCCGGCGGACGCCGGACGCGCAAAGACACGGCCGGAGCGCGAGGCTCCGGCCGCTTCCTTCGGCCATCGGCCGAAAACCCGTTTCTGCTGGTGGGAGCCGCGGCGGGGCGTCCTCGCCCTGCTGCCGCTGGTCCCTGTCCTTCCCGAAATCCTGGTCCGTCCGCCGTCTGGCCCGGCGCTCCGTCCGGTCCCGTGCCCGATTCCGCGTACGAAGGGGGTCCCTTCCCGGCGCCGTGCGGAACGATCCCCCGAGCGCATCGTTTGCCCGACGCGGGCTGGAGGGCCGGAGCAAGGAGAGAAGCCATGAAAGGCGTCAACACCTTCCTGATGTTCAACGATCGCGCCGAGGAAGCGGTGCGGTTCTATGTGTCCGTGTTCCCGCGTGCCCGCCTCGTCGATCTCGTCATCAGCGAGGGCGAGCCCGGAATCCCGGCCGGAAAAGTCCACGTCGCCGTCTTCGAGATCGGCGGCCAGGAATTCTATGCCACCGATGGCGGCCCGGATTTCGAGTTCGCCATGGGCACGTCCATCTGGATCAACTGCGACACCCAGAAGGAGATCGACGACATCTCCGATGCGCTCATCAAGAGCGGCGGCGAGCAGCTCGACTGCGGCTGGGTGAAGGACGGCTACGGCATGTTCTGGCAGATCGTGCCGGCGAAGATGCGTGACTGGATGCTGACCGACGACCGCGCCAGCGCAAAGCGGGTCAATTCGGCGCTGATGAAGATGCAGCGGATCGACCTCGCCACGCTGGAGCGTGCGGCGAAGGGCGAGCCCGCGATGGCTGGGCGGTAGAGCCGTCACAGCAGTCTGGATTGGCCGGCGGTCCACCGCGACGAAGTGCGTGGGTGTGGGCCGCCGGCGACTCCCGTAGGGCGACGCATACGCCGCTTCCGCGGCGGATACGGGAC
>JADLGL010000084.1 GCA_020849325.1 Bauldia sp. | reverse complement strand
TCGAGGATACCGACCTGCCAGGTCCAGGCGATCTGGAGCTGGTCGACGTTGTCGAGCGTGATCTGGTCGAGCAGCGAGTAGTTCCAGCCGGCGTAGTTGATGTTCGGCATCACGACGTTGCCGGGATTGGCAACGAGCGCGGCGACGTCATCATTGGCGAGAGCCGGGCCCGCCACCACGGCACCAACGGCCGATGCCATCAGCGCAGCCGTTCGCTTCAGGGTAACTGCAGTCATTCCCTCTTCCTCCTGCGGTTGCATTATGCAACTGGTTTTTGCTTGTCGCCTCGAACCCACCCTCCCAGGGGAGTCGAGATTCCACAGCCCTACCCCATACGGGTAGCGGCGCACCCTACCCGTTTGGGTAGTCAAATACCGAAATGGATGGATTCTTTGGCAAGAATGCAGGGAAGCCGGCTGATGCGGCGGGGCCAGGTACCCCGCCGCATGCCTTTCCCGGGCAGGCGAGCCTAGAGCATGATCCGTTGAAGCCGGATCATGTTCGTCGCCTTATTCCTCGATGAGCATGATCTTTTTGAAGAACCGGCAGCCACGTCTTCGGATCATGCTTCAGTTCGCCGCCAGAGTGTCGGGCAGGCCGAACACGTAGAGCGTCGAGCCCGAACGCCGGTAGCGGTTGGCGTTGTCGGGCGCGGCGTCGAACGCCACGGCGCCATTGGCGGCGGCCGACGAGGCGATGATCGCCACGTACTGCCGGCCATCCGGGCCGAGATAGGTGATCGGCGACTGGTTGAACCGCGACCCCGTGCGGAACTCCCACACGATGTCGCCGGTGGCCGCGTTGAAGGCACGCATCACGCCCTCGTCGACGCCGCCCTGGAACAGGAGATCGCCCGCCGCCATGATCGGCATGTTGTTGGCGACCGCCCAGTCGTGCTGCCACACGCGCTGGCTCGTCACCGGGTCGTTCGCCTGCAGCATGCCGGGGCTCGTGGTCCGGTTGCCGTTGTCGTCGACGAACGGCGTCGGATGGGCGCCCGCGGCGCGGTAGAGGGTGTAGCCCTCGCCGGGGGTGTATTCGCCGGCGAACTTCAGCTGCGACTGGCAGATGTTGGCGACGGCCGTGTAGAGGAGCCCGAGTTCCGGGTTCCAGGCGTCGTTCCACCAGTTGCGGGCCTGATAGCCGGGGCACATGTGCACTTCTGTGCCGACATAGTCGGCGATCGTGGTGCCGTCGGCGAGCCGGCCCGGATCGGCGTCGGTGTAGCGCCGGCGATCCTCGACGTCGGTGAACGACCAGCGCTGGATGTCGTAGAGCTTCCGGCCGGTCTCCATGTCGACGCCGAAGTCGAGGTCGACGTAGCGGAAGTGCCACGGCTCGGTGAGGAGTTCGCCGGTGTTGCGGTCCCACACATAGAAGGTGCCGGAGCGCGACGCCTTGATGGCGGTCTGCTCCATCACGCCGTTGATCTCGAGGTCGACGAGCGGGGTGATCAGCGGCTCGTCGATGTCCCAGTTGTCGGCCGGGGTGATGTTGTAGGCCCAGACCAGTTCGCCGGTCGTGGCGTCACGGGCGAGCTGCGAAGCGCACCAGTTGTTGCGGTAGTCGATGAGGCCGCCGCGCTCGTCGAGCGTCACGACGCCCCACTCACGGCGGTAGTCCGGGTTCCACGGACCGCAATTGCCCGTCGAGTAGTGGAAGATGTTCGATTCCGGGTCCCAGGTGAAATAGCCCCAGACCGTGCCGCCGCCGCGGCGCCAGCTGTCGCCGTACCAGGTCGAGAGCGAATCCCGGTCGTCGGCGTAGAACGGCGTGTAGCCCGGCCCGATGCCGACCTCGTTGTCGGGGCCCATCGAGTACATCACCCACTGGAGATTGCCGGTGTTGATGTCGAAGGCCTGGACCTTGCCGCGGACGCCGCGCTCGCCGCCGGCATTGCCGGCGATGAGAAGGTCACCGGCCACCAGCATGACGCCGACGGTGGTCTCGCCGATCGACAGGTCCGCGCCAACCGAGCGCCAGAGCGCCTCGCCGGTCTCGGCATCGAGCGCAAAGAACTGGCCGTCGAGCGTGTTGAGGAAGATCTTGCCCTCGGCGTAGTTGAGGCCGCGGGTCTGGGCGCCGCAGCAGCCCTGGCGGGTCGCCTCCTCGACGTTCATGTCGGGGCGGAATTCCCACTTGATGACGCCGTCGGTGTTGAGGTCGAGGGCGTAAACGTAGTTCGGCTTCGGCGAGACGATGTACATCGTGTCGCCGACGACGAGCGGCGAAGCTTCATGGCTGTCGAGGATGCCGACCTGCCAGGTCCAGGCGATCTGGAGCTGGTCGACGTTGTCGAGCGTGATCTGGTCGAGCGGCGAGTAGTTCCAGCCATTGTAGCTCATCGACGGCATCACGACGTTGGCCGGATCGGCCTGCAGCGCCAGCACGTCGTCGTTGGCCAGAGCGGGGCCCGCGAGACCTGCGCCGCCGGCGGTGGCAAGGAGCGAGGCCGACAGTTTCCAAGTCCGTCTTGCAGTCATGGTATTGCTTTCCCTCCGGGTTGTTTCCGTTCGCCTTGTTCTGATTGGTGTTTTTGGTCTTGGCAGTCGCGTGGCGACCGGCGCGGGGACATGGACGTGCCCCTGCGATCTGCCCCGCGCAGCGCTCGAACACTAGTTGAAGGGGCAGATCGTCGCATCGGGAATCTCCCCCGGCCGGGGGAGGTCCGCGGGGTGTGCGATCACATTTCCGCTATCCGCGCGGGCGACAGCGCGCGGGAGCGGGGCGGTGCGGGAGCGTTCCGGCCGCGACGCGGCGCTATTCCGCCTCCGGCGGCAGGCCGGCGCGGATCGGCTCGAGTTTGCGTGTATCGCGGCCTTCGCTGACGGCCATGCCGTAGCGGAAATTGTTGCCGACACGCTCGGCGCGGTCGACGAACAGCGCCGCGACGTGCGGCGGGCAGATCGCCTCGACCGTCTGGCGGAAGAGCGCCAGCCAGCGCACGAAATGCTCGTCGGCGAGTTCGCCGATCGCGAGGTGTTTCGGCATCGGCCGGCCCTGGTAGCGGCCGCTGCCGAGCAGCATCGACGACCAGAAGTCGGTGATCCTGTCGAGGTGGGCGGGCCAGCCGTCGTCCTCGACGACGCGGTCGAACACGGGCCCCACGACCGGGTCGAGGCGGGCCTTGCGGTAGAACTCCTCGACGACGGCGCGCACCATCGGCTCGTCGAGCCCCTCGGGGACCGCGCTGCCGGACCGGGTCAGCCGTGAGCCGGGCTGCGGCACCTCACCATCCTCCGTCCCTTTGCGGCTGAAAAGCCACGGGGCCATGCCGTCGTCCTCCCCGGCGCGCGTCGCTCCTCTCGCCCGCAACATCGGCCCGCGGCGGGGCGCTGGCAAGCGCCGCCGCAAGGCCGGTCGGGCGGCCGCCGTCAGGCCGCAGCGGCCGCTGCCGGCTTGAGGATGATGACGAGGTCCTTGGCCTCCACCGCGCCGCCGGGGGTGACGACCACCTCCTCGACCGTGCCGTCGATGGCGGCGTGCTGCGAGGATTCCATCTTCATCGCCTCGATGGTGAAGAGGACGTCGCCCGCCTTCACCTGCTGGCCCGGCTTGACGGCGACCGTCGAGACGACGCCCGGCATCGGCGCCGCCACGTGGCCCGCCTCGGATTCCGACGCCTTCCGGCGGACCGGCACCTTCGCGGCGACGGTGCGGTTCGGGACGCGGACGATGCGCTGCTGGCCGTTGACCTCGAAGAAGACCTGGACCTGGCCCTCGGCATCGACGTCGCCCACCACCTGGAGGCGGAGGATGATCGTCTTGCCCTTCTCGGTGTCGACCGAGATCTCCTCGCCCACCTTCATGCCGTAGAAATAGGTCGGCGTCGGGAGCTGGGAGACCTGGCTGTAGGTGTTCTGCACCGCGGCGAAGTCGGTGAACACCTTCGGGTACATGAGGTAGGAGGCGAACTCCTGGTCCGTCATGTCGCGGTCGATCGCCTTCTTCGCCTCGGCGCGCAGCGCATCGAGGTTCGCCGGCGGCAGGAGCGAGCCGGGGCGCACGGTGATCGGCTTCTCGCCCTTCAGCGCCTTCTTCTGCAGGCCCTCCGGCCAGCCGCCGGGCGGCTGGCCGAGGTCGCCGTGGAGCATCTCGACCACCGACTGCGGGAACGCGACGTCGCGGTTCGGGTCGAGGACGTCCTCGGGCGTGAGGTCCTGGGAGACCATCATCAGGGCCATGTCGCCCACGACCTTCGACGACGGCGTCACCTTGACGATGTCGCCGAAAAGGTCGTTCGCGGCGCGATAGGCGCGGGCGATCTCGTGCCAGCGGCTGGCAAGGCCGAGCGAGCGCGCCTGCTCGCGAAGGTTCGTGTACTGCCCGCCCGGCATTTCGTGGAGGTAGACCTCGGAGGCGCCGGCCTTGAGGTCGCTCTCGAAGCCCGCGTACTGGGCGCGCGCGGCCTCCCAGTAGAAGCTGAGCTGGCGGATCGCCTCGGGGTCGAGCCCGGTGGCGCGGTCGGTGCCGTCGAGCGCGGCGACGAGCGAGCCGAGCGTCGCCTGCGAGACGGTGCCCGACATCGAATCCATCGCGGCGTCGAACGCGTCGGCGCCCGCCTCCACGGCGGCAAGGATCGTCGCCGCCGAAATGCCCGAGGTGTCGTGGGTGTGGAGGTGGACGGGGAGTCCGACCTCCTCCTTGAGCGCCTTCACGAGCGCGGTGGCGGCGCGCGGCCGGAGGAGGCCGGCCATGTCCTTGATGCCGAGGACGTGGACCCCTGCCCGCTCGAGCTCCTTCGCGAGGTTGACGTAGTATTTGAGCGAGTATTTCTGGCGGTTCGGGTCGAAGATGTCGCCGGTGTAGCAGATCGCGCCTTCGGCGATCTTGCCCGCGTCCACCACCGCGTCGATTGCCACCCGCATGTTCTCGACCCAGTTGAGGCAGTCGAAGATGCGGAAGAGATCGACGCCGCCTTCCGCCGCCTGGCGGATGAAGTACTGCACGACGTTGTCGGGATAATTGGTGTAGCCGACGCCGTTGGCGCCGCGGAGCAGCATCTGGAGGAGGATGTTGGGCACGCGCTCGCGCAGCGTCGCGAGCCTCTCCCACGGGTCCTCGGTGAGGAAGCGCATGGCGACGTCGAAGGTCGCGCCGCCCCACGCTTCAAGCGACAGGAGCCCGGACATCCCGGTGCTGTAGGCCTGCGCCACGGCGGTGATGTCGTAGGTCCGCATGCGCGTCGCGATCAGCGACTGGTGGGCGTCGCGCATCGTCGTGTCGGTGACGAGCGCGCGCTTCTGCTCGCGCATCCAGTCGGCGAAACCCTTCGGGCCGAGCTTGTCGAGAAGCTGCTTCGTGCCCGGCTTCGGCTGGCCCGAGAAGTGCGGCGGGATCGGCGTGCGGGTGCCGGGCGGCGGGAGCGCACGGCCACGCGCATCGGGGTGGCCGTTCACCGTCACGTCGGCAATGTAGGTGATGAGGCGCGTCGCGCGATCACGGCGGAGCGGGTACTGGAACAGCTCCGGCGTCTCGTCGATGAAGCGCGTGGTGACGTCGTTGTTCCGAAAGCGCGGATGCGACAGCACCGCCTCGAGGAACGGAAGGTTCGTGGCGACGCCGCGGATACGGTACTCGCGGATGGCGCGGAGCGAGCGCTCGATGCACTCCTCCGGCGTCGGCGCCCAGGCGGTGAGCTTTTCGAGGAGCGGATCGTAGAAGCGCGTGACGACCGCGCCCGAATAGGCCGTGCCGCCATCGACGCGGATGCCGAAGCCGAAAGCGCCCCGGTAGGCGATGATCCGGCCGTAGTCCGGGATGAAGTTGTTCTCGGGGTTCTCGGTGGTGATCCGGCACTGGATGGCGTGGCCGTCGAGGATGATCTTGTCCTGCGTCGGGATGCCGGTCTCGTCGAGGTGGCCGATGCGGCCGCCATCGGCGATCTTGATCTGCGCTTTCACGATGTCGAGGCCGGTGACGACCTCGGTCACCGTGTGCTCGACCTGGATGCGCGGGTTGACCTCGATGAAGTAAGGCTCGCCGCTGTCGGCATCGAGGAGGAATTCTACCGTGCCGGCGCCGACGTAATTGGTGGCGCGGCCGATGCGGAGCGCCGCCTCGCACATCGTGTTCCGCTGGGCCGCGGTGAGATAGGCGGCCGGGGCGCGCTCGATGACCTTCTGGTTCCGGCGCTGCACCGAGCAGTCGCGCTCGAAGAGGTGGACGAGGTTGCCGTGGGTGTCGCCGAGGATCTGCACCTCGACGTGCCGGGCGCGCTGGACGAGTTTCTCGAAGTAGACCTCGTCCTTGCCGAACGCGGCCTTCGCCTCGCGCTTCGCGGCCTTGACGGACTCGACGATCTCGCCTGGCTCCATGATGCGGCGCATGCCGCGGCCGCCGCCGCCCCATGACGCCTTGAGCATGACCGGGAGGCCGATCTTCTCGGCGATCGCAACGATCTTCGTCGGATCGTCGGGCAGCGGATCGGAGGCCGGCACGGTCGGAACGTCGACCGAATTGGCGAGGTTGCGCGCGGCGACCTTGTTGCCGAGCTGGCGCATCGTGTCCGGCGACGGCCCGATGAAGATGATCCCGTTCGCGGCGCACGCCTCGGCGAATTCCGGGCTCTCCGAGAGGAAGCCGTAGCCGGGATGGATCGCATCGACCTTCGCCTCGCGCGCGACGCGCATGATCTCGTCGATGTCGAGATAGGCGGCGAGCGGCCCGAGCCCGGCGCCGACGCGATAAGCCTCGTCGGCCTTGAAGCGGTGGAGCGAGAGCTTGTCCTCCTCGGCGAAGATGCCGACCGTTTCGATTCCGAGCTCCGTCGCGGCACGGAAAACGCGGATGGCGATTTCGGAGCGGTTGGCGACGAGGAGGCGCTTGATGCGGTTCACTGGGCGGAGACTCTCGATCACGGGGTCACAGAAAGACGCGCAGGCAGACGGATCGCGGCAGCGACTGCCGCGCCAAAATCAGGATGGCATAGAGGTTCCGCGACGGGATTCAAATGCGCCAGTTTCGCGCCTGCCATGATCGTCGCGCGGGGCGCGCCATGCCTTGACGTCCGAGCGCCGATCCCGGCAACAGTGCGCGAGCCCCGTTCCCGAGGCCTCGCGGAGACCGCCGATGCCGGATTCGTTTGCCGCCCTCCCCGTGTGGGCGATCATCGCGATCTTCGCCGTCATAGGCGCAGCGGCCGGCGGCTCGGGCACCTACTTCCTGCGGAACAGCTATCCGAACGCCGTCATCCTCCGCTATTTGCCGATCCTGACCACCCTCGCCGGCGCGGCGCTGGGTGTCTTGATCGCGCTGCCGACGATCCGGGCGGAACGCGTCGACGTCAGCTGTGCGGGCGCGGAGACCTACGCCGCCGAAGCGAACGAGACGGCCATAGGCGGCGAGGTCGACGAGGTGACGCGGGGGCTCGGCTTCACCGTCGACTGCGGTTCGAACGAGATCGTGTTCGACCTCGCCGTCGCGCTCGACATGGCGGCCATTCCACCCGCGGACTGGATTGCCGCCGAGGGCAATTTCAACCGCGGGCTCTGCAACACGCTGCCGTGGAGCAGGTTCCTCGACGAGGGCTGGACGTTCCGGAACCGCTACACCTTTCAGGACGGCGGCACGCGGACTTTCACCGCCGACTGCAATTGGGAGCCGCCGGCGGCCGTCGCGCCGGCCGTGCCGTAGGATGAAGGTGAGAAGGTCTCGACGCCCCCGCGGGCGTCGAAATCCCCTCACCCTGTTTCGCCGAGCTCGCCGCGGCCCGCCAAGCGAGACAGCCCTCTCCCCGCCCGGCGGGGCGAGGCGGAACCGCGGCGAAGGTCTGCCGATTCTCAGGGCGGCTTCGGCGCTCGATGGCGGCAGCGAAGTCGCCACAGCATGCGGTGGGGCGGAGGCAAGATGGACTTCCTCGCAGAGTGGCCGGCCTGGGCGATCCTTGCGCTGACGGGCGCGATCGGCGGAGCGATCGGCAGCGGCGTCGCAGTTCTGCTGCGGGCGAACTTCCCGCCGAACTCGCGGGCGCCGCTTCTCGTCACGGGCGCGGCGATCATGATCGGCATCATCGTCGGCAATTCCGTCGTCCTTCCCGCTCTCGCGAGGAGCGACGCCGGGGCGTGCCGGGCGGCGGAGTTCGCGGCGTCGGAGCTCAACCGGACGCAGACCGGAGTCCGCATCGACGACATCACCACCGCCGGCACCATGACGGTGGACTGCACGGCGCGATCGATTTCCTACACGCTCATCCTGTCGCGGCCGCGGGCCGAGTTCACCGCCGCCGCCCTCGACGGCATCCGCGCGACATTCAACGCCGCCCAGTGCTCCAGCGCCGGATGGCGCGGCTACATCGACGACGGCTGGACCGTGGCGAACGTCTACACCTTCGCCGATGGCACCGCGGAGACGATGGCGGCAAACTGCGAGGGGGTGGCCGGGCCGCTCGCGCCGTAACCAAGGGCAGGCCCCGCTACCGCCTGCCCCCCCTTGCAGACCCTTGCGGGGAGGCCGAACCGGCATTCAGCCGGTTCGGGAGGGGGTCACCGCGCCGCCGGCGCTGCCGTGAGGCCGCAAACCCCAGGCGCAAGGGGCAGGCTCGACGGACTGCCGACCTGGCGAACTCGTCGGGAGGCTATGGTGCCATGCCCACAGGCGTCACCGTCACGCGGGCGACGAGGTTCGGGTCGAAGTTCCAGGCGATCGGGGCGTCGGCGTCGCCGCGGATGCCGGTGTGGATCGCCACGACGCCGTTCTCGGGGTCGCGCATGTTGCCCTCGCCGAGTGCGCCGAGGAACCCCTTCAACTCATTGTTCCGCTCGGACCCGGCGTCGTAGCCGATGATGTCGATGGTGACCGGCGCGGTGAGGTCCCAGGCGTCGAGGTCGACGAAGCCGCCAAAACCGTCGTTGGTCATGCCGAGCATCCAGACGCCGGAGAGGAGCGGATAGGCCTCGCTGACGGTGACGTAGAACGTGCGGGTCGCGCCGGGCGGCGTGTGGACCGCGACCACGGCATCGCCGATCGCATGCGATTCGAGCGCGCCGGCCGCGAGGTTGCTGTAGGGGCCGATATTGCCGCCCTCGGCGACGTTCCACAGCGGCTCGCTGGCCGCGGCGCCGAGGGCGAAGAGCGGCTCCATGCCGGCGGCATGGCTCGCGAAGAAGCCGGGCGAGAAACCCTGCCCGGTGGTCAGGTTCTCGACGGTGACCTGCACGATGTGCCGCTCGGCCATCGCCATGTCGCCGGCCATCATCGGCTGGGCGGCCATCATCGGGGCCTCGGCGGCCATCTGGGCGAAGGCGCTGCCGGCGGCGCCGGCGAGGGCGAGGGTCGAGCAGGCGAGCGAAAGGGAACGACGGATCGTCACGGGAATGCTCCTCGTTTGGGGAAGATCGCTGGGGGCGGATCACGGCCGCCTCGCCACGAACTTCGGAGGAGCGTCGGGTTCGGTTACGCCCGCTCGCGTTCTTGTGTCCGGCGCAGCAGCCGGCCGCCGAGGACGGCGTTGAGGCCGATGACCGCGGCGACGCAGAGGCCGTGCAGGAGAAGGTCGAGTGCGGTGGAATTGTGCGGATGGACCAGCATCAGCACCGCCCCCGCCGCCGCCGCGCCGGCAACGCCCGCGACGAGCGCCACCCGGCCGAACCGCTCGGGGCTTGCGCGGCGCAGCATCAGGACGAGGAGCACCGAGAGCGGGACCGCCGAAGCGAGGATCACGAGGACGCACTCGCGCATCTCGACGAAGCTCGCGCCCCAGGTTCCCGGCACGCCGAGATCGGCGAGGCAGCCGAGGCCCGACAGCGCGAGCCACAGCGCAAGGGTCGGCAGCGGCAGGAGCGCCCAGAGGTCGGACCGGTCGGGAAGGCTCAGCTGGAACGCGGCGACCGCGGCGGCAACGGCGGTGGCCAGTGCGGCCACGAACGCGGGAGCAATGTATGGCCGCTCCGCCATCGCGCCGGCATTGCCGCCGAGGATCGCGTACAGCGCCGCCGCGACGAGAAGAAGCGCGCAGAGCCAAACCGCCGCGCGAAGGAGCGGCGGACGGAGGCGGCGGACCGGCTGCAGCCGCGTCGCGAGGCCGTCGATGAGATCGTCCATGCGGGTCCCGGCCATCGCTATCCCGACCCCGAAAGGCGCGACCGGAGGCTTTGGATCGCGCGGTGGAGGTTCACCTTGAGCGCCGTCTTGCTCCGCCCGGTCAGCGCCGCGCCCTCCTCCAGCGATTTCTCGCCATAGGCCAGTACCTCGACCGCCTCGCGCTGGCCCTCCGGCAACGTCGCCACAGCAGCACCGAGGCGCACGCCCTCGCTCCGGAGCTCTGCGCCCGCGGCGACGTCGGTGTCGTCGGCGTGGTTCTCGTAGGCGATCGGCTCGAATAGTTCGCGGGAGGAGCGCCGGCCCGAGGAGCGGAGGAAATCGATGGCGCGGCGTTTGGCGATCGCCGACAGCCACGCCTCGTAGGACCGAGTGGGGTCGAAGGTCGCCCGCATCCGGTGGATGGCGAGAAGGACCTCCTGCACGACGTCGTCGACGCCCGACGGCGGCACGCCCGTCCGCCGCGCCGTCCGCTGGATCAGCGGCACACTCGCGTGCAGAACCTTCCGGTAGGCGACTTCGTCACCGCCCTGCGCCGCGCCCATGAGGGCGGCGAGGCCGGCATCGGCATCGACTGAGGTGCGCGCGATCACGACGGTTCCGCCCGGGCTCGGCCGGGCGGCATTGTAGGGAAGCCCCAGCGCGCCGCCAATTGCCGGCGCGAACGGGAGCACGAGTCCGTCGCCGGATCCTTCGGGCATGTCCGCTCCTGCATCTTCCGGCTCATTCGACCGAAGACCCGGCGCGGTTACGCGCGCAATCCGCCGCAGGTGCCGCCCGCCGGCAGTCTCCGGCGGGCCGATGAAGTCCCGGTGCAGGTCCGGCGCAGGCTCTGCCCCGGTTGGCACCACAAGTGCTTGCCCCTAGGATCGCAGTCGCGTTGCGTTTGAAAGTTTGGGATGCCGAGCGCCTTCGACGAGATGACCGTTGCGCCGGGCGTGTGCCGTCCGGGTTATGAGGGGGTCCAGAAATGGCTCGCGGACACGCCGCGGGAGGTCCTTGAACTCAGGCGGGCGGAAGCGGAGCTCCTGTTCCGCCGGACCGGCATCACCTTTGCCGTCTACGGCGAGGCAGATGCCGAAGAACGCATCATTCCGTTCGACATGATCCCGCGCATCCTGACGAAGACCGAGTGGGACAGGCTCGCCCTCGGCCTGTCGCAGCGGGTGCGCGCGATCAACGCCTTCCTCGCCGACCTCTACGGCAAGGCCGAGATCCTGAAGGCCGGCATCATTCCGGCGGAGCTCATCCACCGGAACCCGTCGTTCCGGCCGGAGATGGTCGGCTTCAAGGTGCCCCACGACATCCGCGTGATGATCGCCGGCATCGACATCGTCCGGACCGACGACGAGCACTTCTACGTCCTCGAGGACAACGTCCGCACCCCGTCCGGCGTCTCCTACATGCTGGAGAACCGGGAGGTGATGATGCGCCTCCTCCCCGATCTCTTCGCCGAGAGCCGCGTCGCGCCGGTCGAGAACTATGCCGACGACCTTCTCGCAACGCTGAAATCCGTTGCGCCGGCTTCCGCGCCGAGCGACCCGACGATCGCGCTCCTGACGCCCGGTCCGTTCAACTCGGCCTATTACGAGCACTCGTTCCTCGCCGACCGGCTCGGCGTCGAGCTGGTCGAAGGCCGCGACCTCCTCGTCAACGACGATGCGGTCTACATGCGAACGACGCGCGGGCCGCAGCGGATCGACGTCCTCTACCGCCGCATCGACGACGATTTTCTCGACCCCCTCACCTTCCGGCCGGATTCGGCGCTCGGCGTGCCGGGCCTCATCGCCGCGGCGCGCGCCGGAAAGATCACGCTCGCCAACGCGGTGGGCACCGGCATCGCCGACGACAAGGCGGTCTACACCTACATCCCCGACGTCATCCGCTTCTATCTCGGCGAAGAGCCGATCCTGAAGAACGTGCCGACCTGGCGCTGCCGCGAGCCGGATTCTCTCGCCTATGTGCTGGACCACCTCCACGAGCTCGTGGTGAAGGAAGTCGCGGGCTCGGGCGGCTACGGGATGCTGATCGGACCCGCCGCGTCGTCGGCCACGCGGGCGGAGTTCGCCGCGAAGCTCAGGGCAAAGCCGGACGATTTCATCGCCCAGCCGACGCTCGCGCTCTCGACGGTGCCCACCTTCGTCGACAGCGGCATCGCCCCCCGCCACGTCGACCTCCGGCCGTTCGTCCTTTCGGGCGCCGACAAGGTGCGCGTCGTGCCGGGTGGCCTGACGCGCGTCGCGCTCCGCGCGGGATCGCTGGTGGTGAATTCGAGCCAGGGCGGCGGGACGAAGGACACCTGGGTGGTCAACGGATGATGACCACCCTTCTTTCCTGGCGCACGAACCGCGCTGCGCTGTTCGTGGTTGGTTGCGTCGAGAGCTTTGCGCCGCCTCTCCCCGGCGAGGAGAGGCCTTCGCAGCTTGGCGAACCGAAGGTGAGCCTGGCGAGAAGGGTGAGCGGGCACCGCCCGCGGAAACTCGCCACCCGCGCCCCCTCACCTTCCATCCCGGGGCGAGGGGATTCGCCCGGTCGGCAGCCCGGGTCGAACACCGCCCTGACGGCAGGTGCCCCATGCTGAGCCGGACGGCCGACAATCTCTTCTGGTTTGCGCGCTATGTGGAGCGCGCCGACAACATCGCGCGCATCCTCGAGGCGGCGAACCGGCTTTCGGCGATGCCGATCACCTATTCGGGCGCCACCAATGAGTGGGAATCGGCGGTGGCGGCGACCGGCAATCTCGCCGGGTTCCGGGCGACCGGCGCGGAAGCCAATTCCGACACCGTGCTCAACTTCCTCGCCTTCTCGCCAACCAATCCGTCGAGCATCAAATCGTGCATCGAGACGGCGCGGTTCAACGCGCGCGCCGTCCGCACGGCGCTGACGGCGGTGATGTGGGAATCGATCAACGGCGCCTGGCTCGACCTCCGCCGGGTCGACGGCAGGAACATGCGGCGCTCGGGGATCGACGACTTCCTCGGCCGCGTGAAGGAAGCGTCCCTCCGCCTCGACGGCGCCGCTTACCGGACGATGCTCCGGAGCGAGGCATATTACTTCTTCGTCCTCGGCGTGATGCTGGAGCGGGCCGACAACACCGCCCGCATCCTCGACGTGAAGTACCACCTCCTCCTGCCGGAGAACGCCGAGGTCGGCGGCGGGCTCGACTACTTCCAGTGGACGTCGATCCTTCGCACCGTGTCGGCCCAGACCGCCTATCACTGGGTGTACCGGCAGAGCGTGAAACCGTGGCTCGTCGCGGACCTTCTGGTCCTCAAGC
Source organism: Bauldia sp. (assembly GCA_020849325.1). Classification (GTDB taxonomy): domain Bacteria; phylum Pseudomonadota; class Alphaproteobacteria; order Rhizobiales; family Kaistiaceae; genus JADLGL01. The sequence continues at coordinate 3,783 of JADLGL010000084.1, read as the reverse complement.
AGGAGATGCCGCGCTCGCTCGCCGCCTGCTACGAGGCGATCCGCGAGACGCTCGACCTCCTCGGCCGCGAATACGGCCGCCAGGGGCCGGCGCAGCGGATGGCGCGGACGATGCGAACCAAGCTCGCCAATGCCAATATCGGCGACGTCTTCCAGTCCGGCCTCCATGAGTTCCTGACCGAGTTCCTCGTCGAGAACGCGCGGCTCGGCGAAGCCATCGCGGCACAGTACCTCTCCTGACATGCGCCTTCGCATCACCCACGAGACCGCCTACCGCTACGCGACGCCCGCGTCCTCGGTGATCCAGATCCTCCGGATGGCGCCGCGGAGCCATGACGGCCAGTTCGTGATCGACTGGCGGGTCGAACTCGACCGCGACGCCGGGCTCAAGCAGTCGAAGGACGCCTTCGGCAACACCCTGCACAGTTTTGCGCTGACCGGGCCGCTCGACAGCCTCACGGTGGTGGCGACCGGCGAGGTCGAGACCGACGACACGGCCGGCGTCGTCCGCGGCCAGGTCGAACGCTTCCCGCCGACGGTGTTCCTCCGCGACACGAGGCTCACCGAGGCGGACGACGCCATCAGGGCATTCGCGGCCGAAGTCGCGGCCGGCGGGCGGGACCGGCTGGACACGCTCCACCTTCTCAATTCGGCCATCCGGGAGCGGATGACCTACGATACGCGGCCCACCGACACGACGACGCCGGCGACCGAGGCGTTCGCTGCCGCGCATGGCGTCTGCCAGGACTACGCGCACATCTTCATCGCCGCGGCGCGTCATCTCGAAATCCCGGCGCGCTACGTCGGCGGCTACCTCTACCGGCCCGATACGCTGCTGCAGGAGGCGGGGCACGGCTGGGCCGAGGCGATGGTCGACGACCTCGGCTGGGTCGCGTTCGATCCGGCCAACGCCGTATCGCCGACGGAAGGGTATGTCCGCGTCGCCATCGGGCTCGACTATCTGGGCGCTGCTCCCGTTCGCGGCTCGCGGCACGGCGGGACGGGCGAGACGCTCGCGGTCAGCGTCCGGGTGGAGGATGCGTCGATCCTCGCGGCACCTGTGAATCCGGTGGGGAGCCAGTCCCAATCGTCATTGCAGCCGGGGCGCAAGCCGATATGAATCCGCGGTCCCGCATGGGACCAGTCCCGGAGTCCCGATGACTTACTGCCTCGGAATGCTGGTGAAGGAGGGGCTCGCCATGATCGGCGACACCCGCACCAATGCCGGCGTCGACAACATCGCCGTGTACCGGAAACTCCACATCTTCGACGTGCCCGGCGAGCGGGCGATCGTGGTGGCGACGGCCGGCAATCTCGCGACGAGCCAGACGGTCATCTCCCTTCTCAACGAGGGGTTCGAGAACCCGGACACGCGCGAGACCGAATCGATCTTCACGATCAACTCGATGTTCAAGTGCGCCCATTTCGTCGGCCGCGCCGTGCAGGAGGCGCACCGGATGATCACGCCGGCGCAGAGCCAGGCGCAGGGCGTCGGCTTCGACGTGACGCTGCTGGTCGGCGGCCAGATCCGCGGCGGCCGGCTCCGCCTCTTCATGGTCTACGATGCCGGCAATTTCATCGAGGCGACGACGGACACGCCGTACCTCCAGATCGGCGAGCACAAATACGGCAAGCCGATCCTCGACCGGTCGGTGACGGACGGAACCTCCATCGCCGATGCGGTCAAGATCGGGCTGATATCGATGGATTCGACCATGCGCTCCAACCTTGCCGTCGGCATGCCGATCGATCTTGCGGTGATCCGGCGCGACCAGGTGCGCGTCGGCCTCTCCTACCGGATCGATGCGGCGGAGCCCTATTTCGCGTCGCTCCGCACGAGCTGGTCCGAGGCGCTGCGGGCCGCCCACCAGGCGATCCCCGCCCCGCCCTATCAGGTCGCCGACGGGCCGCCGGCCCCGCCGCAGACGACGGGTGCGACGTAGGGTGTCCGCACGGAATCGAACGGCAGGGAATTCTTGTTCAAAGCGATAGGCCCAGGCTGGACCGCAAGCGACAGCCCTGCCCTCGCCTGGAGGCTGCGGGACTCACCGCTCCTGAGATCGCGCGATCGAGATCTGGCGTTCTACCCGATCCTGGTGATCCGGACGCGGCTACCGCTCCGGACGGGCTTCAGGGTCTTCACGTCGCCCCTTGCCCGCGCCCAGACGTTCGCTTCCGACGCGAGGCGGATTTCGTCGCCGCGAGAAGCCGGCGTGCGGCCGAAGCCGATGGCGATCGCGTCGCCCGGCGGCCAATAGGCGATGTCGCCGGGGTTCATCAGCGTGCGGGCATCGGGCTCCTCGGCGAGCGTGACGCCGCAGTCGAAGTAGACCTCGTCGCCCCAGGTCGAGACGGACGCCTCGATCGGGAGCGCGTCCCAGATCGCCTTCGCGGTCGGCGTGTCGAGGAGTTCGGCTTCGAGGATGATCGAGCCGAAAACGAAACTGATCCGCCGCATGTTTCTCCCCGCGCTGCCCTCCCCCGCCGTAGCAGCGGCGGCGCGGCGGATCAATTCAGCCCGTACTCCGCCGACGCGATCCGCACCTCGGCCGGCGACAGCAGCCGGTGGTGCGCGATCTGCACCGAGTGGAGCGGCCCTTCCAGCTTCGCGGCCCAGAAGGCGAGGAATTTCTTCAGCGCCGGGAAGCGCGGGGCGAGATCGTAGTCCTGCCAGACGTAGGTTTGCAGGAGCTCGCGGTGGTCGGGGAGACGGTAGAGTATCTCAGCCGTGGTCAGACCGTAGCCTTCGAAGGAAACGGCCTTCGGTGACTGCAGCATTCGTCGTTAAGCCTTTCACGTTGCAAACGTTACGGGCATTCGAGCTTCCGGCCGTTCGCCGGTGCACGCAAGAGGCGGCGTGCTGCTTTGACAGCCAGGGACGCAGATTGGCAGCGGCCGGGGGTGGCTGCTAGCGGGCTCGATCAGGCCCAAGCACGGCCTACCCTCCGAACGAACGCAAGTCCGATCGTCCCCGCAAAGGAGCCCGCGGCGGCGGTCGCGACGCGATGGCTGCCTCTCTTTCTTCACCTCCCCCCACAAGGCACCCCTTGTGGGGGAGGCCGGGAGGGGGACTTGCGGCCTGCGCGCTCGGGCATGGCCGAATTGGCTGGAAGGCCGAAAGTCCCCACCCCAACCCTCCCCACAAGGGGGAGGGAGAACGAAGGCCGAGTTCAACCTCATTTATTTACACGCGCCTTCACGGGGACGAGCGGGGGAAGTAGCAAACGCGCGACGGACCCGCTTGCATTGCCTTCGCCCTTGTGGCGGGTTCCCGGCATGGAAACGACCGGCATCTGGAGCGCGGACGATCTGCGGCGGCTCGTGGCGTGGTACGCCGCGATGGGCGTCGATGCGCCGCTCGAGGAGGCGCCGATCGATCGGCTGGTGGCGCGGGCGAGCGTTGCGGCGGCGCCGGAGCCGGCCACCCCCCCCCCGCAGGACTTCCCGGCAGATGCGCCGCCTGGTTTCGCTGACTTCGGCGCTCCGGCCGAGCGGCGCGCGCCGATCGCCGTGCCCGTGGCCGAGGCCGAGAACCTCGCCCGGGCGGCCGCCGCGGCAGCAACGACGCTCGACGAGCTCCGCACGGCCCTCGCCACCTTCGAGGGCTGCAATCTCCGCCTGACCGCCACGAATCTCGTCTTCGCCGACGGCACGCCCGGATCGCGGGTGATGTTCGTCGGCGAGGCGCCGGGGCGGGACGAGGACCTTCAGGGCCTCCCCTTCGTCGGCCGCGCGGGACAACTCCTCGACCGGATGCTGCGGGCGATCGGCCTTGCCCGCACCG
>JADLGL010000083.1 GCA_020849325.1 Bauldia sp. | reverse complement strand
TTCGACGGTGTCAGCGCTTCCGCTGCGTCACGCGCACCGGGATCGGCACCGGCTCCCGGCGGCCGAGATGCAGCGCGTCCACCACCGCATTGCCGAAGCAGATGAAGCCGCCGGCGACGCCCCAGGCGAGGAAGAGGGCGGCGGCCCAGTCGAGCGTGTCGCGGAGGAGGAGCCAGAGGACGGCGCCGCCCGCGATCATCGCGATGCCGGCAAGCGTCAGCGAGCCGGCGAGGGCTTCGCGATGGGCTCCGGTCTCCGACATGGGCTGCTCCGCGCCGAACTGGTTAACGATGTATGAAGATCACCGTTGGACCCGTTGGGCAAGAGGCGTTCGGGGCGGGCGTGCGACGGCATCCGGGGTTGGGACGCAGTTGCTCCTTGAACCTCCCGCTTGGGGGCACTTGGGGGGAGGTCGAATCGGCGACTCGCTGGTTCGGGAGGGGCAATCGCCCGGCAGGGTCGGGCGTTTTTGAGGCCGATACCCGTTCGAAGGCTGCCGCGCTGCGCTTGCCGCCTTCCGCCTCCCCGCAAGAGGACCGCAAAGGGGAGGCTCACGATGATAGACGGCAATCGGCTACGGACCGGGAGGCGACGACGGCGGGACTCCCCAGCGCAGCAGCGCCGCCTGACCCGCCTCCGTCAGCACATAGACGCCGCGGTCCTTGCGATCGAACCAGCCGTAGACGTTGTTGCGGAGGATCTGCGCGGCGTCCGCGGCTGCCGCCTTGAGGTCGCGCGGGCGGTGGACGCCGGTGGCGACGAGCGCGGCGCAGGCGAGGGAGCGCTGGCGGTAGGCGGTCATGATCGGCGCGCGCGAACCGCCGCCGGCGGTCGGGTCGCCCTTTCGGCGGCGGTGTTCCTCGACGAGGCGCGAGCGGCGTTTCGGGTCGCGCCGCGGCGACGGCGCGGCGGGGCTGACGAGGACGTCGACCGCGCCGCTGTCCGATACGCCCAGCATCCCGAAGCCGAGCCGACGGCAGAGATTGCGGAAACGGCCGTCACGCTCGCGGCCTTTGCCGCGGGCCGAGACGCGGGCGGCGAGCCAGATCTCGTCGGCGACGGCCGCGCGCTCCACGGCCTGGAGGACGAGCTCGAGATTGAAGCTGAGCTTCAGTTCGCTCACCACCACGATCGGCGGCTCGTCGCCGCTGAGCGCGACGAGGTCGCAACCGACGACCTCGCCCTTCACCGTGAAGCCGAGCCCCTCGAGGAACGCTTTCACCGGCAGGTACAGCGCCGTCTCCACCCCGTCTCCATACGTTCGTCGGCGAGGCGTCGCCGAGACGCGACTCGCCGCCGGATTCTGCCTCCGCGCGGCGCGTGGGGCCACCGGGGGAACTGCACTCGCGGCGGCGTGGATTGTGGCCCGCGCCCGCGTTGCCGACGTTCACGCCGCGCTCTAGCCTCGGGCCGACGGCCGAATCCCGGTGCGTGGCGAGAGGGCGGCGATGAACGAGGCAGCGGGGCCGGCGGCGGGAAGCCCCGCGCGTGTCCGGCCGGGGGCGGCGCGATGATCGGAAAGCTCCGCGGCGTCGTCGATTCCTATGGCGACGACTACGTCATCCTCGACGTCGGCGGCGTCGGCTACCAGGTGTTCTGCTCGGGCCGGACGCTGCAGGCGCTGCCGAGGCCCGGTGAGGCGGCGAGCGTCCAGGTCGAGACCTATGTCCGCGAGGACCTCATCCGCCTCTACGGCTTTGCCGGCGACCTCGAACGCGAGTGGTTCCGGCTCCTGATGACGGTGCAGGGGATCGGCGCAAAAGTGGCGCTCGGCATCCTCGGCGCGCTGTCGCCCACGGACCTTGCCACCGCGATCGCCCTCTCGGACAAGACCTCGCTGTCGCGTGCGCCGGGCGTGGGCAAGAAGGTGGCGGAGCGGCTCGTCGCCGAACTCCGCGACAAGGCGCCCGCCTATGCGAGCGCCGACCCCGCAGTGGTCCACCTCCAGTCGGACCTTGCCGAAAAGCGCGCGCCGCAGCCGGTGGCGGAGGCGGTCTCGGCGCTGGTCAATCTCGGCTACGCCCAGCTCCAGGCGAGCGCCGCGGTCGCCGCCGCCGCGCGCGCGGCCGGGGAGGGCGCCACCACGGAGACGCTGATCCGCCTCGGCCTCAAGGAGCTCGCGCGGTGACGCGCGGCGCCCGGCGATGACCTGGCGGCCGCTGCCCTCGGCGCTCCTCTTCGCCGTCCTCGGCCCGCTCGCCGGCGCCGGGATCGTGCTCCTCCTCCTCGCGCCGGCGATCGCCGATCTCGGCCCGTTCGATGCGGACGCGCCCGTCGATCTCCTCTTCGGCGCCTTCGTCGTCGGCCTCCCGCCGATGGCCGCCACCGGCCTCTTCGTGGGGCTCGGCGCCGAGCGCGGCAGCTCCGTCCCGCGGCTCCTCCTCCGCGCCGCGGTCGCCGGCTTCCTGCTCTCCGGGCTTTCCGCAGTGCTCCTCGCGATGCTCGGCCCGGTCGTCAGCCCGACATGGCAGATGATGCTGGCGGTCGCCGTGATTGGCGGGGTTTCCGCCGTCGTGGTGTGTGGCATCGCGGCATTGCTGTTCCGCCGGCGGGCGGCTGGCGGCGCCGCTTCCTGACATCCGCCTGCGGGCGACGACCATCGGCGCACGTCCGGTCGCGCCGGGCCGGCGGCGTGCCGCAGGCGGGGTGACGCGGCCGCCCTGTCGCGGCGGGCCGACTCTCCCTACGATGCGCGGCGAAACGGAGCGCCGAGCATGGTGCAGGCAACAGGGTCCCCCGCGCGCCCGAGGGTTTGGCGGGCCATCGGCACCGGCGCGTTCTACGCGGTCGCGGGCTCGATCCTCGGCGCGATCGTGCTCGTGATCCTCGGCTCGATCCTCGACTGGCCGACGACGACGCTCGAACCGCCCGCAGCCTTCATCGTCATCGCCTTCGTCTCGGGCGTGCTGCCGCTGTTCGTCGCCGGTTTTTCGGTCGGCTGGACGCAGCCGGCCGGTTTTGCCCGCCGTGCCGGCCTTTCGGTCCTCGTTGCGCTCGTCGTCGGCGGGGTGTGGGGACTGGCGGCGGCCGGGAGCCATGCGGAGTCGGCGATCGTCGGCGTCGCCGAAGTCGGGCTCGGCAATGCGGTGGCGGCCCTGTTCGCGGCGGTCGTCCTGTCGCTGTTCACCGGCCGGGCATCGGCGGCGCGCCGGGGAGCCACCGCGTGACCCGGCTCGTCTCCGCCGAGCAGAAGCCGGAGGACGAGATCGACGCCACGCTGCGGCCGCAGCGGCTCGAGGATTTCGTCGGGCAGGCGCAGGCCCGCGCCAACCTTCGCATCTTCATCGAGGCGGCGCGGACGCGGGGAAAAACGCTCGACCACGTGCTGTTCGTCGGGCCCCCCGGCCTCGGCAAGACGACGCTGGCGCAGATCGTGGCGCGGGAGCTCGGCGTCAATTTCCGGGCAACGTCGGGGCCGGTGATCTCGAAGGCCGGCGACCTCGCCGCGCTCCTCACCAATCTCGAGGAGCGCGACGTCCTCTTCATCGACGAGATCCACCGGCTCAACCCGGCGGTGGAGGAAATCCTCTATCCGGCGATGGAGGATTTCCAGCTCGACCTCATCATCGGCGAGGGGCCGGCGGCGCGGTCGGTACGGATCGACCTCGCGAAATTCACGCTCGTGGGCGCAACGACGCGGCTCGGCCTCCTCACCAATCCGCTCCGCGACCGTTTCGGCATCCCGATCCGGCTCAATTTCTACACCATCGAGGAGCTCGAGCTGATCGTGACGCGCGGCGCCCGCATCCTCGGCGTCGGCATGACGCCCGAGGGCGCGCGGGAGGTGGCGCGGCGGTCGCGCGGCACGCCACGCATCGCGAGCCGGCTCCTTCGCCGCGTGTCGGATTTCGCGCTCGTCGAAGGCGACGGCACGATCGACGCGGCGATCGCCGACCGCGCGCTCCGCCGCCTCGAAGTCGATTCGCTCGGCTTCGATTCGCTCGACCGGCGCTACCTCGAGACCATCGCCGAAGGGTTCGGGGGCGGCCCGGTGGGCGTCGAGACCATCGCCGCGGCCCTCGCCGAGCCGCGCGATGCCATCGAGGAGATCGTCGAGCCGTTCCTGATCCAGCAGGGCTTCGTCCAGCGGACGCCGCGCGGGCGCCTCCTGACGCCGAACGCGTTCCGCCACCTCGGGCTGGCGCCGCCGAACCGGCCCGAGGCCGGACAGTTCGGCCTCTTCGCCGAGGGTGATGCGCCGGACTGACCGGCGACATCGTCGTTCCGGCGGGCCGCCGCACCATCGTTCCGGCGGGCCGCCGCGAGCGGTTCGACACCTTCGACGGCTGGTGGGGCGCGATGGGCGCGGCGCGCACGATCTCGCCGGCGGGAGCGATCACCGGCCGCCCCGAGACTCAGTCGTCCCAGTCGCTCGCGGCGGGCTGCCAGACGGACGGGCCGTTGAAGCTGCCCGGCGGCCCGGCGAAGCGCATGGCGCTGACGAAGGAACGGCGCGCGAGTTCGCCCGTCATGGCGGCGTCGAGCGGGTCGAAATGCATCGGTCCGTGCGGGTCGGGGCGGCGGACGGTGCGCCAGGAGTGGGTGGCGGCGCTCCAGATGATGATGTCGGTCGGCATGGCGGTGCTCCCTGTCGCCGGGCTCAGTCCTGCCAGTCCTTGACCGGGACGGGCCAGGAGGCGGGCGGCGCCAGCGGCAGCTCGACCTGCGGCGCCTCGCGCTGCCGGTTCCGCTCGGCGCGCTTCCGGAGCTCCTCGATCATCCATGGCGACAGCGGCTGGAAGACGAGGCGCGGCGTTCCGAGTGCGGTGCGCGGCCGGAGGCCAAGGGCGGCCTCGGCGAGGAGAAGATCGTTCAGCATGGCGGCTCTCCCGGGATGGGGTTCCATCGATGCCTGAACGCTAGGACGCGTGGGCTGAGGCGGCCGTGAATGCCGCCTTCAGCCGCCGTTCATCGTCGGGGTCAGTCCGCCCGCAACCGCGCGAGCACCTGCCGGTCGATCGCCGCGACCCGGAGCGTCGTTCCGAGGCCGAGGGGATCGACGGGCGTGCCGTCGACGCGCACCTCGAAATGGAGGTTGGGGCCGGTGGTCATGCCGGTCGAGCCGACCTCGCCGACGACGTAGCCCTGAATCACCACCGCACCCGGTTCTACGCCGGCCTCGATGTGGCCGAGATGGGCGTAGACGGTCTCGACGCCGTCGGAATGGACGATGCGGACGGTGTTGCCGTAGCCGGAATCCCACCCGGCGAAGGACACGGTGCCGTCGGCGGCGGCGAAAACGAAGGTGCCGCGCGGGGCGGACCAGTCGACGCCGTCATGGCCTTCATAGGTGCCGAGAAGGGGATGGCGCCGCATCCCGAATTCGGAGGTGAGGGTGCCGCCGAGGAGCGGCTGGACGATCAGGGCCTGGGTTTCGGCGGGCTGGAATGGCCGCTGGAACCAGCGCTGCCGTTCGGCCGGATCGGGCGTGACGATGGCCGTCGCCGTGCCGGCGTCCGGCAGGGCGGCCCGGGCCGCGTCGCCTTCGCCGGCGATGCCGGCGGGAGGAGGGGTGTCGTCCGCCCGCGCCGGTCCAAGGATGGCGGCGGAACAGGCGATGAGAATGATGACGGCTAGTGAGACTGAGCGATGCAACCCGACGCCTCCCCTTGGCGTCGGAGCAGATTGGAAGCTGCAAACTCTACTGACAATCTAAAGATTTCTTTAACCTTACCTCCGTGCCGGGTCTCCGTGGCTCCCGGAAACCGTCACAGGGACTTCATCAGCGCCGCAACCCGCGCCGTTTGGCCATTCTTGATGGCAAGAATAAGGAGGCGGGCGCGCATCTCGTCGGTGAGCGGGGCCTCGCCGGTGGTTTCCGCGGTGCTCTTCCAGAACTTCAGGGCCTTGAACATTGTCGCCTCCTTGGCGGGGTGTTCATCGAACTCGAGACCGCTTCTACGCCGCACCGGCTGAGACGACGCTGAACCCTCCGTTCTCGGCCGTTCAGGTTCGTGGCGACGCGCCGCGGCCTTCCCAAGGCGCGCCGGCGCCGGTAGACGGAGCCGCCCAAAACCGCCTCACGGAGCGTTCCCGCGTGACCCTGCCCGCCCTTCTGTTCGACATCGACGGGACCTTCTCGGAGACCGAGGAGACCCACCGCGAGGCGTTCAACGAAACGTTCCGGGCGTACGGCCTGCCATGGTCGTGGGACCGGCCGATGTACAAGAAGCTTCTCGAAGTGACCGGCGGGAAGGAGCGGATTCGCCACTACATCGACGGCTGGAACCCCGAAGGCGGCGCGGGCGCCATCCCGCTCATCCCCGAGATGCACGCCGACAAGACGAAGCGCTACACCACGCTCGTCGATGCCGGGGCGGCGAAACCGCGGCCGGGCATCCTTCGCATCATCCGCGAGGCGAAGGCGGCGGGCATGCCGGTCGCGATCGCGACCACCACGAGCTACCCCAACGTCGAATCCCTGATCGTGGCGACCATGGGCGCCGACGGGATGAAGGTGTTCGATGCGGTCGCGGCAGGCGATGTCGTGAAGAAGAAGAAGCCCGCGCCCGACATCTACCTCCTCGCCCTCGAACAGCTCGGCACCGCGCCGGAGAACGCCATCGCCTTCGAGGATTCGCTGAACGGCCTCCGCTCGGCGACCGCCGCCGGCATCCGCTCGATCATGACGCCGAGCGTCTACACCGACGACCAGGATTTTGCCGGCGCGTTCGCGGTGATGAGCGATCTCGGCGAGCCGGGGCGGCCGTATTCGCACCTCTCAGGCAAGGGCGCCGGCGAGGCGATGGTGACCGCCGACGCCGTGCGGCGCTGGGCGTCGGGGTAGAAAACCAACGGCTCGCGACCTATCGCGCATGGCCGCCCCTCTCCCCGCCGGGCGGGGAGAGGACTTCGCAGCTTGGTGAGCCGAAGGCGAACCTAGCGAGAATGGTGAGGGGGTCGCGCAGTCGGCCCGTGGGGTGATACCCCCTCACCTTCAGCCCTAAACTCGGCTTCGCCTCGTCAAGGGCTGAAGCCTCTCCCCGCCCGGCGGGGAGAGGGGGAGAGTGTCGTTTGGCGGCATCCTGGTCTTCGTTGCCGGGCTTGACCGGAAACGCAGCCGACACCGATGCTCTGGCCGACGCGAAGGGGGCGGAGGTGACGAACGGCATGGTCGAACCGGAACTCGCCGGCATCCTCGCGTCCGCCGGCCACAGCCTCCGCGTGCGCGTCTATTTCGAGGACACGGATTTTTCCGGCTCCGTCTACCACGCGAGCTATCTCCGCTTCCTTGAGCGCGGGCGTTCCGACTTCCTGCGTCTCCTCGGCGTTCATCACACGGTCCTCGCCGCCGAGGGCCTCGTCTTCGCCGTGCGGCGGATGGCGATCGAGTTCGATGGGCCGGCACGGATCGACGACGTCGTTGCGGTTCGAACGGCCGTCGAGGAGCTCGGCGGCGCGAGCGTGACGCTGCGCCAGGAGATCGCCCGCGGCGACGACGTCCTCGTGCGGGCGACCGTGACGGTCGCGCTCCTGTCGCGCGAGGGACGGGTGCGCCGGTTCCCTGCGGCGATCCGTCAGGCGCTCGGCGCCGGATCACCGCCGCCCCGGTAACGCTTCATTAAGCATGATCGGCGGACCAATAGGTGTGCGGGAGTCTGCCGCACAGCCCTTGTTTGGCCCCATTTTGCGGCGAGGCAGCGATGACGGCAGGCGGCCCCGCCCTTTCCGCACTCCCCGACATCCAGGACGACACCATGCAGCCGAGGTTCAGCGATGCCTGAGGCAGCGACCGACGTTTCGCTGCTCGGCCTGTTCGGCCAGGCTCACATCGTCGTCAAGATCGTCATCCTCGGCCTCGTGGCGTCGTCCGTCTGGTGCTGGGCCATCATCGTCGACAAGGTCCTCCTCTACCGCCGCACCAATCTGGCGATGGACCGCTTCGAGAAGGTGTTCTGGTCGGGCCAGTCGCTCGAGGACCTGTTCCGCTCGCTGCAGGGGAGGGCGACGACGACGATGGCCGCCGTGTTCGTCGCGGCAATGCGCGAATGGAAGCGGAGCTTCGAGGCCGGGGCGAAATCGCCGATCGGCCTCCAGATGCGCATCGACAAGGTGATCGACGTCACGATCAGCCGCGAGGAAGAGCGGCTCGAACGCCGGCTCCTGTTCCTCGCGACGGTGGGCTCCGCCGGCCCGTTCGTCGGCCTTTTCGGCACGGTGTGGGGCATCATGACGTCGTTCCAGGCGATCGCGGCGACGTCCAACACCTCCCTCGCGGTCGTGGCGCCGGGTATCGCCGAGGCGCTGCTCGCAACCGCCCTCGGCCTTCTTGCCGCCATACCTGCGGTCGTCGCCTTCAACAAATTGTCCAATTCCGCAGGGACGATAACGCAGCGCCTGGAAGGATTTGCCGACGAGTTCTCGGCGATCCTCTCGCGCCAGATCGACGAGCGGAGCTGACGGCTTGGCGGGATCCCTTCAAACGCGGAGCACGGGTCGCCGGGGCAGGGGCCGCCGCGGCAAGCAGCGGCCGATGAGCGAGATCAACGTCACGCCGTTCGTCGACGTGATGCTGGTGCTTCTGATCGTCTTCATGATCTCGGCGCCGCTTCTCGCGTCCGGCGTGCCGGTGGACCTGCCGGAGACCGAGGCGGGAGGGCTGACGCCGGGCACGGTGCCGGTGACGGTCAGCGTCACCAATGACGGGCGCATCTTCGTCGGCGACCAGGAAACGACCATCGACCGCCTTGTGCCGCTCCTTGCCGAGGAGACCGCGAACGACCTCACCCAGCGCGTCTTCGTCCGCGGCGACCAGGCGTCGAGCTACGGCGCGATCATGCGGGTGATGGGGACGATCAACGCCGCCGGCTACACCCGCATCGGCCTCGTGACCGTCCCCGAGGACGGCACCGCCATCCCGGCCGAGGGAGTGGCGCCCGCTCCATGAGGAACGCGTTCACCGTCTCGATCGTCGGCCATGTCGCGGTGCTCCTCGCCGCCGTGGTGACGCTGCCGTCGGCGGAATCCGCCGCCGAGCGGCTCGAGGCGAACACGCTGCCGGTCGACCTCGTGACGCTGGCCGACTTCACCGAGATCACGCGCGGCATCGAGACCGGGACCGCCGCCGCCCCGCCGGCGACGCCCGCGCCGACGAATGATGCGGTGCCCGTGCCGAGGCCGGAGCCGACTCCGGCGCCGGAACCCACTCCTCCGCCCGAGCCCACGCCGGCGCCCGCCGCGGCCGCGCCCGAGCCGACCCCCGCGCCGCCTCCCGAACCGACGCCGGCCCCCGCGCCTGAACCGGTCACCGTCGCGGCGGCGCCCGAGCCTGCCCCAGCGCCGGCACCCGCGCCTGAGCCTGCTCCCGCCCCCGCGCCGGCGGCCGTTGCGGAACCCGCCCCCGCGCCGGCCCCGACGCCCGAGCCTGCGCCGCAGCCGCTGATGCAGCCGACGACCGGCGCCGTCCCGCGTGCCCGGCCGGCGCGGCCCGAGCCGACGCCGCCGACGCCCGAGCCGACCCCCACTCCCGCGCCCACGCCGCAGCCGACCCAGACCGCCGCGGCGACGCCGGCGCAGCGTCCGACGCCGCCCGCGCCGACACCGACCCCGACGCCCGCGCCCCAGCCGGCCGCGACCATCCCGACGCCGGAACCGGCGCTCCCCGTCGTCGCCGCGCCGACCACCGCGCCGACGATCGACGAGATCGTCAACGCCGCGGTCGCAAACGCCAATGCCGCCGCTCAGCAGCCCACCCCGGTGCAGCAGCCACTGGGCGTTGCGAACGGCACCCAACTTGCTGCGAACACGCAAAGCGAGGTCGACGCTCTCACCGAGCGGATCGTCAGTTGCTGGAGTTACCCCACCGGCTTTGTGAACCCGGCCGATGTGCGCGTCGTTCTACGGATACGACTGACGCCCGACGGGAACGTGGTGACCGGTGCGATCCCAGTCGTTCTCGAACAACCGCAGAGCCAGTACGCGCGGGCCGCGATCGATGCCGCTCAGCGCGCGGTCTATCGTTGCGCGCCGTATCAGTTTTCGCCGCAAACATATGCCCTGTTTGCCGAGTATCTCGACGTTGTTTTCGAGCCGCGCCTCTAGTTGACCCGATGCGCGTGCATTTCCTTAGGATAGCCTCCCGATGAAGCGATTCCGCGTTTCCAGATCGACCTATCCTGCCTGGCGGTTCGCCTTCGTCTTGGTGCTGGCCGGTGTCTTTTCCGCACCGGCTGCGGCGCAGCTCAGGATCGAGATCACGCGCGGCAACGTCGCGCCGCTCCCGATCGCCATCACCGACCTCGTCGGCGCGGGCGCGGACGCGCAGCTCGGCGCGCAGATCAGCGCCGTCATCATGTCGGACCTTCGCCGCTCGGGCATCT
>JADLGL010000082.1 GCA_020849325.1 Bauldia sp. | reverse complement strand
TCGGCGAAAGTCCCCGGAAACCCTCGCCCCGTCGGGGAGAGGGCTCCGGCCCTTAGCGAGGCGCAGCCGAGCTTAGGGGCGGAGGGTGAGGGGGCACCGCCGGTCGTATCCGCCGACGTGGCCCCCTCACCCTGTCCCTCTCCCCACACGGGGAGAGGGGACCACCTCTCAGAGTCAGAGCCTCCCGAAAACCGAATGCGGCCAGACGGTTCTTCCCATGCCTCGGCTCGCCGGAAACCGGTCACCTACGCCTCCGTCACCAGGCGGTAGCCGTAGCCGCGGACGGTTTGCAGGTAGAGCGGGTTGGAGGGGTCGTCTTCGATCTTGCGGCGGAGCCGGTTGATCTGGACATCGACCGTGCGGTCGCCCGATTCGGTGTCGTCGCCGAGGAGAGCGACGCGGTCGACGGTGCGGCCCGGAGCTTCGGCGAAGGCCTTCAGGATCTGCCGCTCCCGGTCCGTCAGGCGGACAGGGACGTTGTTGCGCGTGAGTTCGAGACGCTGGAGGTGGAAGGTGAACGGCCCGAACCGGACGTGCTCGATCAGCGGCTGCGTGCCGGTGCCCGAGCGCCGGAGGATGCTGTTGATCCGCAGCAGCAGTTCACGCGGCTCGAACGGTTTCGCCAGATAGTCGTCGGCGCCCGATTCGAGGCCGAGGATGCGCGCCTCGGCTTCGCCGCGGGCCGTGAGGATGAGGATCGGCACGTTCATCCGCTCGCGGAGGCTGCGGGTGAGCGCGATGCCGTCCTCGCCGGGCATCATCACGTCGACCACCAGGAGGTCGAAGGCGAGGCCGCCGAGCCGCTGGCGCGCCTCGGCCGCGTTCGCCGCCGTGGTGACCCGGAAGCCGCTTTCGCCGAGATAGCGCGACAGGAGCGAGCGGAGGCGCCGGTCGTCGTCGATGACCAGCACGTGCGATGCTTCGTCCTGGGGGCGGGGAGGGACGGCGTCGGCCACTGTCAGCTCTCGATCAGGCGGGCGACCTTCGCGCGCTCGCCGCCGTCGATGATGCCACGCAAGAACTCCTCCGCCCCGGCGCGACGCTCCGGCGGCACGGCCGCGAGTGCCGCCCTGATCCGGCGCGACTGCATCTCGATGAGCCG
This sequence comes from Bauldia sp., assembly GCA_020849325.1. Lineage (GTDB taxonomy): Bacteria > Pseudomonadota > Alphaproteobacteria > Rhizobiales > Kaistiaceae > JADLGL01. Next base: position 70,811 of record JADLGL010000082.1, on the reverse strand, counting down.
GTGGGCGAGCGCGGCGCCGGTCTCGGTGACGTAGAGGAGCCGCTGCCGGCGATCCTTCGGACCGGGACGCTGGTCGACGAAGCCGGCATCGATCAGCTGCTTCAGCACCCGGCCGAGGCTCTGCTTCGTGATCCGGAGAATATCGAGAAGGTCCGCCACGCGGAGACCCGGATGCCGGCTCACGAAGTGGAGCACGCGGTGATGGGCGCGGCCGAAATCGTACTGCGCGAGAAGGGCGTCGGGGTCCGACACGAAATCCCGGTAGGCGAAGAACAGGAGCTCGATCAGCACGAGCTCCGGCACATCGCCGGGCGGCAGGGTCGCCGTGTCGGTTGGGTCGTTCGAAATTACGTCAGTCATGTTGACATATTTTCGCACGATTGGTACCCGTTGCACAGGCTCGGACGGGGACAATGCCGTCGTTCGGCACGATTTTGCCGTGCGAAAGAGTACCGGCAGTTCGGCACCAAGGCAAAAGCCAGACCGCCGCCCGAGGCTGGAGACTCGCCCGGACGCCGGCCCGGACCGCCGGCGAACGCTGCACTTTGAGGAGGCCGCGCCATGGCGCTTTCCTTTGACGATCGCGACGGGTTCATCTGGATGAACGGGGAGTTCGTTCCCTGGCGCGACGCGAAGGTGCACGTACTGACCCACGCGCTGCACTATGCGAGCGGCGTGTTCGAGGGCCAGCGCGCCTACAGCGGCAACATCTTCAAGCTCGACGAGCACACGCGCCGCCTGTTCGAGTCGGCCCGCATCCTCGGCTTCACGATCCCGTACTCGGTGGAGGCGATCAACGCCGCCGCGAACGAGACGCTGAAGCGGAACAACCTCGTCGACGGCTATCTCCGGCCGATCGCGTTCCGCGGTTCGGGCGAGATGATGGGCGTCGCCTCGCAGAAGAATCCGGTCAACGTCGTGATCGCCGCCTGGGCGTGGCCGTCCTACTTCAACCAGGAAGAGCGCCTCAAAGGCATCCGCCTCGACATCGCCCACTACCGCCGGCCCGATCCGATGACGGCGCCGTCGAAGGCCAAGGCCACCGGCCTCTACATGATTTGCACGATCTCGAAGCACGCGGCCGAGAACAAGGGCTACGCCGACGCGCTGATGCTCGACTACCGCGGCCGCGTCGCCGAGGCGACGGGCGCCAACGTGTTCTTCGTGAAGGACGGCGAAATCCACACCCCGGTGCCGGACTGCTTCCTCGACGGCATCACGCGTCGCACCGTCATCGGCCTCGCGCAGAAGCGCGGCTGGAAGGTGATCGAACGCGCGATCATGCCGGAGGAATTGCGGACCTTCTCCGAGTGCTGGCTGACCGGCACGGCGGCCGAAGTGACGCCGGTGTCCGAGATCGGCCCCTACCGGTTCACGCCCGGCGAGAAGAGCCGCATTCTCATGGAGGATTACTCCAACCTCGTGAACGGCATTCAGCCGGCGCTCGCTGCCGCCGGATAGTCCAGGCGGCGGACATCGTGGAGACATTGCGCGAAGGGCGGCCATTGAGCCGCCCTTCGTCGTTCCTGGCGTCCGATCCCGGGGCAGCCGCGCTCCTCCCTGACGCGGCCTCCATGATCTCGCCCAGGCGGGCGTTGCCGGTCAGGCGACCTGCAGTTCCACCGCCTTCGGTCCCTTGCCGCGCTTGTCGGGCTCGGTCTCGAACGAAATCCGCATGCCGTCGTTGAGCGACGAGATGCCGGACTGCTCGACGGCCGTCACATGGACGAAGACGTCCTTGCCGCCGCCATCGGGGGTGATGAAGCCATACCCCTTCGACGCATTGAAGAACTTCACGGTGCCGTTCTGGCGCATTCCTGCCCTCACATGTTTCCCCCAGCCAGGGCCACCGGCCCTGCCAGACATGCATTCGTGTGCGCCGCGTGCGGCGGCGTTCTCTGGCGTTTCCGCCCTGTCGAATTGACGGTCCGCCCTCACGGACCGCCTGCCTGGCCAGCCGATTTCCCCTCTGGCCGGATTTTTATGCGGTAGCGGAAATGTGATTGCAAGAATGTCGCACCCGGCCGAGGCGGCCGACTGCGAATCGAAAAGCGATTCCAGCGTGTTGGCCGATCGGCAGACGCCGGTCAGGCGGGCCCGGACCGGTTCGGCAGGACGCCGGCGCCGAGGAGACGCCGGAGGTTGGCCGTTTCCTCGCCCATGTGGACGCGCAGCGGCGCGAGCAGCGTCCGCTCGACGAGCGGCGCGAGGAAGGCGAGCCGGAGCGCGATCCGGTGGGTCCAGCGGCAGCCGCCGCCCTCGCGCAAGACCTCGAAGCTCATGCCCGGAAAGGCCCAGCGCACCACCCGGTTCTCGGGCACGTAGACCGCCCGGTCCTCCGACCGGTAGTCGAGCCGCATCTGCAGGCGGAGCCGCCACCGGCCGACGCGCTCCTCGAAATGGAACCGGCCATGCGGGCCGAGCGCCGACGGCAGCCAGCGGAAGCCGACATGATCCGGATGCCAGTCGCGGTAGTGGCGCTCCATGCCTTCGAGGAACGCGATCGCGGTCGCCGGCGGGCAGGGCAGGAAGGTGCTTTCCTGAAGGATCATGGCGAGGCTGCGGCGGCCGTGTTCAGTTGGCGTTCAGTTAGCGTATCCTATTCCACGATCGAGAGGTTCGGCGTCCGATCGACGGGACGCAAGGAAGTCCTTTCGCGGCGGGGGCGCCCTCAGAAGGTTTCGGTCCATGTTCTCAATTCGCAAGTCTCTGGCAGCCGGGGCACTCGCCCTCGGCGCCGTCGTGGCCTTCGGCGCTGCCGCCCAGGCCCAGATCCTCTTCGGCCAGCCCCAGATCCAGGGGCAGGTGGTCGTGCCGCAGCCGACGCAGCAGACGCTGCCCGCCTACACCACGCTCACGCTGAACCTCCGCACCGGTCCCGGCACGCAGTACCCCGTCATCCTCAGCATGCCGACCGGCTCCATGGTCTATGTGTTCTACTGCGGCGACGTCAGCCAGCCGTGGTGCTACGTGAACTTCAACGGCTACGAAGGCTGGGCCTCTGCCCGCTACCTCACGCAGAACCCGCCCTACGTCCAGCCGCAGCCTGTCTATCCGCAGCAGGTGTACCCGACCCCGGGCTATCCGCAGGTCTACACCCCGCAGCAGATATTCCCCGGCGCGCCGCTCGGCGGCAATTTCGGGCTCTGGTTCTACGTCCAGTAGTCGCGCTGCAACGCCAGCGCATGCGAACGGCGGCCTTCGGGCCGCCGTTTCCGTTCATGTCCGGCGCAACCATGACCGCCGCAGGGCGTTGAGGCGGCGGGGGGGGGGCTGATGCAGTTCGTGGAAGCCCGCCCATGGCCCTCATGCCCATCGAAGTCCTCGAGGCCAGTCCCGCCGACCTTGCGGCGGACCTGAGCCACCACCGCCAGACCTATCTCCGGTTCCTCCGGCTGATGAAGTGGGTCTCGCTCGGCTCGGCGGCGGTTCTCGCGATCATCTTCTTCATCATCTACTGAGCGTTGGGGGCGATCGCCGACGAAGTCCCCGGGTGCACCGCTGATGAACTCGTGGTAGGCTCCCAGCGTTTCTTCAACGCATGGGAGAGAGTGCCATGAGTGCAGAGGAAATGCAGGTGGCGCCGGCAACGGCGTCGGATCTTGCGGCAGACATGGATCGCCACCGGCACATGTACCGGACGTTCCTCAGGCTGCTGATGTGGGTGGCGGGAGGGTCCGCCGTAGTCATCGCGATCCTGTTCCTCATCCTGAACTGATCGCGGCGCAAACGGCTGGCACGGGAATGACCGGCCGCCCCCGGCGGTCCGGCAGGGTAGTATTCGTGTGCCCGCGTCCGATGCATGAGGACGGCGTTCGTTCCGCCCTCGCCATTCCCGTTCCGTTCGCCCATATTGGCTGACCGCGACAGAGCGATGACGGCTGGCGCCGCCCGTCGCCGTTGCCCCTGTGAAAACCCCGACGACGACATGCCCAGAACCCGTTCGCCCAAACCGGCCGGCTTCGAAGAATCACCGCAGCCGAGCCTCGAAGGCACGCCGCTGTCCGGCCCGATCGCGGATTGGGCGGCGGAGATCGCGCGGGAGGCGGACAAGGCGGCCGAAGCCGCGAAGGGGACCGAGGCGCCGGTCCGGAAGGCCCTCGGCGGTCCGGCAAAGACCGTCCGCGCCGGCAAGGAGCCGAAGGCGCTCCGCACGTCGCGCGGCACCTCGATGGGTGGTCCGGCGAGCGCGAAGGAGCGCGCCGCCGCCGGCCTCATGCCGGTCCCCGGTCTCGATGTGACGCTGGAGGAGGCGGAGCAACTCCTCGGCAAGAACCGCGGCATGCAGAATGTCACCGGCCCGCTCAAGGACGGCGTGACCGCGACCGTCGCCGCGCTCACCTCGCTGATCGAAAAAGGCCGGCCGGAGATCCACGACGGCACCTGGGTGCCGCACCGGCCGGCGCGACCGGCGAAGTCGATGGGCGGCATCCCGCTCCGCATCGCGTCGGAGTTCGAGCCGCGCGGCGACCAGCCGACCGCGATCCGCGAGCTCGTCGCCGGCGTCAACGCGCTGGAGCGCGACCAGGTGCTCCTCGGCGTCACCGGCAGCGGAAAAACCTACACGATGGCGAAGGTCATCGAGGCGACGCAGCGGCCGGCGCTGATCCTCGCGCCGAACAAGACGCTCGCGGCGCAGCTCTATGGCGAGTTCAAGAACTTCTTTCCGGACAACGCGGTCGAGTATTTCGTCTCGTACTACGACTACTACCAGCCGGAGGCCTACGTCCCGCGGACGGACACCTACATCGAGAAGGAATCGACCATCAACGAGCAGATCGACCGGATGCGCCATTCGGCGACGCGGTCGATCCTCGAACGCGACGATGCGATCATCGTCGCCTCGGTGTCCTGCATCTACGGCATCGGCTCGGTCGAGACCTACACGGCGATGACGTTCGGCCTCGAAGTGGGCGAGCGGATCAACCAGCGCCAGCTTCTCGCCGACCTCGTGGCGCTCCAGTACAAGCGCACCGACGTCGCCTTCGTCCGCGGCTCGTTCCGCGTCCGCGGCGACACGATCGAGCTGTTCCCCGCCCACCTCGAGGATCGCGCCTGGCGCATCTCGCTGTTCGGCGACGAGATCGAGTCGATCGTCGAGTTCGATCCGCTGACCGGGCACAAGCAGGACGACATGAAATCGGTCCGCGTCTACGCCAACTCGCACTACGTGACGCCGCGCCCGACGCTGCAGCAGGCGACGAAGGGCATCCGCGAGGAGCTGGTCTGGCGGCTGGAGGAGCTGACGAAGGCCGGCCGGCTCCTGGAGGCGCAGCGCCTCGAGCAGCGCACCCGGTTCGACCTCGAGATGATCGAGGCGACCGGCTCCTGCGCCGGCATCGAGAACTATTCGCGCTACCTCACCGGCCGGAAACCGGGCGAGCCGCCGCCGACGCTGTTCGAATACCTGCCGGACAACGCGCTCGTCTTCGCCGACGAGAGCCACGTGACCATCCCGCAGATCGGCGCGATGTACCGCGGCGACTTCCGGCGGAAGGCCACGCTCGCCGAATACGGCTTCCGTCTGCCGTCCTGCATGGACAACCGGCCGCTCCGCTTCGAGGAGTGGGACATCATGCGGCCGCAGACGATGTACGTGTCGGCGACGCCCGGGAAATGGGAGATGGAGCGCGCCGACGGCGTGTTCGTCGAGCAGGTCATCCGCCCGACCGGGCTGATCGACCCGCCGGTCGAGATCAGGCCGGCCAAGGCGCAGGTCGACGACGTCCTCGACGAGATCCGTCAGGTCGCGAAACGCGGCTATCGGACCCTCGTGACGGTGCTGACCAAGCGCATGGCCGAGGACCTCACGGAATACCTCCACGAAAGCGGCGTCCGCGTCCGCTACATGCACTCCGACGTCGAGACGCTGGAGCGCATCGAGATCATCCGCGACCTCCGGCTCGGTGCGTTCGACGTGCTGGTCGGCATCAACCTCCTGCGCGAAGGCCTCGACATCCCGGAATGCGGCCTCGTCGCGATCCTCGACGCCGACAAGGAAGGGTTCCTCCGCTCCGAGACCTCGCTGATCCAGACGATCGGCCGCGCCGCCCGCAACGTCGACGGCAAGGTGATCCTCTATGCCGACGGCGTCACCGGCTCGATGGAGCGCGCCATCGCGGAGACCGACCGGCGCCGCGAGAAGCAGGTCGCCTACAATGTCGAGCACGGCATCACGCCGGAAAGCGTGAAGAAGCAGATCGGCGACATCCTCTCCTCGGTCTATGAGCGCGACCACGTGATCGTGCCGACCGGCGTGGCGGAGGAGGGAGCCCTCGTCGGCCACAACCTCCGCGGCGCGATCCGCGAGATGGAGACGCGGATGCGCGACGCCGCGGCGAACCTCGAATTCGAGGAAGCGGCACGGCTCCGCGACGAGATCAAACGGCTGGAGCAGTTGGAGCTCGAGTCCGCGCCCGACGCGATCGAAGGCCTCGCCGGCGACGGCCCGGCCGAACCGCGGCGGAGCCGCGGTGGCGAAGCCGGCGCTCGCGCGCCATCGGGCAAGGCGATGCGGAAGGGCGGTGCCGAAGGCGCGTTCGTCCCGCTCGACGGCGAGGTTCTGCCGTCGCCGAGCGCAAAAGTCCGACGCAACAATCTCGACGAGATGACCGTGGGCCGGACGGAGAAACCGCTCGGCGCCGGCGCGCCGCCGCGCGGCCGGTCGATCGGCGGCCGGGCAGGGAGCCAGGCGGGGCGGCGGGGGCGGAAGTAGTTGACGCCTTGCCGCGACGGAAAGCCCTCCCCCCGAAGGGGCGAGGGCTTCATTCACCCCGTCCGCGTCGACCTGACGATCCCGCACCGCGCCCGCAGTTCCGCCACCGCGTCGATCGGGCCGCGCATCACCGGATCGCCGCCCGCCGCCGCGCGGCCGACGAGTTCGTCCACCACCGCGAACACCGCAGGCTGGAACTCCGGGCGACCCTGTGAGCCCAGGCAGATGTCGATCGCGACGGTCCCGGCCGCTTCGGGAGGCAGCGCCTGCGCGGCGATCGTCATGATGCGGATCGCGGCGGTGCACTCGGCGAGCGTCGGCGGCGAGCGGCCGGGCCAGCACTGGCGGTAGCTCATCGTCCGAAAAATGTCGGCGAGGAGATCGACGGCCGGGGCGAGTTCGTCGAAGGTCGCGGCCGGCGGGGCGGCGCGGATCACATCCACGAAGCCGAGCCCGAGGCGCTCCTGCTCCGCGATGGTGAGAACGCCCGCCGCCTCGAACAGCGCCCGGCTCGCATCGACGCAATCCTCGAGGTCCGGGCCGGCGTTCTCCTCCACCTCGAAGTCGTCGACGAGATCGCACACCGTGATCGCATCGGTGAGCCGGAGGAGAGCGTCCGATCCCTGCGCCGCCGCGCCCGTCGCCAGCGGCAGCAACGCCGCGAGCGCGGCAAGGCGTTTCAGCTGCATTGCCATCCTCCCGCGCGGCGAGCGACGAACCACGATAACACGCCCGCGCCGGCACGCCGAACGCCGGGGCCCGGTGGTTTGGCGCACGGATCGTTCCCGGATCGACCGCTCATTCGCCTCTACCCGTTGGGGAGAGGCCTTCGCAGCTTGGTGAGGCGAAGCCGAACCTTCGCGAGAAGGGTGAGAGGGCCTGGGTGGTGAGTTTCTGCGGGCGTTGCCCGTCACCCTTCTTCGCCAAGCGAACCTTCGGTTCGCCAAGCTCGGAAGCCCTCTCCCCGACGGGTCGAGGGACTCAAGGCACGAGTGCCGAGGTCGGGCGACGCCGACACGGAAACTTCCGAACGCGTCAAACCACTAACGGCGGAGGAGGGCGGCGATCAGCGCCCGCTGCCGTTCCGCGATGGCAGCGAGCGGCCGCTGGTTCCAGACGTAGTCGAGCCGCCCGGCCCGGCCCGCGGCAGCCTCGGCCGGATGATGGGCGCGGAGGGCAGCCAGCCACGCCGCGGGATCGCTTTGCACCAGCAGCGCAAGTCCCTCGGGCCGCGATGGATCGCGGTACGGCGCCATGTCGACGAGGAGCGACGGCAGGCCGAGGGCGCAATAGTCGAGGAGTTTCACGTCCGACTTCGCCGCGTTGAACGGCGTATCGGCGAGCGGCGCGATGCCGAGGTCGAACGGCCCCGACCGCTGCAGCCAGCGCACGAAGGATGGGTACTCCACGGCCGCCGGCGGGATCGGCAGCACGCGGCACCAGGCCCGACCTGGCTCAGCCGTGACCGCCCCGATGAGGACGAGCTCCATGGCCGGGCGCTCGGCCGCGAAGGCGTCGAGCGCCGGCAGGATCGTCGCGAGGTCCGCGTCATGGGTCCGCGTGCCCATGTAGAGGATGCGAAAAGCGCCGCCGGTCCGCGGGTGCGCGGCGCGCGGCGGTCCCCACAGCCGCGGATCGAGCGCGTTCGGCACCACCTCCGCGCGATCGCCCGTGGCATCCCGATGCGCCGCGGCGAGCACGGCGGTCGAGAACCAGGCCTGGTCGGCATGGCCGAGCAGGAGATCGATGGCCGCGGCGCGGTTCTGGTCGCGGAGCCGGAAATCGTCGTCGAGGTCGACGACGAGCCGCGCCCCGGCGCTCCGCACCCGCGCCAGCAGCGCCGCCGCGGCGGCGGCGTCCGGCATCACCTCGCGCTGCACGATCACCAGGTCGCCGACCGGCACGGTCGCAGCGCCGCTGGCGTCGGCGAAGCGGAGCCGGAAGCGGCGGGCATTGTCGCCGAGGGTGAGAGGGCCGAGGAGCCGGATATAGGCGGAGGATTCGAGCCCGTGCCGCTTCCGGCCGACGATGAGCGTCACGTCCGCAGCGTCCGCATCCGGCTTGGGCAGGCGGCCATAGGCGCGCCGGATACGGCCCTCGAAGCCCGGCAGGTCGGGCATGCCGAGCGCAGCCCGGATGCGACGGACCACGCCGCGGGCGATGCGCGCTGCCGGCTGGCTCATGCCGTCCACCCGATGCTGGCTGCCTGGAGCGCAACCGCGAAGAGGACGGTTTCGGGGCGGGCGCGGGAACGCTGCATCGGGCCACGACCCTTCCCGCCAAGATGGCAAACCAGCGCAACATCCCCTAGGAATTGAACGTCACACCGCGGAGGGGAACGTGTGAAAAGCTTGGCAGCCGTCGTTCTGGCCGCACTCGGCATTGCCATTTCGAGCCCCGCGCCGGCGCAGCTGACGCCCGGCATCGAGCATTGCGTTACCGACGTGACACCGCCCGGCCAGCTCAATGTCCGCTCCGGTCCGAGCACTGACTTCGCCGTCCGGTACGGGCTTCTGCCGGCCGAATGCGGTGTTTACGTCACGGCGACGTGCAGCGGCAACTGGTGCCCGATCGCCACTGCCGGACGCAGTCCGGGCTGGGCTGCCAGCCGGTATCTGGCTGCCGCGCCCGAGGACATCGTCGCGCCCCTGCCCGGGACTACGAAGCCGGCTGTGAAAGGGCAGCCGGAGTACTTCGGGATCGCCATCAGGGGATCATCCGCATTTGTGACGCAGACGATCGCCGCGCTCGGGCTCCTTCGTGGCCTGGCACCGGACGCCTTCCATAAGATCCAGACCTATATCGGCGTCATTCAGCAGGCCGATATCACCGGCATGGTCGCCTACGCCGTCCCGCCGCGGTACGAGGTCGCCGACGAAACGGCGTTCTACAGCATCACCTGGTACGCATCCACCATCGCTCACGATGCCGTCCACTCGGAACTGTACCATCGTCATGTCGCCGACCATCCCGGGGTGCCGGTAGCGCCAGATGCCTGGACGGGCGTGTCCGTCGAGCGGTTCGCGATCGGCTTCCAGCTCGATGTCAGTCGCAGGATCGGCGGACCGGAAGACGAGATTCTGTACCTCGAAGGCCAGACCGGCGATCATTGCGATATCGACTCCGATGGCGACTGCGACTGGGCCGACTATCAGAGGCGCAACTGGTAGCCGTGGTGCGCAACGAACAGCGGGAGGATGATGCCCGCTTCGCGGCCAGGGGCAGCTAACCCGCCACCTCGACCACGACCTTCCCCATCGCCTTGCCCTCGCCGACATGGCGGAGCGCCGCGCCCGTCCGTTCGAGCGGATAGACGGTGTCTATGGCGACGCGGAGCGCGCCCGATGCCGCGAGGCCGGCGATCTCCGCGAGGTCGGCGGCGTTGGGGTGGTAGACCAGAAGGCCGATCTTCTTCCGGCCGAGCGCCGAAATGATGCCGCCGATCGTCGTCGTGCCGATCAGCGCCGGGACGCTGCCGCCGATCACGACGAAGCGGCCTTCCGGCCGGAGCACGCGGGCGTGCTGCGCCGCGGGGCGCTTCGCGACCATCTCGACGACGAGATCCTGCAGCCGGCCGGCGAGTGCGTAGTTGGCCTTCGTGTAGTCGAGCGTCCGGTCGGCACCGAGGCTTCGCATGAAATCGGTCTTGCTGCCGTGGTCGACGGCGGTCACCTCGGCGCCGGTCCGCTTCGCGAGCTGGATGGCGAACGAGCCGACGCCGCCGCCCGCGCCGTTGATGAGCACCCGCCGCTCCGGCCCGAGCGCCGGCGCTTTCCGCATCGCCTGGAGCGCCAGCATGCCGGCCTGCGGCAGGGCCGCCGCCTCCGCGAAGGAAAGCGCATCGGGCTTCGGTACGAGGAATTTCTCCGCCGCGGCGACGAATTCGGCAAAGCCGCCCCAGCCGCTCTCGCTGAGGTCGCCCATCACCGCGTCGCCCGGCCGGAAGCGCGCGACGCCGGGGCCGACCGCCTCGACGGTGCCGGCGACATCGGCCCCGAGGATGCGGTATTTCGGCCGGAAAAGGCCACTCGTCCTTCCCAGCATGTTGCCGGTGAGGAGGTCCCAGTCCCACGAGTTCACCGCGGCGGCGCGGACGCGGACCAGCACCTCGCCCGCATTCGGAACGGGCGCCGGCACGTCGCTGACGGCGATTGCCTCGGGCGGGCCGTAGCGCTCGTAGGTGGCTGCTTTCATCGACCCCGCAGCCTACGGGATCGCGCCGAGGACGACGGTGCTCGCGATGATCCCGCGGACGATCTCCGCCGCCGTGCCCTCGAAGTCGAGCGTCACCACCAGCATCGCGAACGCCGCGCCGCCGCTTTCGTAGACGACGAGATGGGCATTCTCGGCCACCGCGGCGGAGCCGACAAGCGAGGTCCAGACCGCCGGCCCGGCCGCGCCCTCGAGCGGCACGAGATCGATCTCCCCGCCGAGCCAGGCGGCGAGGGCCGCCGCGAGCTCCCCGGCCGAGGCCGTGTAGGTGATGCCGAGGGCCGGCATGAGGTCCTGCGGGAAGATGCCGATGGCGATGTCGCCCGGCTGGATGCGGAGCCCCTGTTCCATCGTCGCCGCCGCGGTCGGGCTGCTGGCGATGTAGGGGAAGGAGAGTTCCGCGTTGACCAGCCAGCCGTCCGGCAGCCGGAAACCCCATTTGCCCTTGTAGATGAAGTTCTGGATCTCCGGCGTCGCCGCCGCCGGCGCCTGGGCGGCGGCGAAGTGCGGCGCGGCCAGCGCCAGTGCGATGCCGGCTGCGAGAATGCGAAGCGCCTTCACTGCCGTCCTCCGTCCCCCTTCATCGGTCGCGGTACTTCTGCACGCGGCCGGGACCGCGGTCCAGCGCGGGGAAAGGGCAGGCGCTCAGACCGCCCGAAAGCTCCAGATCGGCCCGCTCCAGGTCGTGCCGTCACCCGCCCGTGCCTCGAAACCCGTGACGTTCGGCGCACCGGCGATCGCGCCCGGCCAGAACTCCCACGCGGCGACGTTGTTCTCCATCACCGCAACCTCCCACCGCCCCGGCTGCATCCCGAGAATCTGCCGCACCGCCTCGCCGCCGACGCCCGACCGCCGGAATTTCCGCAGCACGAAGAACTCGCTCATCGCCCAGTCGATCTCCCGCCCGTCACGCGAGGTCCTGTCGACGAGCGCAAACCCCGCGACCTCACCCGCCGTCCGGATCACGAAGGGGAGGTGGCCGGGATCGGCCCAGTAGCGCTCGAGCCCGGGATAGGGCGGAAAGGCGCCGGTCTCGGGATCGACCACGTACAGCGGGGAGGCGCTGTTCCCGATGGTGGAGAAGTCGTGGAGGTAGAACTGCATGAGGCCCGCCACGAGGGTTTGCTTGTGGGGGGAGGCGGCCCGAACTTCAACCGCCGATGACAACGACAACTGGGCCCACCTACTCGTAAGACGAACCAACCTTCCAAGAGCGCCGCTGCTTGACCAGCACAATCATCGAAGGATCGAGGTCGTCTCCATACAAAAGCGTTGGCAAATCGGCGTCGGCTAGCGTGGCCGCCTTCATGGCCGCTCGCCCCTGATTGAAGGCCGATAGGACCGACTGGCCGGCGCCAATCCCACCGTAGAACTTGGTCGCGAACACCGTGGCGCCCAAATCTGTCACTGAGTCAGACATGGCAACCACGCACCGCACCGCCGAGAGCAATGCTGTCGCCCCGTTCAGCGTATCGCAAGCATTCAGAACTAGAAGAACCGGCGGTTCGTCCGTAGCGTTCAGAATCTCGGCAAGCACATCGAACTTCAACGCAGATCCTACCGAACGATCAACACGACCGTCGTCCATCCAGAGTGCTTGCCCACCAGCATGCCCCGAGAAATGCACGACCTGAGGCCGATGATCATTCAGGCCCTGCATAAGGCTACCTGCGTCCGCCGCCGGCGAAACAGCGATACGAACGCGGTCTCTAAACTTCGCCCCGCGGACCTCATTTTGCACTGCACGAACCTCAGCGTCTGCTCGCAGCGCCTCCTGGGATGCTGGTGACGCCGTCAGGTAGAGAATATCAAGAGACGCTCGCGGCCGTGGGCGCCCCATAGCGGACGCGCGGCCCCGCGTGGGGGCTGTTGCCGCAATCAACGCTGACGCAGGTCTCCTTCTTGTTGGAAGTGCGTTTCGTTCCGATGGACTTGAGGCAAGACGAAAAAGCCGAGCCTTATTGGCCGATACAAAATCCATCTTTCCGTAGCCATAAGTGTTTCCGGCTGCCTTCTCCTTGGTAACAAGGTGATTCTTGGCGAGATAGTTGACGTGGTTTCTGACTTGTTGCTTGTCAGTGCCAGAGCTAGAGCCAATGGCGGTACAAATCTGCTCGACCGTCTGAGGGCGCCGCACCCGGCCATAGATCACTGACAATATCCTCCGCCTTAGTTCGGAGGTCCCAATCTTAGCTGCCATCCTTTCAAGGATTTCCTCGAAGCTGGCGTGGCCGTCAATGACGGGCGCAGGGTTAGCCATTGGAACCGTTGCGCTCCTTTCCAAGTGCGCCCTTTGGGAACATCCTACTGATAGTGGGCTGGCTCACACCCAGTGCAAGTGCAATTTCCGACTGCGAATACCCGTCACGCAGCAACGACATGATTTGGAGTTTCTTGAGCGCCTCCAGGTTGTCCGCGATAGACGTGAGCACGGCATCAGTTTTCATCGCTGCTCCCAACTTTGTCGCTGGCTTTGGGCTTCGATTCTCTTGTCACCCCGCGAGGTATCATGCGGCTGACAGTTGCTTCACTCAGTCCAAGCATTGCCGCGATCTGGCGCTGTTTAACACCCTGCCCAAGCAATTGCAGTATGAGTAACTTGCGAATGAAGCGCAACTCGTCGAGCATCTCCTTGTTTTGACTATCCATCAGTAGGTTCCGACCTGTCAGCCTTCCCGCGGATTCCGCTGAGCGTTCCCTTTGGGAACATCCGGCCGACCCCTGTCCGATCAATACCGAGTGCCCCTCCGACCTGCGACTGCGTCAGGCCGCTGCTGAGCAGCGCTAGGACAAGTAACCGCTTAATAGAAGCAAGTTCTTTTGCCAGTGTCTCAGTTTCCAATGGTTCCGTCCTCCTGTTTGTGTGCTGCCGAGCGTTTTGCCTTAGCCAAAGTAACGCTAACCGTATTCGCTGATGTATCAAGCATTTCGGCTATCTCGATGTTTCCGAGGCCTGCCCTGCGAAGCATGAGTATTTTGTCTTTCTGAGACGGCAGGTCTTTCACAATTGAAAGACTATTCAGTCGGATCAGTATGTCCATCTTCTTGATTAGCTCGCTCGTCAGGTCTGTCATGGGAGCGCTCCTTCCGTATAGAGACTGGGAGAGGATACAGATGAACTAGTCTAAGGTCACGATTTTGTCCGACCCGAACTACGATACCTAACTCGATCCATCTGCTGACTGTGCGACTGAATGCACCAGAGTCTAGTTTAAGCTCTTTGGCTATGTCGGTTTGACTGCGCGTGCCATCACACAAATTGTAGGCTGCTAGCTGCTTGTCACCCGCCTTCCGAACCGGTGAGACAAGTCGAGCTAAAGTGTCTGGCGGGTAGGTTTGACGAGCAACCGTTGCCAAAATTGCCCTAAGGTACACCTCTTCGTTGGCCATCGTGCCACGCCCCGCTTTTGAGTTGAGTTGGCTAAATAGTAGCGTGGCTTGCAGACGCCAAGAGGCCGGCCCCCCTTTTCTGGCGGTTGTCCATGGGATTTGGGCGCCATCCGTTTCCCGTGAAAGCGGGGCTACGAAGCCGCGTATGAGGCGAAGTGGGGTTCGTCAGCGGCCACACCACAACCATGGCACTAGAAGGATGCCGGCTGATCGCGTTAAGCGGCGGGAGTGCGGACCGTCTCAAGCAAGCGTTGCTTAGCTCGTTGGTCAGTCTCCGTTTTGTTGAGCTGACGATGAAGCACTACAGCCGAGCGGTGTAATTCTCCCACTTGCTGATTGAGAACCGCACCTCCGGGTCTACCCGCAGATCGATCAGGAACGGCCGCGTCCTCCTTGGCGCTAGCGCCTCGGCGAACACATCAGCCGTGTTCTCCCCAGCCTCGGCCCCATCCGCCCCATAAGCCCGCGCCAGCGCCACGAAATCCGGGCTCACCAGCTTCGTCCCGTAGGGCACGGCCTGCTGCGCCATCACGTTCTGCAAAACGCCGTTGTTGAAGACGATGACGACGATCGGCAGCTGCTCCTGAACGGCGACGGCGAGTTCGCCCACCGTCATCTGGAAACCGCCGTCGCCGCAGAGGGCGATCACCGGCTTGCCGGGCCGCGCGTGCTGCATGGCGATTGCGGCGGGGAGAGCGAAGCCCATCGTGCCGAGATGGCTCGGGACGATGACACGCTGGCGCCTTGTCAACTCGAGGTATTGCGCCGTCCAGAGCGTGTTGGCGCCAGTGTCGAAGACTAGGGCGGCGTCCTCGGGGAGGACGGCGCTGAGGGCGAGGAGGAAATCGCGGGGATGGATGAAGTCGCCGGGCTTTGCCAGCTTCGGTGCCGCGAGCGTCTGGCGGAAGGCCGTGCGTTCGGCGGCGAGGGCAGTGACGGCGTCGCGCGGCGGGCGCTGGCGGAGGTTCTCGCAGAGCGCGTCGGCGATGGCGTCGAGCGGGCCCGACGAGCGTTCGGTCGCGGTGGTACTCGTGGGTGAGGAAGGCCGCCTCGGGCTCGCACTGGATGAACGCCCGGCGCTGGACGTCGACCTCGTCGGTGAGGAACGGCTTTATCGTGTCGATTCCCATCGCGAGGAGGAGATCGGCCTCGCGGAGGATTTTTCGCGTCGCCTCCATCGCCGGGAAGCCGAAAATACCGAGGACGCCGAGAAGGTTGGGATGGGACTCGTCGATGATCCCCTTGCCGTCGAGCGAGGTGATGATCGGCGCGCCGAGCTTCTCGGCGAGCATCTCGATCGCGACGCCGCAGCCGAGCGCCCGGCGGCCGATGACGATGACCGGCAGCCGATAAGTCTCGATCTCCTCCGCGACGATCTCGACGGCCGCCATCGGCGGCGGCATCAGCCGGAGGTGGCGCGGCTGGTGGGCGGCGTCGAGCCGGAAGACGCGGTCGTCCGGCGCGATCTCCGTCGCGAGGAGGTCGGACGGCAGCGACAGGTGCACGGCGCGCTGCTCCTGCCGGGCGATGCCGACGAAGTTTCGCAGGAGCGCCACGAGCTGGTGCGGGTGCGTCGCGGCGGCGCTGTGGGCGAGCACGGCGCGGTAGAGCTGCGCCTGGCTGACGTCCTGGAACTCCCAGTGCCCCTCCTGCGCCGTCGGCACCGAGCCGGTGAGGGCGAGCACCGGTACGCGGTCGAGATCGGAATCGACGACGCCGCAGAGCGCATTGAGGGCGCCGGGGCCCGAGGTCGCGATGCAGACGCCGAGGATCGCCGGTGATCCGCCCATGCGCGCCGGCGGCCATCGCGGCGGCGTTCTCGTGCCACATCAGCACGAACCGCACTTTGTCCTGCCGCTCGAACGCCGCGAGGAGCGGCACCAGCGGCGAGCCGGGATAGCCGTAGACGTGCTTCACCCCCATCGCGGCAAGGAAAGCGACGACGTAATCCGCGACGTTCAACGCTGCCTCCGAAGCGCGGCACCGGCCGCGGCGGGAGAGTAGTCGGCCGGCGCCACGATGCGCGAGTCCGAGGGGCCTTCGGTTCGAGCCTGGCGGTTGCCGCCGCAGGCGCCCGAGGGTGTATCCTGACGCCGCTGTTTGCCGATTGCGTACGGAATCATGTCAAAGCGCCTTCTCCGCTGGATCGACGTCTGGATGGCCGACAGGCTCCGGCCCGGCGAGGGCGGGGACATCGAGCCCTATGCGGCGCGGGCCGAGCGGATCGCGATGGAGCTGATTGCCGAAGCGCGCGCGGGCGGCTTCCGGAGCGACGAGATCGAGGACGTTCAGGGAAGGCTCGTCGGCCTGATAACGACCTATCTCGCCACCAAACCGGCCTTCGACATCAGCGGCTTCGGCGCCGCGCCACCGGACGACTGACGCCTCAGGCGATGCTGGCCTGCTCCATGAGGAGCCGCAGGGCCTCGTGGCATGCCGCGAGCCGCACCGCGGAGCGCCCGATGTCGCCGAATTGCCGGACGGCTGCGATCGGCGGCCGGTCGCGCCGCGTGGCGCAGAAGAAGACGAGGCCCACCGGTTTCCCGGCGGAGCCGCCGCCCGGCCCGGCGATGCCGGTGACGGCCACGGCGATCTCGGCCTGGGAGCGGGCGAGGGCGCCTTCGGCCATCGCGAGCGCCACCTCGGCGCTGACGGCGCCAACGCGGTCGATGAGCTCGGCCGGCACGCCGAGGAGATCGGTCTTCGCGGCATTGGCGTAGGTGACGAAGCCGCGGTCGAACACCGCCGACGAGCCGGGAATTTCGGTGATTGCCCCGGCAACGAGGCCGCCGGTGCAGGATTCCGCCGTGGCGATGCCAAAGCCTCTGCTCCGGCAGCGCTCGACGAGCGCGCCGGCTTCGGCGGCGAGCGGCGAGAGGTCCGTCACGGCTCGCCCGCGGGGAGGCGCACCGTGGCGGTGGCCAGCGCTGCGATGCCCTCGCCCCGGCCGATGAAGCCCATCTTCTCGTTGGTGGTCGCCTTCACCGCCACGCGGCCGGGATCGATGCCGCAGATGGCGGCGATCCGGTTCCGCATCGCCTCGCGGTGTGGCCCCACCTTCGGCGCCTCGGCGATCAGCGTGAGGTCGAGGTGGACGACGGCGCCGCCGCGCGCGGCGAGGCGGGCGACGGCATGCGCCAGGAAGCGGTCGGACGACACACCGCGCCACTGCGGGTCCGACGGCGGGAAATGCGAGCCGATGTCGCCGTCGGCGATCGCGCCGAGCACCGCATCGGTGAGCGCATGGAGCGCGACGTCGGCATCGGAGTGACCGACGAGGCTCCGGTCGAACGGGATCGCGACGCCCCCCAGCATCACGCTGGAGCCCGGACCGAGGGCGTGGACGTCGTAGCCGGTGCCGGTACGGGTTTCGGTCGTGGAGAGGCGCGCTTCCGCCATTCTGATGTCGTCCGCGGTGGTGAGTTTCACGTTGGCTGCCTCGCCCGGAACGATCCGCACCGGAACACCCGCCCATTCGGCGATCGAGGCGTCGTCGGTGAAGGACGCCGGGGAGCCCGCCGCGCGCGCATGCGCCGCCATGATCGGGCCGAAGCGGAACCCCTGGGGCGTCTGCGCGCCGTAGAGGCCGGCGCGCGGCACGGTCGCCTCGACGTGACCGGTGGTGTCGGCGCGCTTCAGCGTGTCGGTGACGGGGAGGGCAGGGAGGATGGCATCCTCGTCGCCAAGCGCCTCTATGACGCTGCGGAGGAGCGAGCGCGAGGCAAACGGGCGCACCGCGTCGTGGATCAGCACGAGATCGGTCGGCGCCGCGCCGAGACCGGCGAGGCCGTTCCGCACCGATTCCTGGCGCTCGCCGCCGCCGAGCACCGGCGGACGGAGTTTTTCGTGATCCGGCACCGCCGCGCGGTAGCGCGCCTCGTCGTCGGGATGGATCACGACCGCGACGGCGTCGATCGCCGGTTCGTCGAGGAATGCGGTGAGGGTGTGGGCGAGGATGGCCCGGCCGGCGAGCGCCTGGTACTGCTTCGGCACCGGACCACCCGCCCTGCTGCCGCGCCCCGCGGCAACCAGGAGGGCAAAGACGGTCGGTCTGGCGTTGGCCATGGCTCTCGAGGCAGTCGCGGGGCGGGATCGGCGCCAGCGAAGCATCAGCCCGCCCGGCGCGTCAACGCTTTTTCGCTTGCTCCTCAGGCATGACTGGTTAAGATATAGGCACAAGCCAAAGTGCCTAAATGATAGACAACAACGCCTACGAAATAGGCAGAACTGCCGCAATTCTCGCGACACCGCTCCGCCTCGGCCCGGTGGAGCTGCCGAACCGCGTCTTCCTCGCGCCGATGTCCGGCGTGAGCGACCGGCCGTTCCGGGCCATCGCGGCCGAAGCAGGGGCAGGACTCGTCGTCTCGGAGATGATCGCGAGCGAACTCCTCGCCCGCGGCGACGAGGAATCGACCCTCCGCAGCGAGGCGACCGGCATCGGCCCGCACGTCATCCAGCTCGCCGGCCGCGAGGCGCGGTGGATGGCGGAGGGTGCGCGCGCCGCCGAGGCCGCCGGCGCCGATGTCATCGACATCAACATGGGCTGCCCGGCCAAGAAGGTGACGTCGGGCTATTCCGGCTCCGCGCTGATGCGCGACCTCGACCACGCCGAGACGCTCATCATCGCCACCGTCGAAGCGACGACGAAACCGGTGACGCTGAAGATGCGTCTCGGCTGGGACGAACGCTCGCTCAACGCGCCCGATCTCGCGGCTCGGGCCGAGCGGGCCGGCGTGCAGATGATCACCGTCCACGGCCGCACGCGTTGCCAGTTCTACGACGGAAGCGCCGACTGGTCGGCGGTTGCCGCGGTGAAGGCCGCCACCTCGCTGCCGGTGATCGTCAATGGCGACATCGGCAACCTCGCCGATGCCGAAGCCGCTCTCGCGGCGTCGGGCGCCGACGGCGTCATGCTCGGCCGCGCCGCCTACGGCCAGCCCTGGCTGCCCGGCGACATCGTCCGCGCGGCGCGCGGCGAGGCGGTGGCCCCGCGGAGCGCGGCGGAAATCGCCGAGCGCGCCGCGGAGCACTATTCCGGCCTCCTCGCCCACTACGGCGCCGGCGTCGGAATCCGCGCGGCGCGAAAACATCTCGGCTGGTATCTCGACCGCATCATCGCCGCCGGCGGGGGCGGGGACACCGCGCTCCGCGCCCGGCTGTTCCGTTCCGACGATCCGGCCGAGGTGATCGCAGTCCTCCGCGGTGCTGCCGCCACCCCCCGCGATGTCCGGAGGGCGGCATGAACGCCGTCGATCCCGGAGTTGCCCACGCCCAGGGCCTCCCTGCGGCAGCGCTCCTCGACGCGCTGCCGCACCCCGTCGTCCTCATCGCGCCCGACGGCAGCATCGCCCAGGCGAATTCTGCCGCCGAGACCTTCTTCCGTACCTCCGCCGCGGTCCTGCGCCGCAGCCACATCGACAGCTTCGTGCCGTTCGGCAGCCCGCTGCTTGCGCTCATCGAGCAGGTCCGGACGCGCGATTCGGCCGTCAGCGAATATCGCGTCGACATCGGCACGCCACGCACCGGTGTCGAGCGCATCGTCGACATCTACGCCTCGCCGGCCGAGGGCTCGGTCGTCCTGATGCTGCAGGAGCGGACCATGGCCGAGAAGATCGACCGCCAGCTCACCCACCGCGGCGCGGCGCGTACCGTCACCGGGCTCGCCTCGATGCTGGCGCACGAGATCAAGAACCCGCTGTCCGGCATCCGCGGCGCGGCGCAGCTCCTCGAGACCAACGTCGAGGACGACGACCGCGCCTTGACGCGGCTCATCTGCGACGAGGCCGACCGGATCGTGAAACTGGTCGACCGGATGGAGGTGTTTTCGGACGAGCGGCCGATCGAGCGCGAGCCGGTCAACATCCACGTCGTGCTCGAGCACGTGAAGCGGCTCGCCCAGTCGGGCTTTGCCCGTAACGTCACGTTCCTCGAGGAATATGATCCGTCGCTCCCGCCCGTCTATGCCAACCGCGATCAGCTCATCCAGGTGTTCCTGAACCTCGTGAAGAACGCGGCGGAAGCGATCGGCCACGATGCCAAGCACGGCGAGATCATGCTCTCGACCGCCTACCGGCCGGGCGTGCGCTTCTCGGTCCAGGGCAGCTCCAACAAGGTGGCGCTGCCGCTCGAATTCGGCGTCCGCGACAACGGTCCAGGCGTCCCGCCCGATATCCTGCCGCATCTCTTCGATCCGTTCGTGACCACCAAGCCCAACGGAACTGGCCTCGGGCTTGCTTTGGTTGCCAAGATCATCGGCGACCATGGCGGCGTCATCGAATGCGACTCCCAGCCCGGCCGAACCACTTTCCGGGTCCTGATGCCGGCCTACTCCGGCGACCCGAACATCGAGGAGACCTGACGCCCATGGCCCTCGGAACCATCGTCGTCGCCGACGACGACTCGGCCATCCGGACCGTCCTGAACCAGGCGCTGTCCCGGGCCGGATACGAAGTCCGGCTGACGTCGAACGCGGCAACGCTGTGGCGCTGGGTGAGCCGGGGCGATGGCGACCTCGTCATCACGGACGTCGTCATGCCCGACGAGAACGCGTTCGACCTCCTGCCCCGGATCAAGCGCGTCCGGCCGGACCTGCCGATCATCGTCATGAGCGCGCAGAACACGTTCATGACCGCGATCCGCGCCTCGGAGCGCGGCGCCTACGACTACCTGCCGAAGCCGTTCGACCTCAAGGAGCTCATCGCCATCGTCGGCCGCGCGCTGTCCGGCCCGAAGTCGAAGCGGCTCGAGGCGGGGCCCGACGTCAACGACAACATCCCGCTCGTCGGCCGCTCCCCGGCGATGCAGGAGATCTACCGCATCCTCGCCCGCCTGATGCAGACCGACCTCACCGTGATGATCGCCGGCGAATCCGGCACCGGCAAGGAGCTCGTCGCCCGCGCGCTGCACGATTACGGCAAGCGCCGGACGGGGACGTTCGTCGCCATCAACATGGCGGCGATCCCGCGCGATCTCGTCGAGGCGGAACTGTTCGGCCACGAGAAGGGAGCCTTCACCGGTGCCCAGGCGCGGAGCGCCGGCCGGTTCGAGCAGGCCGACGGCGGCACGCTCTTCCTCGACGAGATCGGCGACATGCCGATGGAGGCGCAGACGCGGCTTCTCCGCGTGCTGCAGCAGGGCGAATACACGACCGTCGGCGGCCGGACGCCGATCAAGACCGACGTCCGCATCATCGCGGCGACCAACAAGGACCTCCGGGCGCTCATCAACCAGGGCCTCTTCCGCGAGGACCTCTTCTACCGCCTCAACGTCGTTCCGATCCGGCTACCGGCTCTCCGCGAGCGCACCGAGGACATCCCCGACCTGATCCGCCATTTCTTCACGCTCGGCGAAAAGGAAGGCCTGCCGCCGAAGCAGATCGAGACCGCCGCCGTCGACCGCCTCCGGCGCTACCGCTGGCCGGGCAACATCCGCGAGCTCGAAAACCTCATCCGCCGCCTCGCCGCGCTCTACCCGCAGGAGGTGATCACCGAAGCGATCATCGAGGCGGAGCTCGACACGACTCCGCCGCTGCCCCCGGCACCCGAGGGTGGCACCGGCGAGGAGGAGACCCTCGGCAGGTCCGTCGAGCGGCACCTCTCGGACTACTTCAACGGCTTCCACGACGCCCTGCCGCCGCCCGGCCTCTACCATCGCATCCTGCGTGAGGTGGAATACCCGCTGATCAGCGCCGCGCTCGCCGCGACCCGCGGCAACCAGATCAAGGCGGCAGAACTCCTCGGCGTGAACCGCAACACCCTGCGGAAGAAGATCCAGGACCTCGAAATCCAGGTCATCCGCTCGAGCCGGTAGCGCTGCCCTCGGCGAATCGGTTCGACTGACAGAACAGAGCCGGTGCGTTTCGAATATTGCGTTTACGGAACGCCATCCTATATTCGCCGGGCTGGGCACCGGAGAAGGGGAGCATGGCCGCGAGAACGCATGTCTTCGATGATCGGATGCCTTCCGACGTCGAGATCGAGAGCGCAAATCGCCTGAGGATGATCCTGGCCGACGAGATCATGCCGGACGAGCCGACCAGATTCCGGCTGGTGGCCGAAAGGGGTCGGCAGGCCGACGTAGTGCTTGCACCCGGCGTGGCGAAAGCACTCCTCGATTTGCTGCAGCATGTCGGCAGCGGGCGGGCGGTCACGCTCGTGCCGAAGCGGCACATGCTCACGACCCAGCAGGCAGCCGACCTCCTGAACGTTTCTCGACCGCACCTCATCAAGCTCCTCGATCAGGGAAAGATGAAGTACGAGACCGTCGGTCGGCACCGGCGGATCAGCGCCGAGGCGGCTCTCGACTATCGGACCGAGCGGGACGCCGACCGGGCAGCGGCGCTGGCGGAGCTGGCGGCCATCGACGCGGATCTCGTCTAGGCGATCGGACCGGCGGTGCGGGCGATTCCCTACACCGCGACGATCGACGCCTGCGTTCTGGCCGGCGCACTTCCGAGAAACCTGGTCCTGAGTCTTGCTGCCGCGGGAATGTTTCGTCCCCGATGGTCCCCGCAGACGCTCGTCGAGATAGAACGCGCCGTGGCGACGATCCTCGACAGGAAGGGTGATCCTGAAGCGTTGCCGAAGGCGGCGCGTGCGTTGAACGCAATCCGCCGGGCCTTTCCGGATGCCGTCGTCGAGCGGGGGCGAGTCCTCTCTTCCTCGATAGTTCTTCCGGATGATGGCGACCGCCACGTCCTGGCAGCCGCGAATGCGAGCGGATCAAACGTGATCGTCACGGAGAACGTTCGGCACTTCCCGCCGGCCGCCCTCCAGCCGTTGCATATCGGTGTTTCGACGACGGATGAGTTCCTCGCCGGCGTGATCGCCGGCCACCAGCAACGAGCGGTGATCGCAATCAGGGCCATGAGGGAGCGGTTTCAGAAGCCCGAACTCACGGCAGCCGAACTGCTGCGAAGAATGGACGGTATCGGCCTCAATCAGACAGTGAGCCTTCTGTCTCGGGAGCTCACCGCTCCATAGACGCCGGCCGGCTGTGCCCGTTCCATCCGCAGCCAGCCGCCTCTCCGGTACGGTTGCCGGCCCGCACGCCAAACCTGTTGCATTCTCGCCACATTGCTGGTGGAATCCCCACCGCCCAGATGTCGGCGACCACGCGAAGGCCGCGGGTTCGCTAGGCTTTCGGACAGGACATTTGACGACTACGGCACCAGTCTCCGGCGACTCGGTCCCATTGCCGCCCTCGGCGCGCGGCGTGGCCGGGCACCGCTGGGTGCGCCTGTTCGGCTATGCCTCCGCCGTTCTCGCTCTGCTTGCCGCGTCGGCGACGTTCTTCATCTTCCTCGGCCTCACTGCGATCGAGCCGACGCCGGGCACGGTCACGCTCGCGCTCGTCATCAACGGCATTCTCCTCGTCTGCCTCCTCGGCGCGGTCGGGATCGAGATCGCGCGCCTGTGGATGGCGAGACGGCGCGGCGAGGCGGCGGCGCGGCTTCACATCCGCATCGTCGCGCTGTTCGCGATCGTCGCGGTCACGCCGGCGCTCCTGGTCGCAGTGGTCGCGAACGTCACCTTCGCCCAGGGCGTCGATCACTGGTTCTCGTCCCGGACGCAGGCGATCGTCGAGAACTCGACGATGGTCGCCGAGACCTACAACGCGACCCAGCTGAATTCGCTCGTCACCGTCATCGACGCGATGAAAGCCGACATCGACGCCAATCGCGGGCTCCTCAGCGTCTTCAGCAGCGAGCCGTTCCAGGACTTCCTCGACGCGCTGCCCGATGCCTACGGGGTGCCGGGCGTATTCCTCGTTTCGCAGGCCGGCGACCCGATCCTCCAGGCCACCTACAGCACCCAGCAATCGCTGCCCCGTCCGCCTCCGGCGGCTCTGACGGAGGCCGCGACGAACCAGCTCCGCGCCGCGATCATCCCGCCGAAGCCGATCGAGGACGCTGACGGGACGATCGTCGCCTTCGCCGGCGGCATCGTGAAGCTCGCCAACTTCGACGACGTCTTCGAGGGCGGCCTCTACCTCTACATCGTCGTCCGCTTCGATCCGCTTGCCCTCAACTACGTGAACCTCGCGGCCGACAACGCCGTCGAGTTCGCGGGCCTGATGGCGATCCGCTCGGGCATGCAGGCGGTGTTCGGCCTCATCTATTTCGGCGTCGCGCTCATCGTTCTGGCGACCGCGATCTGGCTCGGCCTCGCCGTCGCCAACCGCCTCGTCTCGCCGATCGGCCGCCTCATCGCCGCGTCCGATCATGTCGCGAGCGGCGATCTCGACGTCGGCGTTCCGGTCGACCGGCGTGATGGCGATCTCGCGGCGCTCAGTTCGTCCTTCAACAAGATGACCGCGCAGCTTCGCGGCCAGCGGAGCGATCTCCTCGAGGCGAACGAGCAGATCGATACCCGCCGCCGCTTCATGGAGGCGGTGCTTTCGGGCGTCACGGCGGGCGTCGTCGGCGTCGACGGCGAGGGGAGGGTGACCATCCTCAACCGCATGGCGCTGCGACTCCTCGACCTCGACGTCGCCACCGCCATCGGCGCGCCCGTCGGCACGCTGGTGCCCGAACTCGCGCCCGCCATTGCCGCAGCGTTCGGCGCGCGCGACCGCGAGCGCGAGCACCAGACGCAGATCGGGCTCGCCCGCGGCGGCCGCTCGCGCACGATCAATGTCCGCGTCACCAACGAAGGCGCGACGGCTGCGAGCGGCTACGTCGTCACGCTCGACGACATCACCGACCTCGTCACTGCCCAGCGCACCGCCGTCTGGGCCGACGTCGCCCGCCGCATCGCGCACGAGATCAAGAACCCGCTGACGCCGATCCAGCTCTCGGCCGAGCGCCTGCGGCGAAAATTCGGGCGGACCGTCGTCGACGACCGCGATATCTTCGACCAGTGCATCGACACGATCATCCGGCAGGTCGGCGACATCGGCCGCATGGTCGACGAGTTCTCGTCCTTCGCCCGCATGCCGAAGCCCGCGCTCGCTCCGCACGACCTCCGGAAGTCGCTGCGCGAGGCCGTCTTCATGATGCAGACCGGCTACCCCGACATCGAGATCAGGCTCCAGATGGCGGAGCATCCGCTGGTCGGCCGGTTCGACGAGCGGCTCATCGCCCAGGTGCTGACGAACCTCATCAAGAACGCGACGGAGGCCATCACCGCCGTACCGGACCGGACCGACAAGGGACGGATCGAGGTGCGCGCCGGGATCGTCGACCGGTCGATCGTGCTCGACGTGATCGACAACGGCGTCGGCCTGCCGCGGGAGAACCGTCAGCTGATGCTCGAGCCCTACATGACGACGCGCGAGAAGGGCACCGGCCTGGGACTGGCCATCGTGAAGAAAATCGTCGAAGACCATGCCGGCCGCATCGATCTCCTCGATGCGCCCGCCGTTGCCGGTGGCGGCCGCGGCGCCATGATCCGCCTTACTTTCCCCGAACTTGATGGGTCCAAGGACGCCTCGCCCGGCGAGGCGGTAGCCAGACTTTCCCCACGGGCGGCCATTGCGGCCGCCGACAACGACGCCCTAGCCCCCGTTGCCGAGTGAGTCATGACGTCTGACATTCTGATCGTCGACGACGAAGCCGACATCCGCGAGCTCGTAGCGGGCATCCTCCAGGATGAGGGGCACGGCACGCGCGTCGCCGGCGATGCCGATCAGGCGCTCGCCGAGATCGGCAAGCGGCGCCCGTCGCTGGTCTTCCTCGACATCTGGCTCCAGGGCAGCCGGATGGACGGGCTCGCTCTCCTCGACGAGATCCGCCGCCGCTACGACGACATCCCGATCGTGATGATTTCCGGTCACGGCAACGTCGAGACCGCCGTCTCGGCGATCAAGCGCGGCGCCTACGACTACATCGAGAAGCCGTTCAAGGCCGACCGGCTGATCCTCGTCGCGAAACTCGCGCTCGAATCCTACCGCGTCCGCCGCCAGCTCCGGGAACTGCAGGAACGGCTCGGCGACACGCTCGGCCTCGTCGGCTCGTCGCCGGCCGTGAACCAGCTCCGCCAGCAGGTCGAGAAGATCGCCAAAACCAACAGCCGCGTCCTCATCTCCGGCCCGTCGGGCTCGGGGAAAGAACTCGTGGCGCGTCTCATCCACTCCTATTCGGCACGGAGCTCCGGGCCGTTCGCGCTCCTCCATTCCGCGACCATCGTCGCCGACCGGATGGAGCACGAACTGTTCGGAACCGAGATGAACGGCACCGGCACGCGAAAAGTCGGCGCGCTCGAGGAGGCCGATGGCGGCACCCTCTATTTCGACGAGATCGCCGACATGCCGCGGGAGACGCAGGGCAAGATGCTCCGCGTCCTCGTCGAGCAGAGCTTCCAGCGCCTCGGCGGGGCCTCCAAGGTCACCGTCGACGTCCGGATCATCTCCTCGACGGCGCGGAACCTGAAAGCCGAGATCGCCAATGGCGCGCTTCGCGACGAGCTTTACCACCGCCTCGCGGTGGTCGGCGTCGAGATCCCGCCGCTCGCCGATCGCCGGGAGGACATCCCGGCGCTGATCGAGCATTTCGTGGCGCAGATCTCGCGGCAGACCGGCCTGCCGCCGCGCCAGGTGGCGCCCGACGCGATGGCTGTCCTCCAGGCGCATGACTGGCCCGGCAACGTCCGCCAGCTCCGCAACAATGTCGAGCGGCTCCTGATCCTCGCGCGCGGCGGCGCCGCCGATGTCATCACCGCCGACATGCTGCCGGCCGAGGTGGGGGACATGCTGCCGGCAACGCCCGGCAAGAAGGGCGGCGAGCACCTGATGGCGCTGCCGCTCCGCGAAGCGCGGGAGATCTTCGAACGGGAGTACCTTTCGGCCCAGCTGGCGCGATTCGGCGGCAACATTTCGCGGACCGCAGAGTTCGTCGGCATGGAGCGCTCGGCGCTCCACCGGAAGCTGAAGTCGCTCAGCATCGATTGACCAGGCGACGGGACAGGCACTGACATGCGCGTAGTCATCTGCGGCGCCGGCCAGGTCGGCTACGGCATCGCGGAGCGTCTTGCCGCCGAGCAGCACGACGTCTCGGTGATCGACACCCAGGTCCAGCTCGTCCACGCGGTGCGCGACACGCTGGACGTGCGCGCCATCGTCGGCAATGGCGCCCATCCCGACGTCCTCGCCGAAGCGGGTGCGGAGGGCGCCGACATGATCGTCGCCGTCACGCTCAACGACGAAGTGAACATGATCGCCTGCCAGGTCGCGCACTCGCTGTTCAGCGTGCCGACCAAGATCGCCCGCATCCGCTCGCCCGCCTATCGGGAGGCGCACTGGAGCGACCTCTTCTCGAACGAGAACCTGCCGATCGACGTGATCATCTCGCCCGAGGTCGAGGTGGGCGAAATGGTGGTCCGCCGGCTCGGACTGCCGGGCGCCGACGACATCGTCCGCTTCGCCGACGACAAGGTCGCCGTGATCGGCGTCGAATGCCGGCAGGATTGCCCGGTCGTCGATACGCCGCTCGACCAGCTGTCCGAGCTTTTCCCCGACCTCGAAGCCGTCGTGGTGGGCATCTTCCGGAACGGCGTGCTGCGCGTCCCGCATTCCGAGGATTTCATGCTTGCCGGCGACCTCGTCTACGTGGTTGCCAACGCCGAGCACGTCCGCCGCACGCTGTCGGTGTTCGGCCATGAGGAGCAGGAGGCGAAGCGCGTCGTCATCGCCGGCGGCGGCAACATCGGCTTCTACGTCGCTTCCGCGCTCGAAAAGCGGGGCGCGCGGACGCGGGTGAAGGTGATCGAGCCGGTGCGGGAACGGGCAATCGCGATCGCCGAAGACCTCCGCTCCACGATCGTTCTCAACGGCAGCGCCCTCAACCGCGAGATTCTCCGCGAGGCCGACATAGAGGAGACCGATACGCTCGTCGCGGTCACCAATGACGACAAGATCAACCTCCTCGCCTGCGTGATGGCGAAACGCCTCGGCGCGAAGCGGACGATGACCCTCGTCAACGACCCGTCCTTCGGCGGGCTGACGCCGCGGCTCGACATCGACGCCGTCGTGAACCCGCGCGCGGTCACCGTGTCGCGCGTCCTCCAGCACGTCCGCCGCGGCCGTATCCGCGCGGTCTACTCGATCGGCAATGGCGAGGCGGAGGTGCTCGAGGCGGAAGCGCTGGAAACGTCGCCGCTCGTCGGCCGCCCGCTCCGCGACCTCGATTTGCCGGAAGGCATCCGCATCGGCGCGATCTATCGCGGCGGCAAGGTGCTGATGCCGAAGGGCGGGCTCATGGTGCAGGCAAAGGATCGCGTCATCCTCTATGCCGCCGCCGAGCGGGTCCGCGCCGTCGAGCAGATGTTCCGCGTGAGCCTCGAATTCTTCTAGCGGCGCCGGCGCGCCGTCGTCGCCATCTGCCGAGCAACCCCCATGTCCCGCATCGCCTACGTCAACGGCCGCTACCTCCCGCTCGCGGAAGCGGCCGTCCACATCGAGGATCGCGGCTTCCAGTTCGCCGACGCCGTCTACGATGTCATCGAGGTGCGGGGAGGGCGGCTCGTCGAGGACGAGCGCCATCTCGCCCGGCTGGGGCGCTCGCTGGGCGAACTCCGGATCGCCACGCCGATGACCGTTTCGGCGCTCGGCGTCGTGATCCGCGAGGTCGTGCGCCGGAACCACGTTCGCGACGGCCTCGCCTACGTGCAGGTCACGCGCGGCGTCGCCCCGCGTGACCACGCCTTCCCGGTGCCGTCGGTGCGGCCGACATTGGTCGTCACGGCGCGGCGGTCTAAGCCGGCAGTGAAGATCAAGGGCGAGGCCGGGATTACCGTCGTCACCGTGCCCGAGACGCGCTGGGCGCGGGTCGACATCAAGACCGTGTCGCTGCTGCCGAACGTCCTCGCCAGGCAGGCGGCGCGGGAGGCCGGCGCGAACGAGGCGTGGTTCGTCGGTGCCGACGGCCTCGTCAACGAAGGCTCGTCGAGCAATGCCTGGATCGTGACCGCGGCGGGCGAACTCGTCACTGCGCCGACCACGGCCATGATCCTCCGCGGCGTCACCCGCGCGGTGCTGCTCGAGGTCGCGGCGACGCAGGGGCTGACCCTCGTCGAACGTCGTTTCTCGGTCGCCGAGGCGCTCGCCGCCCGCGAGGCTTTCATCACCTCGGCGACGTCCCTCGTGACGCCGGTACTGTCGATCGACGGCGCGCCCGTCGGCAATGGCGGCCCCGGCGCTACCGCGGCCACCCTCCGCGCCGCTCTGATCGCCCGCACGAGGGTCGCGCCCGCGTGGGGCGGGCCAGTGGCGCAGGGTTCCGGGATCGGCTAAGTCTTCCAGCGGCTACCGATTGCTCGGGCATGATCCCGCTGGGTCGGCCGCCGTGAGGCACTCACGCCAAATCATTGAATAACAACCAGAAAAGAGCAACCGGAATGGCGGAGCGTACTCAGAACCTCCAGGATACGTTCCTCAACTATGTCCGCAAGCACAAGACCCCGCTGACGGTGTTCCTCGTCAACGGCGTCAAGCTTCAGGGCGTGGTGACCTGGTTCGACAATTTCTGCGTGCTGCTGCGACGGGATGGCCATTCGCAGCTCGTCTACAAGCACGCCATCTCGACGATCATGCCGGCGACGCCGCTGCAGCTGTTCGAGCCCGACGACGAGGAGCCGGCCGGCACTTGACGGGGCAGGGAACGCAGCACGGCGACGTCTCGCGCGGGACGCGGACGCTCGTCTTCGTGCCGTATCTCCGCGGCTCCGGGCACGGCGCCGCCACCGACGCCGAGCCGGTGCGGCCGCTGGAAGGCCGGGTCGAGGAGGCGGTGGGCCTTGCCGCGGCCATCAGCCTCGATGTCGTCGAAGGCGCAGCTGTGCCACTTTCGGGGTACCGGCCGGCGACGCTGTTCGGCACCGGCAAGGTGGACGAGATCAGGGGCAGGGTGGCCGCCGACGAGGTGGGCCTCGTGGTGGTCGACCACGTCCTTTCGCCCGTCCAGCAGCGCAATCTCGAAAAGGAGTGGAAGACCAAGGTCATCGACCGCACCGGTCTCATCCTCGAGATCTTCGGCGAGCGTGCCCAGACGGCCGAAGGCCGGCTGCAGGTGGAGCTCGCGCACCTCAACTACCAGCGCAGCCGCCTCGTGCGGTCGTGGACCCACCTCGAGCGTCAGCGCGGCGGCTTCGGCTTCCTCGGCGGCCCCGGCGAGACGCAGATCGAAGCCGACCGCCGGCAGATCGACGAACGTATCGCGCGCATCGAGCACGAGCTCGAAGGCGTCGCCCGGAGCCGCCGGCTGCAGCGGACCAACCGGAAGCGGCTCGACCGGCCGGTAGTGGCGCTCGTCGGCTACACCAACGCCGGAAAATCGACGCTCTTCAATGCGCTGACCAATGCCGGCACCCGCGCCGAGGATCTCCTCTTCGCGACACTCGACCCGACGCTCCGCCGCTCGCGCCTGCCGCACGGCACGGAAATCCTCGTCTCCGACACCGTGGGCTTCATCTCGGAGCTGCCGACCCACCTCGTAGCCGCCTTCCGCGCGACGCTGGAAGAGGTCATCGAGGCCGACGTGATCCTCCACGTCCGCGACATCGCCCATCCCGACACCAAGGTGCAGGCGGCCGACGTCGCCAGCGTCCTCGAACAGCTCGGCGTCGACCCGACCGATCCGACCCGGATCATCGAGGTCTGGAACAAGATCGACCTCCTCCGTCCGCCGGCAACGCTCGAGGCCGTGAAGGCAACGACGGGTGGCACCTCGCTCGCCACGATCGGCGTATCCGCGCTGACCGGGGAGGGGATTCCCGAACTCCTCGCCCTCATCGAAGAGCACCTCCACGCCGGCCGCGATGTGTTCGCCGTGCACCTCGAAGGCGCCGACCTCGCAGACCTCCATTTCCTCTACGAACTGGGAGAGGTGCTCGACCGCGCCGATCGCGACGACGGATCGAGCGACCTCCGCGTCCGCGTCGCCGCCCGGTCCGTCACGGCCTTCCGGAAGCGCTTCCCGTCCGCCACGCCGGAGACGCGGCACTAGCCGTCGTCGCCGATGACCAACAGCGATTCGAGCAGGTCATGCCGGGGAAAGGCGAAGGGATTCACGATCGTCACACCGCCCCATGTGAAACTGTCTTGAAGGTCTTCAGACAGAAGCAGCCGACAGCCGGCGTGCGACGCGACCGAGAGAATGACCGCATCCCAGATGCCGAACTGGTGAGCGGTTGAGAGGTCGGCGGCAGTCAGCATGACATCCGGCGCGGTCTCGATGACCGGAAAGGCATCCCGCCAGCCCAGCTGCGACTCGCGAGCGTCGGTTCGCGACCTACCGCCCTTGCGCGTCAGAACATTGAAAAGCTCGCCCAGAACCTGAACGGGAATGACGGTCGCCTGCTGCGGCAGCCGGCGCACCAGCTCGAGAGCAATGTCCCGTTTCTCGACGCCGTTCATGCCCTCCGCATAGGCAAGGATGTTCGTGTCGAGAGCGACCTTCAACGGTCGTCCTCATAGAGTTCGTCGCGTGTCCAGCGCCCGGCATCGAAGACAGGCTGGCGTCCGAGGCGCGACAGCAGTGAGGCGCGTGCGCCGGAAACCACGCCTTCCCCCTCGTCGGCGGGAACGATGCGCGCAACGGGCCGTCCATGGCTCGTCACGACATAGCTATGCCCCTCGCGCACGCCGCGGAGGATGCGCGAGAATCGACGGTTGGCGTCCGCTGCCGAAACCGCTTCTTCCATGACAGCACTCCGAGTAGTTATATTACATACAATAGCCGAGTTTGACGACCGTCCGCAATATGGACGTGGGCCAACCGAGGGGAGGCGAATGCGAGGTCGGGCCGTCAGCTATCGTCGCGGCTTGCAGCTGGCTCGCCGAGCCCGGCCGTCAACGCGCCGCGCTCGGCACCCTTCGCCTCGATCCACAGCGCCTCCATCGCCTCCAGGCCGGCCGTAGCGATCGGCTGGCCCTGTTCGGCGAGGCGGCGTTCGATGTGGCGGAAGCGGCGTTCGAACTTGGCGTTGGTCCGGCGAAGCGCGGCGTCGGGATCAACCTCGAGGTGCCGCGCAAGGTTGGCGACGGCGAAAAGAAGATCGCCAATCTCGTCCTCGACCCGATCCGCGTCGACGGGCGATGCGACGATTTCCGTCGCGATCTCGGCCGTCTCCTCGCGGACCTTGTCGAGGACCGTCTCGGGGTCCGTCCAGTCGAAGCCGACGGTCGCGGCGCGCTTCTGCAGCTTCACAGCACGGGCGAGGCCGGGCAGGGTGACCGGCACGTCGTCGAGGAGCCCGACTGGCTCGCCCGCCGCCGCGGCCCTGGCCTTCCGCTCCTCGGCCTTCGAGCGCTCCCAGAACCCGCGCGTCGCTACCGCGTCGCCGAAGACATGGGGATGGCGGCGGATCATCTTGGTGGTGATCGCCTCGACCACGTCGCCGAACGCGAACGCACCGGTCTCCTCGGCGAGCCGCGCGTGATAGACGCTCTGGAACAGGAGATCGCCGAGCTCGCCGCGAAGCGCGTCCATGTCCCCGCGCTCGATCGCATCCGCGACCTCGTACGCTTCCTCGATCGTATAGGGCGCGATGGTCGCGAAAGTCTGCTCGAGGTCCCACGGGCAGCCCGTCACGGGATGGCGGAGGGCGGCCATGATCTCGATCAGCCGGCCGATGTCGCGGGACGGCTTCATCTCCTCAGACATCGGCATCCTCGATTCGCATAAGGTATATTATGGAACTAACATGGCCACGGAGAATCGTGTCGGCGGTCACATGTCGAAGTTTATTTTCGTTGTCGGATCAGCGGCTTCCGAACGGAGCCTCACGTTATTCCACGTCGAATTCGAAACGCATGCCGTCATATGCCGGCTCGATGTTGGGCGGCAGGTCGCGGTGCAGCGTGCCGTAGTCGAGCTCGTTGGTCATGTGCGTGAACACGGCGTGCTTCGGCCGGATGCGCTCGACCCACGCCGTCGCCTGCGCGACCGAGCAATGCGCCGGATGCGGCGCCCGGCGCAGCGCATCGAGCACCCAGAGCCCGGCGCCCGAGACGGCCGACACGCTCTCGGCCGGCAGGTCGTTGAAGTCGCACGAATACGCCACGGGCCCGACGCGGATGCCGAGCGAGCGGATATCGCCATGGGCCTGGTCGTACGGCAGCACCGTGATCGTCCCGCCGGGTCCCGGCACCTCGAACGGCGTTCCGGCCACGATGCGAGAGCGACGGAGGAACGGCGGATAGGCGCTTCCGGGCGGCGCGCGGAAACAGTAGCCGAACCCGTCGTCGAGGCGGCTCTGGGTAGCGTCGTCGCTGTAGATCGTCACCGTCCGGCGCTCGCCGCCGGTGATCCAGTACGCCCGGAGATCGTCGATGCCGTGGACGTGGTCGGCATGCGCGTGGGTGTAGACGACGCCGTGCAGCTCATCGACGCCGGCCGACAGGAGCTGCGTGCGGAGGTCCGGTCCGGTGTCGACCACGAGCCGCGTCGGCATCGGCGCGTCGCCGAACAGCTCGAACAGCGCCGCAGTCCGCGTCCGGCGGTTTTTTGGCTCGCGCGGATCGCACGCGCCCCAGTCGCCGGTGATGCGCGGCACGCCGGGCGATGCACCGCAGCCGAGGATGGTGAAGCGAAGACGGGGCATCTCTCGGCTCAGGCCCGTGGTACTTTCCGGAACAGCCGGTGGAAATTCTCGGTCGTCTGCACCGCGATCGCTTCCGGCGTCACGCCGCGGATCTCGGCGAGAACCTTCGCGGTTTCGGCAACATAGGCCGGCTCGTTGCGCGCGCCGCGATGCGGCGTCGGCGCAAGGTACGGTGCATCCGTTTCGACGAGGAGCCGATCGGCCGGCACCTCGGCCGCGATCGCGCGCAGCGCCTCCGTCCGCTTGAACGTGATGATGCCGGAGAACGAAACATGAAAACCGAGCTCGACCCCGGTCATCGCGAGATCGCGGCCCGAGGAGAAGCAGTGGAGAATGGCGGGGAAGGGCCCCTTCCCTGCCTCTTCCCGCAGGATCCGCGCCATGTCCTCGTCGGCGTCGCGGGCGTGGATGACGAGCGGCAGGCCGGTCATCCGTGCCGCGGCGATGTGGCGGCGGAGCCCTTCGGCCTGGGCGACCGGGTCGCCGTCATAGTGGTAGTCCAGCCCCGCTTCGCCGATGGCCACGACCTTCGGGTGGCGGGTGAATTCGATGAGATCGTCGGTGGTGACGTCGAGCTCCTCGGCGGCGTTGTGCGGGTGCGTTCCGATCGAGGCATAGATGCCGTCATTGGCGTCGATGATGGCGCGAAGCCGTTCGAACTGACGGACGCGCGTCGAGATCGTCACCATGATCCCCACGCCGGCGGCACGCGCGCGGTCGATGATGGCAGTGCGGTCGGCTTCGAAGTCGGGGAAATCGAGGTGGCAGTGACTATCGACGAGCATGCCGCGGTGCGTGCCACGTGGCGGCCAAAGGGTCAACGCGGGGCGCGCATGGCTGGTCGCCCAGCATGAGCTCACCACGCCAGAAGCAATCCGTCGTTCCGGCCGGAGCGAAGCGGAGAGCCGGAACCCTTCGTTCCCCTGGCACGGCGCGCACCAAGCCGCAGCTCGGCCGATTCCCGTCGGTGGAACAATGGGTTCCTGCATATTGGCGTCACCCGCTGCGCGGCCGCGGAACGACGGGATTGGCTGTGATTGCGACGGTGATCGCTTGGTGGCTACGAGGCCGCCGGCCGCTCCACGCGCGGAAACACGCCGGATGGCGCCGGCAGCGGCGTACCGGCCACGAGCCGCGTCCCAAGCGAAGCAAAACTCCGCTGATCCTCCGGAATGCCGAGGAAGGTCAGGAAGCGCGCCGCCGCGTCGGGCATGACCGGCTGGACGAGGATCGCGAAAATGCGGACGAGCTCGGCCGTCACCCAGAGGACGGTCGCCCGCCGCTCCGGATCGTCCTTGAGCTTCCATGGCTCCTCGGCGGCGAAATAGCGGTTGGCGTCGCCGATCACGCCCCAGATCGCGGCAAGCGCCTGGTGGATCTGCTGGCCGTCCATCGCCGCCCGGCAGGTCGCGAGCAGCCCGTCGGCGACGGCGAGGATCGCGCGGTCGGCTTCCGTCAGCGCGCCGGGGGCCGGCGCCCTGCCCTCGCAGTTCTTCGCGATCATCGACAGCGAGCGTTGCGCGAGATTGCCGAGATCGTTGGCAAGGTCCGCGTTGATGCGGTTGACGATGGCGTCCGTGCTGTAGCTGCCGTCCTGCCCGAACGGCACCTCGCGGAGGAAGAAATAGCGGACCTGGTCGCGGCCATACGCCTCGATCAGCGCGAAGGGGTCGACGACGTTGCCGACCGACTTCGACATCTTCTCCCCGCGGTTGAACAGGAAACCGTGGGCGAAGACACGCTTCGGCGGCGCGATCCGGGCCGACATGAGGAAGGCCGGCCAGTAGACCGCATGGAAGCGCACGATGTCCTTGCCGATGACGTGGAGGTCGGCCGGCCACCATTTCTCGAGCCTCCGGACGTCGTGCGGGAAGCCGACGCCGGTGATGTAGTTCGTCAGCGCGTCGACCCAGACATACATCACATGGCGCGGATCGTCCGGCACCGGGATGCCCCAGCTGAAGGTCGTGCGCGAGATCGAAAGGTCGCGCAGTCCGCCCTCGACGAAGCTCACCACCTCGTTCCGCCGTTCGGCCGGCCCGATGAAATCGGGGTTGTCGCGGTAGTGCGCGAGGAGCCGGTCCTGGTAGGCCGAGAGGCGGAAGAAATAGCTCTCCTCCTCGACCCATTCGACGGGCGTGCCCTGCGGGCCGTAGCGGACGCCGTCCGGGCGGACTTCCGTCTCGCCTTCGTCGTAGTAGGCCTCGTCGCGCACCGAGTACCAGCCGGAATAGGCGTCCTTGTAGATGTCGCCATTGGCCGCCATCCGGCGCCAGATTTCCTGCGAGGCCGTGTGATGGCGCGGCTCGGTGGTGCGGATGAAATCGTCGTTGGAACAGCCGAGCGCCGCCACCATTTCGCGGAATTTCGGCACGTTCCGGTCCGCGAGCTCGCGCGCCGACAGGCCTTCGCGCGCCGCCGTCTGCACCATCTTGATGCCGTGCTCGTCGGTGCCGGTGAGGAAGTGGACGTCATGGCCGTCGAGCCGCTTGAAGCGGGCGAGCGCGTCGGTCGCCAGCGCTTCGTAGGCGTGGCCGATATGCGGGCTGCCATTGGGGTAGGCGATGGCAGTGGTGATGTAGAATTTCGGGCGGTTCATCGGGCTCTCGCCTCGGACGTGAAATGTCGGCGCAATGCGGGTCCCGGAAGCTCCGGGCTCGGACACGTCACATTCGGGCGGCGCGGGCGAGGGCCATGAATATCTGCAGGACCACCTGTTTCCGGTCGAGGTTGTATTCCTCGGCCTGGAACGCTGAATCCGCGGCCTTTTCCCATACGTCCGCCCAGCCCGCAAGCGAGGCTGCCGCGGTGCTGTCGGAGATGCGGCCGCCGTCCGGCTCCGGCTCGCCACGGACCCGCCGCGACAGCCAGCCTTCGAGACCCTCCATGAAACCGGCGAACGCATCCTCCTTGCCGCGGGCGCTGATGCGGTCGGCGAGGAAGTGGACGCCGGCGAAGTCGACGTCCGGCAGCGTCGAGGCGAGGCTCTGGAAGGTCCGGAACGTCTCGACCCCCTCCCCGTCGAACAGCTGGATCGCCGTGCGGAGGCTGCCATTGCCGAGGACGGCCGCGAGACGGACGTCCTGCGGTTCTGCGCCGGGGTTGGCCTCCTGAAGAGCCGCGGCGATGACGTCCGTCTCGAGCGGCGCGAGATCGAGCCGGCGGCAGCGCGAGCGGATGGTCGGCAGAAGCTTGCCGGGCCGGCTCGCGACGAGGAGGAACAGCGACCGGGCCGGCGGCTCTTCGAGCGTCTTCAGGAGGGCGTTCGCGGCATTGTCGTTGAGATCGTCGGCGGTATCGACGATCGCGATACGCCAGCCCCCTTCCCCGGCGGTCGAGCCGAAAAAGCCCTGGATGCGGCGGATTTCGTCGACGAGGAGCTGGGTCCGGTACTTCTTCGCCTTGTCGTCCCACGGGCGGCGGAGGACGAGGAGGTTCGGGTGCGCGCCGGCCGCGACCTGCCGGAACGTCCGCGAAGCGGGGTCGATGGCGAGCGAGCCGCGGCCTGCCATCGCGGGCGCCGGATCGGGATTGGCGAGGACGAAGCGGGCGAAGCGGAAGGCGAGCGTCGCCTTGCCGATGCCGCGCGGTCCGGCGAGGATCCAGGCGTGGTGCATCCGCCCGCCGGCATAGGCGCGCAGCAGCGTCTCTTCCGCGCCCGGCCGGCCGAGCCAGGCCGATTGCTGCTCCGACATCGGCCAGCCTTCGAGCGCATCGAGCGGAGGGATTTCGTCGGTGTCAGCCATCGATTGCCGCCTCGGCCACCGATAGCCTCTCGCGCACCGTCCGCCAGATGATCTCGGCAACTTCCCCCTCGGGCCGCGACGCGTCGAGGACGACGCACCGCTCCGGCTCGGCCGCGGCGATCTCGAGGAAGATGCGCCGCCGGCGCTGGTGTTCGGCGACGGTATCGCGCTCGAAGCGGTCGGGGAGTATCTCGGCCGCCGCGGCGCGGGCTGCCACCCGCACGAGGCCGATTTCGACGGGAAGGTCGAGGATGAGGGTGAGGTCGGGCGTGGTCGGCCACACCGCGATGCGCTCCAGCGCCTCGATGAGGTCGGGATCGACGCCGGCCGCGCCCTGGTAGGCACGCGTCGAGTCCGTGAACCGGTCGCACAGCACCCAGCTCCCCTGCGTCAGCGCCGGACGGATCAGCTTGTCGAGATGGTCGGCCCGCGCGGCTGCGAAAAGGAGCGCCTCGGCCTCGGGGCCGAGCGACCGCGCCGCCCCGGACAGGAGGAATTTCCGGATCGCCTCGGCCGCGGGCGTCCCGCCCGGCTCGCGCGTCGTCGTCACGCTGATCCCGGCGGCGCCGAGGTTTTTGGCGAGGCGGAGCAGCTGGGTGGTCTTCCCGGCCCCCTCCCCGCCCTCGAACGTTACGAAGCGGCCGCGTTCGGCAGCGGTTGCAGGCCTCTGGTTCATCTGACGCCCGCGAACAGGTTGCCGAGCGCGTCGAGGGCGCGCTGCGGCATGGTCCCCGCCCCGACGCCGCGGTCGGCGACGAGCGGCCGCTGCGCCACCACGGCGTCGTCGACGAGGATCTCGATCCGCCCGACCAGCTCCCCGGCCTCGATCGGCGCGGGGATTGGACCGGAATAGACGACGCGCGCCGACACGGTCCCCGCCCCTTCCACCGGCAGGAGCACCGGAATGGCCTCGACAATGCGAAGGCCGATCGAGGCCGCGTCGCCACCGAAGACCGGCGCCTCGGCAAGAATCTCGCCGGCGTGGAACAGCGACACCATGCGGAAAGAATCGTAGCCCCAGTCGAGAAGCGCGCGCGCTTCGGCCGCGCGCTCGGCCTCGGTGTCCGCCCCGTTGATGACCGCAATGAGCCGCCGCCCGTCGCGTACCGTCGACGCGACGAGGCCGTAGCCGGATTCTTCCGTGTAGCCGGTCTTCATGCCGTCGGCGCCGATGTTCATGCCAAGGAGCGGATTGCGGTTCCGCTGGGTGATGCCGTTCCAGGTGAACTCGCGTTCGCTGTAGATCGCATAGAACTCCGGAAACTCGCGGATGATATAGGCCGCCAGCAGCGCGAGGTCGCGCGCCGTGACGCGCTGGCGCGGGTCGGGGAGGCCCGTGGCATTGGCGAACGTGGAATCGGCAAGGCCGATCCGCGTCGCTTCATCGTTCATGCGAACCGCGAACGCGTCTTCGCTGCCCGCAAGGCCTTCAGCGATCACGATCGCGGCGTCGTTGCCCGACTGGACGATGACGCCGCGGATGAGGTCCTCGAGGCGAATCTCAGAGCCGACGGCCGCGAACATCGTCGATCCGCCGGACGTGGCGCCCCCCTTCCGCCACGCGTTCTCGCTGACCCGGAAGCGATCATCGAGCGTCGCCTCCCCGGCACGGATCGCGCCGAACACCACCGCCATCGTCATGAGCTTTGCCATGCTCGCCGGCGGCATGGGGAAGTCGGCATCCTTCTGGAAGAGGACGGTGCCCGTCTGGTAGTCGACGAGGAAGGCGTGATCGACCCCGGTCGTGAACGGCCGGGCGGTCTGCGCCGCCGCGACGGAGGCGAACGCCGACATCGCCACAAGGAGCACGACGAAGCGCCGTTTCAGCCCCGCAGTAGTTCTCGTACGCATCGCCGGAGGCTATGGCCGCGGGCCGCAGCCTTCAACCGGCGAAGCTAGAGAACGTGTGCGCCGGATGCGCCGGCCTGGACGGCCGCCGCGACGGCGTCCTGCGCGGCGCCCGACGGCACCGTCAGCCGCACCGACCAGAGAATCCTGTCGACACCCGGGATGTCCGTGATCGACACGGTCCCATAGCGTCCGAGGATCGCGGCGATGCGGTCGACATTGGTCCGGTCGCCGAAGACGCCGACCTGGACGAGGACATTTCCGGTCGTGGCGGGTGTCGCGGTGGCGATGTCGCGGAGCGCCTGCTGCGCCGGCGACAGCCGCGGCGGCTCCACGTAGCCCTGCGCCACCGGCAGGTCGGTCAGCGCCGCGAGCGGGTCCTGTCCGGCAGGCACCGCGGTCGGCTGGAAGACCGCCGCGGCGGCGCCGTTCTGGAAGGGGTTGAACGCCCGGCGGAGCGGGCCGGTCGCGGCCGACGTCGTCACCGTGCGGGTCTGCTCGTTGTAGGCGATGGCGGTGTTCGACGTGCCGCCCGGCGGCGCGTACGTCGCCATCAGCATCTGGGTATCGTCGCCTTCGAGGGGCGCCCGGCCGACATAGTCGACCCGGACATTGGCGGTGCCCCGGTCATAGAAGCCGAGGAGGTTCGCGGCCTGCGCCGACATGTCGATGATGCGGTCGTCGACGAACGGACCACGATCGTTGACGCGAACGACGATGGACGCGCCGTTGTCGAGATTGGTGACGCGGACATAGCTCGGCAGCGGCAGCGTCTTGTGCGCCGCCGTCAGCGAGGTCATGTCGTAGCGCTCGCCATTTGCGGTGAGTTCGCCATGGAAGTCGGTGCCGTACCAGGAGGCAACGCCGGTACGCGAATAATTGGGGTCCTCGGTCGGAACGTAGGTCACGCCGCGGATGGTGTATGGCCGCTGGTTGGCGAGCTCGTAGCCGCCGCCATGCGGAACGGGGCCGGCCGCGGTGATGCCCGTGCCGGTCGATGAGTACGTGCCGGCGCGGTCGCTGGTATTGCAGGCGGCGAGAATGGCCGTTGCCCCCGCCAGCGTCGCAATGCGAAGCGCCTTGGGAAGGACCGATCGAAGCGATCGGGCGACCGTCATGCTCGGGCACCGTCGCAGTGGCGTTTCGCCCGGGCGGACTGGCCTTCGCAAGCCGATGACGGCATGGCGTGCATGAGCCCCCTCGATCCCCGCGTCAGGCCGAAGCCTGCGAACGCAAATTGCACATACGAACCGCGCCGCGGCTCATCGATGAGCGCGTTCCGTCCCCGCCGGACGCGCGATCAACGGCTCGTGAATAGAGCCAGCCGAAAGACGGCCGGTCAAGGCCGAAGTCGCGCAGGATTCGGGCAAAATGGCGGCGCGCCGCGTCCCAAATCACGGCCGAGCGAGCGCCGTCGGCAGCCCGCGCCAGACCGCGAGCGTCCGTCGGTCCGCGGGTAGGATGGCTCGCAACACATTGCATCGGCAGGGATTTCCGGCAGCATTCGACCGCGGCCCGGCGCGTCGGGAATCGTCGGACGGCGCCTGTCCGGTCGTACAGGGCGATTCTCGACGACAATCGTTACCTTTCGTTCAACATGTCGACCCGGCGGCGGAAACCGGGCGGCGCGTCAGTGCGCGAGCGCCACCTTGTGGCCGATGCGCTCGGCGTCGACACACCCCTCCCCTTCGCATTCGACCTCGAGCGTCGAATGCCCGATGGCAAACCGCTCCGCGAGCATCGCCTTCGCCGCGCGCTTGATCGGCTCGGAGCGGGACATGGCGTCCGGGCGGAGGACGAGGTGGGCTTCGAGCGAATTCCGTCGCTCGTCGACCTGCCACAGATGGATGTGGTGGGCCTCGACGATGCCGTCGATCGCGACGAGCGCGTCGGCCACCGCCGCCGGCTCGACGCCGGGCGGCGTGCCGAGCATCAGGATGCGGACGACGCTCCCGATCTCGCGGCCGACATGCCAGAGGATGTAGCCGGCGATCCCGAGCGTGACGAGCGCGTCCGCGATGCGCCAGTCGAAGAGGATGATGACGGTTCCGGCGACGATAACGCCGACCGAACCCATGGCATCGGCGAGGTTGTGCAGGAAGGCCGCGCGCATGTTCACGCTGTCCTTCGACATCCGGAACGTGATCCAGGCCGTCCAGGCGTCGATGACGAGCGCGATGGCGGCGCCCGCGACGACGATCCAGCCGTCGATGCCCTGCGGGTCGAACAGCCGCCATATCCCCTCGTAGACGAGGTAGACGCTGATCACGATCAGCGTCGTGTAGTTGATGAGCGCGGCGATCACCTCGGCGCGGACATAGCCGAAGGTCATGCCGTCGTTCGACGGCCGCCGCGCGATGCGCCGCGCGAAATACGCGATCACGAGCGAGACGGCGTCGGAGAGATTGTGGATCGCGTCGGCGATCAGCGCAAGGCTGCCGGCGACGATCCCGCCGACGATCTGGACGAGCGTCAGAAGGCCATTGATCGCAATGGCCACAAAGAGCTGGCGGTCGCCGGCCTCGGCGCCAATGCCATGATGATGGCCCGCATGACCGTGCCCGGCATGGCTCCGCGCAGCATGCCCGTGAGCATGGTGGTCATGGTCGTGACCGTGGTGGTGGTCATGGTCGTGATCATCGTGATCATGATCGTGACCGTGATCGTCGTGCGTATGGGCCATCCGGCGTCCCGACGGTCCCGGCTGGAGGGGACATCATCGCCGTTGTCAGCCCGTCAGCCGCATATGTAAAGAGGGCGGAATTCCGCCAGTTCGCGGACAAAATACGCCGACGGCCGGTGCATCGCCGCGGCGGCGATCCGGAGCGCCGGCACGGCGGACGCGCACTCCCACGCCTGACGGGGCCCGAGGCCGTCGTCGACGAGGACGCGAGCGTGCCTGCCGTACTCCTCGCCGGTCCGCCGCGCCCAGCGGAGCGCCTGCCGAAGGGCCGTGCTCCGGTCGGCGACGACGCCGCAGTCGATCCCGTTCGCCGTCACCACCCAGCCTTCCGCGCCGGGCGAAACCAGATAGTCCAACGGCTGCATCGTTCCCGTTCCTCCCTGCCGCTCTTGTGCGGCGGGCGACCGCTGTCCGGCCACCTGCCGGAAGGGACAGGTGCGCCGCGGAAGGCGGCACGCGCCTTCCATGGGCGTCGCCCGTGCCCTAACGTCGACGGCAGGCTGGGAAGAACGAGGGTGCTGCAATGCGAGTTCCTGTGCGGTTTGCGAAGGGTCGGGCCGTCGCCCGCGGCGTCGAGCGAAGAGCATGGCTGTCGTTCGCCCTCCCTCTCCTCCTGGCGCTCGTCGTCGCCCTGCCGTCGCTGGCGCAGACGGGACCGGCGGGCGTCGGCTTCGCCCAGGCCGAGGAAGGCACGTGGACCTGCCGCGCCGATGATCCGGTCACCGCGCTCGATTGCGCCCGCGACCTCTGCCGCGTCGAAGGCAACGGTCAGGACTGCTACCGCACGACCTGGTGTTTCCCGGCGCGCTGGGCGGGCGTCGTCACGGTGTGGACGTCGGACTTCCACAGCAACCACCCGGTCTGCGGCGCCCCCTCGCTCGAAGGGCTGATCGCAATGATGCGGGCGGTCTGCGACCACTCCGAGGGCGCCACCGCCTGCAGCGTCGGCATGGTCGTCGATCCCGATGGCGTCGAAGTCGACATGGCCGAGGAGATGGTGCCCGGCGTTCCGTAGGATCGCAGGGGCCAGCGCCGCAGCAAATCCGGAGAGGCGGCCGGGCGGCGACCGGGCCGGCCGGCGCTGCGGCGCTCCGTATCCGCCGGCGTCAGGGCGACGTCTTCTCCCGCACCGGCCCGGTCGGCACGACGGCTTCCCTGTCGCCGACGAGATCGGGCGCGAGCGGCGATCCGGACGCCGTCGGCGCGCCGAGTGCGGCGGACCGGGCGGCGCGGAAATCCGCGACGACGATCCGGTGCTTCCGATCCTCGCACCAGCCCGAATCGACCACCCAGGCGGCGTCGGCGAGGTCGTAGGATTCGGCCATTTCGGCGAAGGGCGTCAGGGCGTCCTGAAGTTCGGTCGTGCGGGCTCGCGCCTCACGGAGCGCCCGCCCGGCCGTCTCCACCCGATCCGTGAGCGAGGCGGCCTCGCGCCCGCGCTCCTCGAGGTCGCGGCGGAGGGATTCGACGAGCGCCTGCTGCGTGGCGGCGTAGCTCGACTGCGCTTCGCCGGAACGGATCAGTTCGTCGGTGCGCTCCCGCTCCGCGGCGAGCTCTGTTCCGAGCTTCGCGATCTCCTGATCGCGCTCGCCGACCACGGTGGCCAGCGCGGCGAGCCGACGCTCCAGTGCAAGGCCGCTCTCCGCCGCGGCACCCGCCTGTTCGGCGGCGCGGGCGCGGAGCGCCGCGATCGCTGCGTCCCGTTCGGCGACGGTCTCGCGGGCGCCGCGGTCGGCGGCCTCCGCAGCGTCCGCGCGCTTCGCTTCGCGCTCGGACGCCGCTTCCGCCGCATTGCACAGCTGTTCGAGCTCGGTGATCCGCCGGGCGGCATTGCCCGTCTCGACGGCAATATCGCGCAGCCTCTCCTCGGCGCGGCGAAGGCTGGACTCCGCCTTTCCGGCCCGCT
This sequence comes from Bauldia sp., assembly GCA_020849325.1. GTDB lineage: Bacteria > Pseudomonadota > Alphaproteobacteria > Rhizobiales > Kaistiaceae > JADLGL01. Next base: position 26,773 of record JADLGL010000082.1, on the reverse strand, counting down.
GCCGCTCCTCCTCGAGGAGCTTGGTCGTATCGTCCCGCTTCCGAACCTCCTCCAGCGCCTGCTGCAGGCGGAGCTCGGTTGCGGCGTTCCGGTCCTTGAGGAGAGCCGCCTCGGCCCCGCGGGCCTCGAGCGCTTCCTTGAGTTTTGCGACGCGCGCCGTCATCGCGCCCATGATGTCGCCGGGAACCGGCGAACCATCGGTGCCGGCGGCGCTGGTGGCGGACCGGACGAGCAGTTCGAGGTTTTCGTGACTGGCGAGAAGGGTCCTGACGGCAGCGATGCCTGTAGCGGAGGCGATGCCGAGCGGAAGCTCGGAGAGAAACGCCTTTGCGGCGGCGACTTCCTGCGTCGTTACTGACACTCGAACACCACGCGACTGAACACACTCGGCCTGCGATGGCCATCCCGGGCGCATCATTAGGTAAGTCGCGACAACATAACGTGTATTTTTGCGGTGAACGAGAGATGTACGTAGTTTTGCTGATTTTACGGTTAGCGCGGCCGCGGCATGTTCCCCCAATCGGATCCGTGCCTTATGGAGGGGCGCCCACACACCGGCGCCCGGCGCCTCGGTTCGCGTGGCGTCGGAAGCCCGGCTCTAGTCTCAGATTATGTTCGTGAATACCGCCAGGAGGATGATGACGAACACCGGGACGCCGAGCAGCCAAAGAATACCTGCACGAAGCATTTTGACCTCCATGATCTCTACTCGGAGGAAACAGATTCGCGGGCTTTTGGTTCCGCCGGCTACGCACCGAGCCGAGCGTCGCGCCTCAGGAGAATCCGCCGCGGCGCAGCCTGTTGCGGAGAGCGCTCAGCAGCGCTGACGGCTTCTCCTTTGGCGGTTCCTGGCCGGGGATCGTCCCGAGCGGGAGAAACGCCTCCGGATCCGTCGGCATCTCGCCGGCGGCATCGGCCACGAGGCTGGTGCCGTCGGTCCCCACGGAGGGGATTCTCGCCGCCAGCGCCTCGGGCGTGATGCGCTCGAACGGCCGGGTGTCGTCGATGAGGCGCCGCAGCTCCTCCGGCGTCGCGCCCCAGGTCCGGACCTCCGACCAGTAGAGCCGGTAGCGCTGGTCGTCGATCGGCAGGAGATCGATGTCGGGCCGCGCCGCGGGGTGGAACAGCCCGGCGACCGGCAGTGCGATCGTCTCGGCGCGTGGGGAGAGCCACGTCGCCAGCCACGAGAACGTCGAGACCGCGACCGCCACGTGCCGGGCGGACCGCAGCGGTCGCGAAATCCCGCCCCGCCGCCCCGGTCGGCAGGAACCGGGCCCGCGGGAAACGCCGGCGGAGGGCCGCGCTGTAGGGATCGTCGCCCATCTGGCCGAGAAATGCCGGCGACAGCCCGGTCTCGTCGACGATCTGCTCGTACCAGCGGAGCGGCAGCGGCATGTAGTTGAGGTGGGTCGGCTGCAGGATGTCGCCGAGCCGGATGCTGATCAGAAGCTCGGTGTCCGCGACCGGATAGGGCTCGGCCGCGCTGCGGAAATAGCCGTCGAAATGCGCGCGGTGACCACGAAAATACACGCAGCGGAGCGCCAGCGACGTCATGTAGAGGTCGATCTGCGGCAGGGTCCGGAAGAGCCGCTTGATGTCTTCATGGGGCTGGACGTGCCCCCGGCACACCAGTCCGAACGGCCCCGGCTTCGGGACGCCCGCCGGCCCGGCGAGGCCCCATTCAGGCAGCGCGTATCCGGTCACGAGGACGTCGGGCGCCGCGAGACGGATGGTCTCGGCGAACATCAGCTGGAACATGCGGTTGCCGAGGCCGCCGCTCGGCTGCAGGCGTATCACGCGTCGCGTCGTCACGAAGGCGTTCCCCCCCGCCCGGCCATAGCCGCGGAAGCGGCTTCGGCCAGGCCCGAATCAAGCCTGTGCCCGGCGTATCCGCCGTATTGCCGCGCGCAGCCGCCGCTTGGCGGCCGGCAGAACCGTGACCCGGCGCCTCAGTCCGAAGACCCGGCTCAGCACGCGGTGCCGGAGATCGCCGAGGTGCCCCCTGAGACCGAGCGCGCGCGACGACCGGAGCGCCTCGTCGCCGAGATCGGCCCAGCCGCGGGTGTAGCAGCGGCTGGCGAGATGGTAGTACCGCGCCGCGTACTCCCCGGCGAACTCCGGATCGGACCGGACGCCGAGCCGCCGGCAATGGTCGTCGTACCAGCCGAGGACCGATGCCCACGCCGCCCGGTCGTCGCGCCGGCTGACCCCGGCGTGGCCGGGATGGCTGACCCAGACGGCGATACCCTCCGGGTTGACGGCGATCCGGGGCTGGTGGAGGAGCGCCCGGAGCGCGACCTCGACGTCCTGGCGAAGGAGCACGGCGTCGTTCCAGCCGCCGATGCGGTCGAGGAAGCGGCGCTCGAAGGCAAGCGACGCCGTCTGGACGTTGTAGCGGAGGAACTCCCGTTTTGCCTCGGCCGGCGTCCGTACCGGACCGGCATCGGTCCTGACGCCCTTCGTCTCGGTGGTCCACCGCGACACCACGAGATCGGGACGACCGTCTGCCGCGCTTCTCCGGACACCGGCGAGAAGCGGTCCCTCGACGTAGTCGTCGGCGTCCAGGAACATCACGTAGTCGGCGGTCGCCAGCGCAAGCCCGGCGTTCCGGGCCGCGCACGCGCCGCGGCCGGGACCCGACCGCCACGACAGTCTCTCGCCATAGGACCGCACGACGTCGAGGCTGCGGTCGGTCGACCCGTCGTCGATCACGATCAGCTCCGCGCAGTCGGCGCCCTGCGCCAGCACGCTGTCGATCGCCCGGCGCAGCCAGCGTTCGGAGTCACGGCACGGGATCACGATGGCGAGCGAAGGCAGCGAAGGCATGGGGCGGGCACGCGTCTCGCTCTGGCGGGCGGCCGAAGTTGCGGCACCCCTGGCCCTCGTTAGTGCAAGGCTGAGGGCCTTGCCATCGGAAAACGCGGCGGCGAAGGCCATCGAGTGAAGTTATGGGCGGCAAAGAAGCGCCCGCCGCAGAAGGGTATTCGCTTGTCAGAATTCCCCTGGCCATTGCTGATTGCCAACGGAATAGAAACTCATGGTTGGCGGACGGGGTGGGATTCGAACCCACGGGACGGTTGCCCGCCCGGCGGTTTTCAAGACCGCTGCCTTAAACCACTCGGCCACCCGTCCGGCTCCGCATCGCCGAAGCGTCCGCCGGTGCCGCGTGCCTAGCCGATTTGCCGTCCGGTGGCCACCGGAAGCCCCTTCGCGGGCACGCGCTGGCGAGGGGCACGGGCATTGTGGCGGGTGGGGAACGGCTTTCCGCGCAGGACCCGTAGCCACGCAACGGTATCGCCCGAAACTGCCCCATGGTGGCACGGACGACCACCCCGGTCCGGAGCGCCTCTGTTGCGTTGCGGCGGAATCCGGGCTTTTGTGGCGCACCACGCTGGCGCCGGCCTCGGTGCGCCAGACAAAAATGGGGAGACTCGCGTATGCGAAAAACAGTTGCTCTGTTTGCGGCGACGGCCTTCGCCACCCTGATTTCCGGCGGCGCCCTCGCCCAGACGCTGGTGTACTGCTCGGAAGGCTCGCCGGAAGGTTTCGATCCCGGCCCCTTCACGGCCGGCACCACTTTCGATGCCACCCGTCCGGTCTATGACCGCCTGGTCCATTTCGAGCCCGGCACGACCTCCGTCGTCCCCGGCCTCGGCCTCGCCGAGAGCTGGGACGTGTCGGACGACGGCCTCACCTACACCTTCCACATCAAGCCGGGCGTGAAGTTCCACACGACCGGCTATTTCACGCCGACGCGTGACCTCAACGCCGACGACGTGATCTTCTCCTTCACGCGGCAGAGCGATCAGTCGAGCCCCTGGTACCAGTACTCGCCCGGCATCTCGTGGGAGTACTACAACGCCATGTCGATGCCGGACCTCATCGCCAGCATCGAGCGCGTCGACGACCTCACCGTCGCCTTCCACCTCACCCGGCCCGAGGCTCCGTTCATCGCCAACATGGGCATGGACTTCGCCTCGATCGTCTCGAAGGAATACGCCGACCAGCTTCAGGCGGCCGGCAACATGGTGCAATTCAACCAGATGCCGATCGGCACCGGGCCGTTCGAGTTCGTCGCCTACCAGCAGGACGCCACGATCCGCTACGCGCGGTTCGACGACTACTGGGGCACCCCGGCCGGCGTCGAGAACCTCATCTTCTCGATCACCGTCGACGCCTCGGTCCGCGCCCAGAAGCTGATCGCGGGCGAGTGCGATATCATGCCGTATCCGAACCCGGCCGACATCGCGATGCTGGCGGCGAACCCGAACATCGTGCTGGAGCAGCAGGAAGGCCTCAACGTCGGCTTCCTCGCCTACAACACCCAGCAGGCGCCGTTCGACAACCCGCAGGTCCGTACCGCCCTCAACATGGCCATCAACAAGCCGGCCATCCTCGAGGCGGTGTACCAGGGCTTCGGCCAGGCCGCTATCAACCCGATCCCGCCGACGATGTGGTCCTACAACACCAACATCCAGGACTGGGAATACAACCCGACCGCTGCTCGGGCGATGCTCGAGGCCGCCGGCGTCACCAACCTCACGATGAACGTGTGGGCGATGCCGGTCAGCCGTCCGTACAACCCGAACGCCCGCCGCATGGCGGAGCTGATCCAGGCGGACTTCGCCGCGGTCGGCGTCACGGTCAACATCGTGAGCTACGAGTGGGGTGAGTACCTCGCCCGCTCGCAGGAGGTCACGCGCGACGGTGCCGTCCTCCTCGGCTGGAACGGCGACAACGGCGACCCCGACAACTTCCTCGCCGTCCTTCTCGGCTGCGATGCGGTCGGCGGCGCCAACCGGGCCCAGTGGTGCAACGCGGAGTTCGACGCACTCGTCCAGCAGGCGAAGACCGTCGCCGACCAGGACGAGCGTGCCGCCCTCTACATGCAGGCGCAGGAGATCTTCCACGCCGAAGCGCCGTGGGCCCCGATCGCCCACTCGGTGGCCGTCATGCCGGTCCGCAGCAACGTCCAGGGCTATGTGATGAACCCGTTCGCGATCCACGAGTTCGCGACGGTCACCGTCCAGTAGCCACCTGAACCAGGCGGGCGCCGGCCAGTCGCGCCGGCGCCCGCCCTTCCCGGCCGGTGCATGTTTCGTTTCCTGCTTTCCCGGCTCGCGCTGATCGTTCCGACGTTCTTCGGGATCACGGTCATCGCCTTCCTGTTCCCGCGGCTCCTGAAGGGCGATCCGGTCCTCCTGCTGTCCGGCGAACGCGGCGTCTCCCCCGAGCGCTACGCGATGCTGAACGAGCAGTTCGGCTTCGACCGCCCGCTGATCGTCCAGTATTTCGACTATGTCTGGCACCTCCTCGGCGGCGATTTCGGCACCTCGATCGCCACCAAGAGCCCGGTCCTCCACGATTTCTTCGCCCTCTTCCCGGCGACGGTGGAACTGTCCCTCTTTGCCGTCACCTTCGCCGTCATCATCGGCATTCCGGCCGGCATCATCGCCGCGGTGAAGCGGGGCTCGCTGTTCGACCAGGGCGCGATGGGCATCGCGCTCGCCGGCTATTCGATGCCGATCTTCTGGTGGGGCCTCCTCCTCATCGTCATCTTCTCGACCACGCTCGGCTGGACGCCCATCGATGGTCGGATCGGCCTTCGCTACTTCTTCGATTCCGTCACCGGCTTCATGACGATCGACGCCCTCATCTCGGGGCAGCGCGGCGCGTTCAGTTCGGCCGTGAGCCATCTCATCCTGCCGACGATCGTGCTCGGCACGATCCCGCTCGCGGTGATCGCCCGCCAGACGCGCTCGGCGATGCTCGAGGTCCTCAGCGAGGACTACATCCGCACGGCCCGCGCGAAGGGTCTGCCGCCGCGACGGGTCATCGGCGTCCATGCGCTCCGGAATGCCCTCATCCCCGTGGTCACGACGATCGGCCTCCAGACCGGCCTTCTCCTCGCCGGCGCGATCCTCACCGAGCACATCTTCTCGTGGCCGGGCATCGGCAAATGGATGCTCGATTCCCTGTCGCAGCGCGACTATCCGGCGGTGCAGGGCGGCCTGATCCTGATCGCCCTCGTCGTGATGGTGGTCAACATCATCGTCGACGTCCTCTACGGGCTGATCAACCCGGCCATCAGGTATCGGAGCTGAGGTGATCGCGTGACGGACGCCACGGTACCGCCCGCCCCCACGCCACCGCGCGCCCGGTCGCCCTGGCCGGCGCGCCGGAAAGCGATCGGCGAGTTCTGGTTCACCTTCCGCCAGAACCGCGGCGCGGTGATCGGCCTCGTCGTCTTCGCGCTGCTCATCCTCATCGCCGTCTTCGCGCCGCTGATCGCCCCATTCGGCTTCGATCAGATCTTCTACGATCACTTCCGGACGCCGCCGGCATGGCAGGAAGGCGGCGTCCCGCAGTTCCTCCTCGGCACCGACGGCATCGGCCGCGACGTCCTCTCCCGGCTCATCTACGGAGCACGCTATTCGCTCCTGATCGGCGTGGTGGTGGTGGTGCTGTCGCTTCTCGGCGGCGTCCTTCTGGGGCTCGTCGCCGGCTATTTCGGCGGCAAGACCGACATCGTCATCATGCGCGTGATGGACGTGATCCTGTCGTTCCCGTCGATCCTTCTCGCGCTCGTCCTCGTCGCGATCCTCGGGCCGAGCCTCATGAACGCGATGATCGCCGTCGCGGTCGTTCTCCAGCCCCATTTCGCCCGCCTCGCCCGCGCCGCCGTGCGGGTCGAGAAGTCGCGCGACTACGTCACGTCGGCGCAGGTCGCCGGCGCGAGCCATCTCCGCCAGATGTTCGTGACGATCCTCCCGAACATTTTTGCGCCGCTGATCGTGCAGGCGACGCTCAGCTTCTCCACCGCCGTCCTCGAGGCGGCGGCGCTCGGCTTCCTCGGCGTCGGCGCCCAGCCGCCAACGCCGGAATGGGGCGCGATGCTGGCGGCCGACCGCGAATTCATCCTCACCGACTGGTGGCTCGCCACCTTCCCCGGCCTTGCCATCCTGATCACCGTGTTCGCGGTCAACCTCGTCGGCGACGGCCTCAGAGACGCGCTCGATCCGCGCCTGAAGCGGAGCTGACCGACATGGCGCTCCTCGAAGTAGACAACCTCACCGTCACCTTCAGGACCGCGAGCGGACCGTTCGTGGCGCTCGACGGCATCTCGTACCGCGTCGACCAGCGCGAGGTGCTCGCGATCGTGGGCGAAAGCGGCTCCGGCAAATCGGTGGCGATGCTCGCCATCATGGGCCTCCTGCCGCCGTCGGCGACCGTGAAGGCGGACCGCATCGTCTTCGAAGGCCGCGACATGCTGGCGATGACGCCGCGCCAGCGGCGGCAGATCATCGGCAAGGACATCGCCATGATCTTCCAGGAGCCGATGGCGAGCCTCAATCCCTGCTTCACCGTCGGCTACCAGATCGGCGAGGTGCTGAAATACCACCTCGGCATGCGGCGCGGCGCGCGGCGGAAGCGGATCGTGGAGCTCCTCGAGGAAGTCCGGATCGCCGACCCCATCCACCGGATGAAGTCGTTCCCGCACCAGATGTCCGGCGGCCAGTGCCAGCGCGTGATGATCGCCATGGCGATCTCCTGCCGGCCGAAGCTTCTCATCGCCGACGAGCCGACGACCGCGCTCGACGTGACGATCCAGAAGCAGATCCTCGAGCTCCTGATGCAGCTCCAGGCCGAGGAGGGCATGGGCATGATCATCATCACCCACGACATGGGCGTCGTCGCCGAGACGGCGGACCGGGTGATCGTCCAGTACAAGGGCCGGCGGATGGAGGAAGCGAACGTCCTCGACCTCTTCGCCAACCCGAAGAGCCCCTACACCAAAGGCCTCCTCGCCGCCCTTCCCGAGAACGCCACCGGCGACCGGCTGCCGGTGGTTGCCGACTTCACCCCCGACGGGCCGGCCGCGCCATGACCGCCCCGGTCGTCGTCGCCGACAACCTCACCCTCGATTACCGCCTCGGCGGCTCGGGCCTGACGCGGCCGCGGATCATCCACGCCCTTCGTGGCGTCAGCTTCAGCATCGAGCGCGGCACCACGCTCGCCGTCGTCGGCGAAAGCGGCTCGGGGAAATCCACCCTCGCCCGCATCCTCACGCTGATCCTGCCCCCGACCGGCGGCGAGCTCCGCCTCGACGGGCAGCCGATCGACATCCGGAAGCAGCGGGTGACGCGCGAGCTCCGCCGGAAAGTACAGCTCGTCTTCCAGAACCCCTACGGCTCGCTCAATCCGCGCCAGCGCATCCTCTCCGTCCTCACCGAGCCGCTGAAGCTCAACACCGACGCGCCGCCCTCGGAACGGAACGACCGCGCCGCCGAGATGATCCGCCGCGTCGGCCTGACGCCCGACCATCTCAACCGCTACCCCCATATGTTCTCCGGCGGCCAGCGCCAGCGCATCGCCATCGCCCGCGCGCTGATGCTGAACCCCGAGCTCCTCATCCTCGACGAGCCGGTGTCGGCGCTCGACCTGTCGGTTCAGGCGCAGATCCTCAACCTCCTCGCCGACCTCCAGGACGAGTTCCGGCTGACCTATGTCTTCGTCAGCCACAACCTCGCCGTCGTCCGCCACGTCGCTGACGACGTTATCGTCATGCTGCTCGGCGAGATCGTCGAGCGGGGGAAGACCGGGGCGCTGTTCGAGGACCCGCGGCACGAATACACGCGCGCCCTCCTCGCCGCGACGCCGCGCGCCGACGTCGAGCACATCAGGGCCCGCATCGCCGCGCGAATCCCGGTCGTTTCTTCCTGAGCGTCGGCCCACGGAAGCAACGATCGTTGCAGATGGGACACAGCACAGAAAAGCATGCTCTCTCGCGTAGTGGAGCACTGGCGAATCTCGCAGTCATGCTCTACTGAGCCCCGTCCGATCAGAACCCTCGCAGGAAAGGGGGCCAGCATGAATAAATGCAGCAACGCCCACCACCTTGCAGGGTCGGGTTCGACGTATCGTCGAATGACGTGGCGACGCTTCTCGTAAGAGCGTCATTCCGGCTCCCCTAGAGCCGGCTTCGGACTCCCCTCTACTCCAACGCAACTGCGGTTCGTGGCACGCCGACGGTCCTTCGTCCGTCCGCGCTCCGCGTTCCGCTCCCGGTGCCTTCAGGAAGAGGCCGCTGACGCGTGCGCGCGGCGGGACAACCATGTCGATCGTCATCTCGGAAGAACGGAAGGAACGGCCGGAAGGCCAGTCAGGAGCCGTCGTCGGCGTCGCCATCGTGGCCGTCGGGATCGTCGCTCTCCTCGTCCGCCTGCGGACGCGGCGGACAGACGTCGTCCACCTCGACGCCGGTTCGGTGCCGGCGTCGCTGCGCCGCGACGTCGGCCTGCCGCCCGCCGAACCGGTCAGGGACTGGCCGAGGTTCTGGACCGGCGGTTGACGCACCGGATCGTTCCCGGAGCGACCGCTCGTCGTGCCTGAGTGCGGAGCGTGCCCGATTCTACTCTCCGTCCCCCGGTTCGGTCGGGAACAGCTTTTCCATCGCGACGATGTCGAGCCAGCGGCCGTGCATGCGCCCGACCTCGCGAAACGTTCCGACGACGGCGAAGCCGAGTTTCCGGTGGACGTGGAGCGAGGCTTCGGCTGCGCTGTCGATGTGCGCCACCATCGCGCGCACGCGCCGCTCGATGGCGAGCGGGAACAGCGCCTCGATGAGCGCGCTGCCAAACCCGCGCCCGCGGCAGTCGGCGCGGACATGGACCGAGTTCTCGACGCTGAAGCGATAGCCCCAGCGCGAGCGCCATTCGCCGAAGGAGGAGTATCCGACCATCACGCCGCCGGTCTCGAGCGCGAGGATGGGAAAGCCGGCCCGCCGCCGATCCTCGAACCACGCTCCGCGCTGCTCGAGCGTCGAGAGGTGGCGGTCGTAGATCGAGGTCGTGTTCAGGACGACGTCGTTGTGGATCGCGAGGATCGCGGGAAGGTCCGCCTTCGTCGCATCGCGGATGACGTAGTCCCGGTCCGTCGCGCTCAAATCGTTCTCCGCCTGTCGGTCGCGCTCAGGCTAGACGAAGGCCGAAGCGCGGTCATGCCGTCGTCCATGGGTCTGCCCGGCGTCAAATCATCGTGACGTGTCGGTCCGGCCGTGCCGTTGGCGCCAGAACGGGCGGGAACGTCGGCCGGAATGCCCGCCCGATCGCCGCCGCCTCTTGCAGCGGCGGTCGAAGCGCGCCACCGTCCGCGCCCAACCGGGACCGCAAGGACAAGAGTTCCGTCGGACAGGACAACAGGGAGTTCGTCATGAACCGCTCCATCGCCATCGCCGCGGCGCTCGCGGCGGCACTCTTCGTCCGGCCGGCCTTCGCCATCGACGTCCAGATCGGCCCCGCCGACGACGATGACGGCATCGACGTGATCGTCGGCACGCCGGAAGACGCTGCTGCCAATGTCGACGAGAATCCCTTCGCCAACCCCAACGCCCGCATCAACCCGAACGGCGTTCCCGTCGGCCAGACACAGCTCCGCGCCACCGGCACCGGCTGCACGATCCCGGCCGACTATGTCGGCCTCCCCTGCCCGCCGACGGCGTTCATCATCATCAACGCGCCCGACCTCACCGGCGCCCGTGTCCTCACGACCGACGGCATCGACGTCGGCACCGTTGTGACGGCGGCGACGACCGTCGACGGCGAGACGGTGTTCATCGTCGACATTCTCGACGCGTACATGACGGAGGTGAACCGGATCGCGGTCCGCCTCGCCTTCCTCTACCACTCGACGCAGGGCCTCGTGGTCAACACGGACTCGGTCGACATGAAGGACTCGATCATCGCCGCCCTCGCCAGCGCCGCCGCAGCAGCCGGCGCCCCCGCCGCGCCCGGCGGCGTCGGCGGCATCACCATCCCCGGCCCCGGCGCCGCGCCCGGTCCGTAGTCGCTTCGTCGTTCGACCGATTCCACTGGCTGGCTGCCTCTCCCAACGTTCCGCGCACGTGGCAGGCAGCCGGCCGGCTACACCTCACCGTCCGCCAGGGCGCGGATGGCGCGCATGACCGCTTCCGGCGTCGCTGGCGCCGCGAGGCGCGGCATGGTGCCGGGGCGGAGGCTGCCGATCGCATCGGCGATGGCGCAGAAGACGGCGATCGCCGGCAGGATCGCCGCATCGGCGATGTCCTCGGAGCGGAACGCGGTCTCCTCGCGGTTGCCGCCGGACTGGAAGAACGCCACCCGGAAATCGGCCGGCATGTCCGCGATGGTCGGCACGAAATAGCCGAGCGCGTCGCCGGTCGTCAGCATCGCGGCGGAATCGTGGAGCTGCTCCTCCGTCGTCAGCCAGCCGACGCCGAGCATGAAGCCGGCCTCGATCAGCGCCGTGTCGCCCGCGGGATCGATCGGCCGGCCGACGTCGTGGAGGATGTCGACGCGGTCGATCCGTCGCTCGCCGGTCATCACGTCGATCGTCACCTCGGCGCAGGCGGCGGCGTAGGTGTGATAGTGGAACGGCCGGCCGGTGGCCTTCTCGGCGTCCCAGTCGATCTCCGCCGTCCGGTGCGTGCCCGTCGCCGCCAGCTTCACCCGCGCCGAAGCCGCGAGACCCGCGAGCTCGGCGAACGACATCGCGCGGTGGCCGAGCTTCATCTGTCCGTCGCGGAATTCGACGCGCTCGCGGTCGACATGCATCGTCTCCTCGATGAAATCGTGGAGCGCGGCACGGATCGTGCGGCAGGCGTCGATCGCGGCGAGGAGCACCTGGTCGGTCGACGACGGCCCCGACGCCGGCGGCGCGCCGCGATCGGCAAGGACGACGCGGTCCATGGCAAGGCCGAACTCGCTCGCCACCACCTGCCGCACCCGGCGGTCGAGCCCCTGCCCCACTTCCACGCCACTGTGGGCAACGCGGATCGACCCGTCCGCCTCGACGGCGACGGCCGCCGCGGCATCGTTGTCCGCGCCCGAGCCGACGCCGTATTTCAGCGGCACGAGCGCGATGCCTTTCTTGAGGATCGGGCTCGACTGGTTGAACGCGGCGATGTCCTTCCGCCGCTTGCGGTAGACGCTGGTGCGCTCGAGTTCGTTGAGGAGCGGGCCGAGGATCGACGACTCGGTCTGGAGGCCCGCCAGCGAGCGATCCTTGGCGCCGGTGAAGATGCTGGCTTTGCGGACGTCGAGCGGGTCCACGCCGAGCGACACCGCGATATGGTCCATGATCCGTTCGGCCGCCAGCACCCCTTCGGCCCCGGCGCCGCGGTAGAAGCCGGCAGGCGCGTTGTTCGCCCGCATGCTCCGGCCGACGATGCGGAAGGACGGGTAGAAATAGGCGTTGTCGGCGTTCAGCATCGCCCGGTCGATCATCGCCGGACCGCCGTCGATCCCCCGCCCGCAGCCGCCGGCGAACACGAGGTCGACGCCCTTCACCAGACCCGTGTCGGTGAAGCCGACGGCGTAGCTGATGCGGAAATCCGGACGGCCGCCGTTCGTCGCGAGGTCGTCGCTCCGGTCGAGCTGGAGGCGGCACGGCTGCCCGGTCCGGAACGCGGCGAGCGCGGCAAGCGTCGCCCATTGCACCGAATTCGCCCGCCGGCTGCCGGCGCCGCCGGCGATACGCCCGGTCTCGACGGTGATCGCCGCCATGTCGAGATCGAGCGTAGCCGCGACCGCGCGGCGGATCGCCGGCGCGTCCTCGGTGGAGGCGCGGACGAGAAGGCCGCCGTCCTCGGTCGGGATCGCCACGGCCGTGTGCGGTTCGGCATCGAAATGGGCCGGCCCGCCGACCCGGAGCTGCCCGATCAGCCGGCGATCGCAGCGCTGGATCTCGGCCGGCGCGTCGCCGCGCGACAGCACCTGGTCGCGCTGGAGCGTCGCGTCATGGGCGAGCGCGTCGTCGAGGTCGGTGAGCGGGATCGCCGGCGAGGCGCCGACGCGGCCGAGGAGCGCCGCGCGCCGCGCCGCTTCGCGCGTCCCGGCAACGACCAGGAACACCACCTCGCCGTGGAAGCCGACCTCGCCCGAGGCGATCAGCGGCAGGTCGCCGGCGGCGTTCCAGAAGCGGCGCGCCGGGATGTCCTCGGCCGTGAGGACCGCGAGGACGCCGGCGGCCTTCCGCGCCTCGTCGAGGTCGAGCCGGCTGATCCGCCCGGCCGACATGGGGGCGCGGCCGATGGCAAGGTGCAGCGTCCCCGGCGGATCGTCGCGATCACCCGCGAACGTCGCCTTCCCCGTCACGTGGCGCGCCTCGGCGCGGAGGCGGCGAAGCTCGGCGGCATCGGTTGGCACGGGCTCAGCCGAAGACATCGGCCGTGTCCCGGAACCCGGCGAGGCGCGTGCGCCGGTCGGAATTGCTGCCGGCCTCGATCAGCGCCTTGCCGAGAAGCGCCTGCCCCGTCTCCATCCGGTAGCGCGCCGAGCCGCGCTGGTCGGAGAGCGGCGCAAAATCCTGGCGGAGCGCCGCGAACGCCCGCGCCCAGGCCGAGCGGTCGAGCGCCTGGACGCCGGCGAGCGAGGCCTCGACCGCCACCGCCCGCCGCGGCGCGGGCCCCAGCCCGCCATAGGCGATGCGCGCCATCGCGATCTGGCCGTGGTCGATGACGAAGTGGAACGCCGCCGTCACCGTCGCCGGCGCGAGGTCGTAGCGCTTTGCGACCTTGAAGGCCCGGAACGTCGCGCCGGGACGCGGCTTCGGAACGACGATGCGGGCGACGAGCTCGGTGGGGCCGCGATCCTGCTTCCCGTCGTCCTGGAAGAACGCGTCGGCGGCGACGATGCGCTCGGCGAGCCCCTGGCGGAGCACGATCGCCGCGTCGAGCGCGATCAGCGCTGCCGCCAGGTCCGCGCCGCGGCCGCCGGCGGCGAGGTTGCCGCCGATGGTGGCGACGCTCCGGAGCTGCGGCCCGCCGATCCGGTCGACGAGGACACCGAGGTCCGGGTCGATCGCCGCGAGGTGGAACCGCACCGCCGAAAGCGTTGCCGCGGCGCCGATCGACAGCGTTTCTGCCGTATCCTCGATCTCGGCGAGCTCGACCGCCCGGCCCAGGAGGATCACCTTCTGCGGCCGCCGCGCCTGCCGCGCCAGCGCCGGTACCGCGAGCGAGCCGCCGGCGACGAGCACCGCATCGCGATGCTCCGCCCACAGGAGCGCCGCGGCATCGACGGTTCTGGGCGCGGCCACGAAGGCGGTCGCATCGCTCCGCAGCTCCTCGTCGGCGGCGAGATCGGCGAGGAGCGCCGCCGTGGTGCTCCCGAGGCGATCGTGGCGCGTCTGGCTCCGGTTGCCGCCCGCCGTGACGGCGGCCGCGACCATCGCGCGATAGCTCCCGCAGCGGCAGACATGGCCCTGCAGCGCGGCGCCGGCGGCGTCGGCCGAGAGGTCGCCATCGGTGTTCTGGTAGAGCGCAAAGAGGCTCATCGTGGCGCCGGGAGCGCAGAAACCGCAGCGCGCGGCGCGCGCGGCGAGCATCGCCCGCTGCACCGGATGGAGCGTGCCGTCCTCCGCCGCAATGTCCTCGACCGCGACGATCTCGACCCCGTCGACCTGCGCGAGGAGCACCGAGCACGCGGCGACGGTCTCATAGGTGACGCCATCGCCCGAAGCCCGCCCGATGGCGATTGTGCAGGCACCGCAGGCGCCCTCGGAGCAGCCGTCCTTGGCGCCGGTCGAGCCGGAACCGCGCAGCCAGCCGAGGAGCGTGAGATCCGGCGGCGCCGCCGTCTCGACGACCCTTCCGTTCCGGACGAAGCGGACCGTCTCGCGCATCAGGCGGTCCGGCTCCGGCAGCGCGGCCGTCGCTCGGGGCACTCGCGGAACGCCCACGCACCCTCGTGCGCCGGAACAGACAAAACGGGCTTCCTCCGCATTCGCCCCTGCACAACGCGCGGCCGGAAGACCCCACGGCCGCACGCCCGCCGACAATGACGGACATGGCACCTCCGATCAACGCCCTTCGAGCCCCGCGCGCTGCGTCACATGGCGGGTTGGTGGGCGCGGTTCGCGGCGACCCGCGGCAACACGAGAAGCGAAACCGATGCGCCGCGCTCGTGAGCGGACAGGCCGGACGATCCCGGCTTCTGCACCGGGCAAATATCTCCTCCTCCCCCGCCGGCCGACATCCCTGCGTCGCGGCGGGGGCGTCGTGCTCGCGCGCAACGCGCGGGCGGGTTATGACGTGCTACAGTCGTTTTGCAGGAGCAGCCTGCGGACCCTGCGGGAGTGCTTCGGATGGCCACCACCAGCAAGAGCGATCGCGCCAAGCGCGCCACGGACGCCGCCTTCTCGGGCGCGAGCGCGATGAAGGACTACCAGGACAAGGCCATCCAGACCGACCGGAACACCGAGCGGCTGCGCGCCCTCCGCCTCGAGCGCGACGCGAAGCTCGCGGCCGAAGCGGAGGCGACGAAAGCCGCCAGGAAGCCCGCTGCCAAGGGCAAATCGGCCAAGCCCGCCAAGGCCACCGCGCCGAAACCGAAGCGCGGCGCGGGGTCGTTCTAGCCGGCGGCACGACGCGGCGGAACTTGTCGTGATCCGGGCGGACAACCCCCGCGAGGCGGAGATCCGCTCGACCCTCGCGGCGCTGTGCGACGCCTTCAACGCCCACGACCTCGACCGCATCATGGCGTTCTTCGCCGAGGACTGCGTGCTGGAGATGCCGCGCGGCAGCGAGCCCTTCGGCGCCCGCTTCACCGGCAAACCCGCCGTCCGCGCCGCGCTCGCCACCCGCTTCGAAGGCCTGCCTGACGTCCACTATGGCGACGCCCGCCACTTCGTCGATCTTGCCGCCGGCACGGGCATGTCGAAGTGGACCCTCACCGGCACGACCCGCGACGGCACGCGCAGGCACGTCCATGGCTGCGACTTCTACACCTTCCGGGACGGCCTCGTGATCGCGAAGGACTCATACTGGAAGATCGTGGAGTAGCCGGCACGTGGGGCCGGCCCGTTCTTCTCTCCCACTGGCCCTCGGTCATCGCCTCCCATCGACCGGGCTCGCAGTCCCCTCGCCCCGCGGGCGGGGAGAGGGCTCCCGCGCTTGCCGAGCCGCAGGCGAGGCTAGCAAGGGAGGGTGAGGGGGTCGCGCCCCATACGCCGGATCGAGAGACCCCCTCATCCTCCAGCCCTAGCTCGGCTACGCCTCGACAAGGGCTGAAGCCTTCTCCCCGCCCCGCGGGGAGAAGGGCCCGACGCAAATGCGCACCGGAGACAAACGTGGGTCGACCTATCGCCCGTCATTCCCGGAGGCGTCAGCCTGGGTTTGTGGCAGGCGCAGGGCGACACGCCCCCAGCAACCCCGCCTTCCCCCCGTCACCCCTCCCCGGCTACCCTCCCGCGCGACCAGCATGGAGCGGGCAATGAAGGCGTGGGTGTCGGAGCGTTATGGCGGTCCGGAAGTGATGCAGCTGCGGGACGTGCCGAAGCCCGTCCCCGGCCCCGGCGCGGTGCTGGTGAAGATGGTGGCGGCGTCCGCGAACGCAGCCGACTGGCACGTCCTCCGCGCGACGCCCGCCTTCTCCCGCCTGACGCTCGGCCTCTTCAGGCCGAAGAACACCATCATCGGCGGTGACGTCGCCGGCACGATCGAGGCGCTCGGCCCCGGCGTCACCGGTTACGCGGTGGGCGACGCGGTGTTCGGCAACACGCTCGACCACAATTTCGGATGCTACGCCGAATACGTCGTCGTCCCGGTCTCGGTGCTCGCCCGGAAGCCGGCATCCGTTTCCTTCGATGACGCCGCCGCGCTGCCGATGGCCGGCGTCACCGCCCTCGAAGGCTTCCGCCACCACGGCCCGGTCCGCCCCGGCAGCCGCGTCCTCGTCAACGGCGCCTCGGGCGGCGTCGGCCATTTCGCCGTCCAGCTCGCGAAAGCCTTCGGCGCGCACGTCACCGGCGTCACCTCCACCCGCAATCTCGACTTCGTCCGCGCCCTCGGCGCCGACGCCGTCATCGACTACACCAGGACCGATTTCACCAAAGCCGGCCCCTTCGACCGCATCCTCGACGCCGTCGGCAACCGCTCCGTGCGCGAGCTCCGCCGCGCCCTCGCCCCCGGCGGCGCCTGCGCCGTCACAGGCTTCTCCTCGATGGGCAAACTGATCGGCGTCGGCCTCCGCGGCGGCAAGGCGATCCGGCAGATCAACGCAAAGTCGACCGCGGCGAACCTCGCGGAGATCGGGGCGCTGGCCGAGGCAGGGAAGCTGCGGCCGGCGATCGAGCGGCGGTACGGGTTTGGCGAGGTGCCGGAGGCGATACGGGCGCTGGAGACCACAAGAGTCAGAGGAAAGCTGGTGATCGACTGCCCCACAACCGGGCTCAGATCAGCATCCAGCCGCCGTCCTGGCGAACCAGCACGACTTGACGCAAAATGACTGGTCCTGTCAGCGAGGAGCGAACAAAGACTGGGGAACAAACACCTCCCGGTCGCCTCGCTGAACCGGTGAGGAAGCATTGTACTCCGCGAGCGATAGACTCCCGTGCTCGCTCGCAACACGCCGGATACCCATCGTCAGCCACTAAGTACGGCGATATCTCTTCCTGGCCGACAAGCTCTTCGTACTCACCGTCGAAGAAGCATCGCATCAATACAAATGTCCTCGACAAGCCATCCTCTGCCGCCTTTGCTGAGGCATGATACCGTTTCTCAGCAATCGCTGTCTCCTCCTCTAGTGCTGAGTAAAATACACCGAAGGTACCGTCACTAAATCGACCAGCCGAGGGATGATCAAAACAATAATCGATCAAAGCATTCAAATTGTTAACATTCGATAGCTCTCTCGCTAGTTCGGGTAGAATTTCGGATATTGCTTCATCGTCAACGCCCCGATCCTCTAACTCTTGTCTCACATCTCGCGGTGGAAACGACACTCTAAGCACATCGAACTGTCCAATGCCCACTCACGGACCCCATTCATCTTTGGCCATCTGTCGGACACGCAGCAGGTCCTCCATTCTTCCGGAGAGCATCAACTGGAGTGCAGACTTTCCCTCAAAAGAGGTGCGGGCTGATCGCAACCAACCGCGCTCGGCCGCTTCTCCATCCCGCAGAACACGCGCGATTGCCAATGATATAGCAAGAACGTAAGTGACCCTGTCCTTTGCGTCTTGTCCAAGCATAGCGGCGCGGCCGTCCAAGACCCTTGCCGCGTCTAACGGGGCACCAGAATAGCCAAGCAGCACCTCTTGCTCACCCCTTGAGAGGCCCCACCGGTTCGCGGTGTTCAGAAAGGCCCGAATATTTGCCGAGGGCGTGCGCGGGACACTAAAAAGCGACCAGGAGCCTCGTCGAGGCTCAGACTGAGCTACCCGATAATCTACGTCTTCTCCAACGTTCTTACCAATTTTCGGGGGGAGCAGAGCATCGAACCGCGGGACTGCTGATTGCTCCAGCCTGGACTGCAACTGGCTGATGCGAGAGCGTCGCAAATCATCAAACGTAGGCGCAGCTACCCCGATCATGTTCGACTCGATGTGAGATTGGCGCAGCGCAGACCGATTTCATCAAACTCGACAAGGAGTGCTAAGCGCTTGGCGAAGGTTCCAGGCCCGTCGGGAAGCCCGAGACTTATAGCTCGCGATATGAACAGTGCGTCGTCGAACGCCAAGCTCCTCTCTGCTGTAAGCTCGAACTCGGCCGTAGGTTGCGCACGCGACAGTCTAAACCTGATCCCAGGCTTGTACGCGAAATCAGTAATCTCGGGCCTGCCGGAAAGCTGTGGGGCGAAGGTCGCGAGATAATCGCCAACCGCGCGATCTCTTAACCTCACATGGCCTACCCAACGATATTCGACTGATCTCACCATACACTCCGGAAATTCGCTGTCGAAGCGTTCCTGAACCGCGGTTTGTATATCCATCGCTGTCTCAATATCGCGCGACTGAATACCAACGAAGTTCGCTCCGACTTTGTCCGGATTAAGATAGACCGAACTATTTCCGCCAAAAATGCTGTATCGCGACGATACATCGCTAAGTACGATGCTCTGGCTTAGGGATAGCTCACGCGCCGAGATGGGATACTTGGGGCTAATTGCATCGTAAACCGTCGCAAAGAATTTCCGGGCCGCCCTCTCCCAGTCGAAGATCGGTCGGTGGAAAACTTGATTCATAACAATGTCGGCTGTGACTATCTCATACTCAATCAGCGGCATTCTGGACACCAACGAAGGCTCTGGTGCGGCCACCAGCACGGAACACCAGATGGTTCTGCACCCGCCTTACCCCAACGGCAACACCTGCCGCACCTCGAAATACCCCAGCCACGGATCCCCCCTCTCCTCCCTGAGCCGCTCGGCATACCCATCCACCGTCACCGGGTGCGCGTTCTCCAGCGTGTCGAGCGCCTTCCAGGTCACCGGCCACGCGATCGGCGCGCCCTTCCGCGCACGGGTCGAGTACGGGCCGATGGCGGTCGCGCCTCTCCCGTTGCGGAGGTAGTCGATGAAGATGCGGCCTTTCCGTTCCTTCTTCGACATCACGGCGAGGTAACGCTTCGGGTCCTCCTGCGCCATGATCCGCGCCATCGCCTCGGCAAAGCCGCGGATGTGGTCCCAGCCGTGCTTTGGCATCAGCGGGACGACGACGTGGAGGCCCTTGCCACCGGTCGTCATGCAGAAGGAGTCGAGCTTCAGCGCCTTCAGCCGGTCGCGCATCTCGAGCGCGCCGTCCTTCACTGCCTGGAACGGGATGGCCTCGTCGGGGTCGAAATCGAAGACGAGGCGGTCGGGCTTCTCCAGCGTCTTCACGTGGCTGCCCCAGACGTGGAGCTCGAGCGCGCCCATCTGCACGGCGGCGACGAGGCCCTGTCTGTCTTCGATGTAGAGGTAGGTGTCGGTCCCGTCGCGTTCGGCGATCTCGATCGGCCTGAACTCGGTCGGGAAACCCTCGCTGGCGTGCTTCTGGTAGAAACAGTCCTCCCCGGCGCCGCGCGGGCAGCGCACGAGGCTGAGCGGCCGGCCGGCGATGTGCGGCAGGATGCGGTCCGCGATCGCGAGCTGGTACTCGATCAGCTGCCGCTTCGTGATCTTTTTGTCGGGGAAGAGGATGCGGTTGGGGTTGGTGACCTTCACCCCCTCGATCTGGATCGCGTTCGCGTCCTTGTCCCGCTCGATGGTGATGATGCTGAGCTTTCGCTTGGGAGGCGCGGAGGCCTGCCTGGCGTGCTCCGCTTCGGCCGTCTCTTCGACCTCACCCTTGTGCGGAGGTCCAACGCGGCGCGCGGCGCGCGACGGGTTGGGGTGGGGACTGTCCTCCTCCCCCGCCCCGGATTTGCGGCGCGGCCCTTCCCCCTCCGGTTTCGCGTCGGCTCCGCCTCGCGAAGCCGGCTCCCCCACAAGGGGGGAGCTGGATCTCCGTTTCGGCTTTGCCACCATCTCGGTCTCCACGGCTCTCTCCGCCCCAACCCCAACCCGCGGGGCGGCTTTCGCGCCACGCCTGGACCGTGCGGGCTTCCCACGCGGTTCAATTCCGGAGTCCCCGCCCTCCACCTCCCCGCCTTCCACCTCCCGAACCGGCATCGCCTCGTCGAGCGCATCCACCTCCTTCGCGCCCTTGTCCCGCCGCAGCCCCTTGAAGCTCGCCTGGCGCAACAGGTCGTCCGACGAGATGCCGCGATAGGCGACCGTCACCACCAGCTCCGGCTTCACGAATTTCGCGTTGCGGACGAACTCCTTCGGCACCTCGACGGGCGCATCCTTCACCGCCCGCTTCTCGATCTCGGGCCACAGTTGCTCCTGCTCCCGCGCGCCGAACCCCGAGCCGACTTTGCCGCGATACACCAGCTTCCGGCCCTCGCGGGTCGCCAGAAGCAGCGCCGCGAAGTGCTTGCCCTTCACCGGCGACGGCTCCCAGCCGACGACCAGAAACTCGTCGTCGCTGCCGGTCTTCACCTTGAGCCACGCCTTCGATCGCTCGGAGCGGTAGATCGAATCCGCCCGCTTCGAGACGATGCCTTCGAGCTTCATCTTCTCGGCGTGGGCGTAGACCTCGACGCCGTGGCCGAGGACGTGGTCGGAATAGAGGAGCGGCCCGGCTTTCGGGCTGCCGCGGAGGAGTTCTGCCAGCTTCGCCTTCCGTTCGAGGAGCGGCAGCTTCCGGAGATCCGCGCCGTCGAGTTCGAGGAGGTCGAAGAGGTGGTAGACGAGGCCCCTGCCCCGCCCCTCGTTCCCCATCGCTTGCTGGAGCGCCGCGAAGTCGGTCTGCCCGTCCGCGCCCGGCACCGCCACCTCGCCGTCGAGGAGCGCGGACTTCGCCGGCAGGTCCGCGATCGCCGGCACGAGGCCGGCAAATCGGTCCGTCCAGTCGAGGCCGTTGCGGGTGAAAATCTTCACGCGGCCGCCGGCCATGGCCGCGATCGCGCGGTAGCCGTCATACTTGATCTCGTGCACCCACTCGTCGCCGGCAGGCGCGGCATCGACGAGCGTCGCCATCATCGGATCGACGAATTTCGGCATCGCGATGGAGGCGTCCGGTGCCCGCGCCGCCTTCTTCGCGGCGGCGTCGGCGGCCGGCTCCTTCGTCCGCCGCCCGGCGCGGGTCCACTCGTCGTTGCCTTCGGCGATCTCCTCCATCGTCCGCCCTGACCGGACCGACGTCATCGCCCGCTCGACGATGGGGACGCCCTCGGTGGAGGCAAAACCGTCGCGCTCCTTGAAGAGGAGCCAGTTTTCCGCCCGGCTTTTCTTGTCCCTGTTGTTCTTGAGGCGGACGAGCATCCAGTTGCCCTTGAGGCGCGCGCCGTCGAGGCGGAATTTCAGCTTCCCCTCATCGAGCTTGTCCTCGCCCGGCAGCGGTTCCCAGGTGCCCTCGTCCCACAGCATCACCGTGCCGCCGCCATACTCGCCCTTCGGGATCGTGCCCTCGAAGTCGCCATAGTCGAGCGGATGGTCTTCGGTGCGGACGGCGAGGCGCTTGTCGGCGGGGTCGAGGCTCGGGCCGCGCGTCACCGCCCAGCTTTTCAGGACGCCGTCCTTCTCGAGCCGGAGGTCGAAATGAAGCCGCGTCGCCGCGTGCTTCTGGATGAGATAGCGGTTGCCACCGGCCTTCCGCTTCTGCGCGCCACCGCCGGGCTCGGCGGTCTTCCTGAAGTTCCGCTTCTCGCGGTAGGTTTTGAGGAGATCGTCGGCCATGTCAGCTCCGCGGTCGCGCTACGATAACGCTGCGGAGCGGCGTTCGGCACCTGCCGATGGGGCACGTACTCCTCGTCCAACAAAAGTCCTCGTTCCGGCCGGAGCGAAGCGGAGAGCCGAAACCTTGTTCTCATGGCACGGCGGCGCACAGGCCGGCGTGGAACCCCGGCCGTGCCAGGCGAAAAGGTCCCGGGTTCCGCTGCACGGCCCCGGACGACAGTCTGAAATGGTGAGGTCGACCGGTCCTACGCCGCCTTGCGGCTCTTCGCGGCGGGCTTCTTCTCCTCCGCAGCGGCTTTCGCGGGCGCCTTGGCCTTCCCGGCGCGCTTCGGAGCGGCCTGCTCGCTCTTCTCCTCGGCCGGCTCGGCCGACTTGGCGGCGGCCTTCTTCGGCTTCCGGTTCGCGGCGCCGGCGCTCTCCATCGAGCGCTTGAGGGCGTCCATGAGGTTGATGACCTGCGCGCCGACCTCCGGCTCGTCGACCTCCTCGAGCGGCCGTTCGTCGATCTTGGCCTGGATCAGCTCGCGCAGCTTCGCGTCGTACGGGTCCTTGAACGCCTTCGGATCGAACGGCTTTGCCTTCCGCTTGATGAGGTCCTCGGCCATGCCGGTGAGTTCCTCGTCGGGCTTCACGTTCGGCACGCTGTCGTAGAACTGGTCGGCCTTCGCGATCTCGTCCTCGTAGCGGAGCGTCTCGATGATGAGGCCTTTCCCGTATGGCTTCAGCGCCACGACGCTCGCCTTGCCGCGGACGACCATCTGGCCGAGCCCCACCTTGCCGGTCTTCTTCAGCGCATCGCGGATGACGACATAGGCCTCGCCGGCAACGTCGTCGTCATCGGGCGCGACGTAGAGCGGCTTGTCGAAATAGACCGGGTCGATCTCGTCCTCGTCGACGAACTGGACGAGGTCGATCGTCCGCTTCGCCTCCATCTTGAGGTTCTCGATCTCGTCGTCCTCGAACAGGACGTATTTGCCCTTCTCGATCTCGTAGCCCTTGATGATCTGGTCGGGCTCCACCGAGCCGACGCCGGGCACCACCTTGTCGTAGCGGATGCGCTTCCCGCTATCGCGGTGGATCTGGTTGAACGACACCCGCGCGGCGGTCTTGGTCGCCGAGAACAGCTGCACCGGGATCGACACGAGGGCGAGACGAATCTGCCCCGACCAGTAAGCACGCGCAGGCATGCGAGCCTCCGAAACGCAGGAACAAGCGGGCGACGGCGTCGCCTCGTCAACGGTCGAGGGGCGGATTCCGTTGCCTCGCCAATCTATTTGTCAAGGCGTTGCCGCCCCGTTTATGGTCCGGAGCATCCACGGTCCGGCGCGCGGGCGAACCGGGTGCGTGGCGGGGGGGTATCCGAAATGTCCTTGAGATCCGCAGCCCTGGCGCTCGTCGCCGCGCTCGCCTTCGGGGCGTCGTCCGGCGGCGCGTCGGCGCAGCAGGCGGTCGAGACCTACAACAATTTCCGCTGGTCCGCCGTCTCGCCCGCCGCGTGCCTCGCCGATGCCCGCACCGCCGTGAACGCCGCCATTTCCGGCTTCGGTCTCGGCGGCATCGTGACCGGCGAAGACACCTGGTACGTCGAAGCCGGCGCCGACGACCTCAACCTCTGGGTCTATTGCGTCGCCGACGACGACACCCCCGAGGTGGATGCCCCCGGCGCGAAGCGCGTCCTCGTCGTCATCAACGTCAATACGAGCCGCCCCAATCTCGGCTCGGACATCCGCGATTTCCTCGCCGAATGCATGGAGTTCGGCTGCCCGGTCCGCACGCCTCCGGCCGCGACCACCGAGCGGATCACCTGGGGCGACAACGCCCGCACGCTCCGCGGCAACAACGGCACGCGCTACGGCTTCATCTGCCCCGCCCTCGGCGACGCGACGCCGGCCGCCGTGTGGGGCGCCGGCCCTTACACCGACGATTCCTCGATCTGCGCCGCGGGCGTTCATGCCGGCGCGATCTCCACCACCGGCGGCCTCGTCACCATCGAGATCGCTGCCGGCCAGTCGGCCTACCAGGGCATGGTCCGCAACGGCATCTCGACCAATCCATGGGGCGCCTTCCAGGGGAGCTTCCGCGTCGTCGTCCCGTGACGGCGGCGCTCCGCCCACGCGCACCCTCGACATTGTATCAGTCGATGCTTATATAAGCGTCCATTGATATGAACACGGAGACGCGCGCGTGAATTCCCCCCTGATTGCCGGCCTGCGCGGCACGGTCCACGAGGTCAAGAACGTCGAGATCGACGGCAAGCCCGGCAAGGCGGTCGTCCTTTCCCGCGTATACGATACGGACGCCCCGGATCTCTGGGACGCCCTCACCCGACCGGAGCGCCTGGCGCGTTCCTTCCTGCCGGTGACCGGCGACCTGAAACTCGGCGGCCGCTACCAGTTCA
Source organism: Bauldia sp. (assembly GCA_020849325.1). Classification (GTDB taxonomy): domain Bacteria; phylum Pseudomonadota; class Alphaproteobacteria; order Rhizobiales; family Kaistiaceae; genus JADLGL01. Next base: position 2,356 of record JADLGL010000082.1, on the reverse strand, counting down.
CCGGCAATGCCGGCGGCACGATCACCGCGTGCGATCCGCACCGCCGCATCGCCGCAACCTGGGAGTTCGGCGGCGGCGTCTCCTGGGTGGTGCTGACCCTCGCGCCCGAGGGCAACGGCACACGCCTGACGCTGGAGCACAGCGCCGAGCTCAACCCGATGTGGCCGCAGTATGGAGCCGGCGCCGTCGGCATCGGCTGGGACCTCGCCTTCATGGGTTTTGGCCTCCATCTCGCCAACCCCGACGCCGCGCGGCCGGGTCAGGCCGCGGCGGAGTGGCCGGCATCGCCCGAGGGCCTCGCCTATATCCGCGAGGCGAGCGAAGCGTGGGGCCGCGCCGACATCGCCGCGGGCACCGCGCGCGACGAAGCGTTTGCCTCGGCCGAGAACAGCCGGAAATTCTACACCGGCGAAGCGGCGCCCGGGGGCTGAATGCACGCCTTCGACGTCCTCGGCGACCCCGTCCGGCGGCGCATCCTCGAACTCCTCGCGGAGCGGGAGCACGCCTCTGGCGAGGTCGTCGAAGTCGTCGGGCGGGAGTTCGGCATCACCCAGGCGGCGGTGAGCCAGCACCTGAAGGTGCTGCGCGAATCCGGCTTCGCCACCGTCCGTCCGGCCGGCGCCCGCCGGCTCTATGCCATCGACCCCGCTCCGCTCGCCGAAGTCGACGCCTGGCTCGACCGCTTCCGCGCCTTCTGGACCCACCGCTTCGACGCACTCGCGACCGAGATCGCGCGTGGGAAACGGGGGACCACGCCGCGGTAGGAATCCGATGGGCTGGGCGGTGGCGATCATCCGTCATCGTGAGCCTCCCCTTTGCCGGGAGGCGGAAGGCGGCACGCGGAGCGCCGCCGCCTTCGGAGGGGTCGCGGCCTCGATGCCGGCGCCTCGCGTGCTACTCACCCCCACCCGAACCGGCGAAGCGCCGGTTCGACCTCCCGCAGGGACCACAGGGGAGAGGTTCAGCTTCTAGTTGAATCGCGCGACGAAGAGAGGCGTCCCTCCGAAGCGCCGTCTCTTCGAAGAACCCCGTATCGCCCGCTCGGATTCATGATCTAGAAGATGCCCGCCGGCCGGCCGCGCCGGCGGAGTTTCGACATGGCCCAATACCGCGCCATCATGCCCGCCCCGAGCGCCGAAGCCGCCCGGCTCGTCGCCGATGCGATCGAAGCCGCCGCCGGCGAGGACGTCGCCGTCTCCTGGTTCGAGGAGCCGGACGGCTGGCCGGTCTCGGCCTACTGGGACGGCGAGCGCCCGGACCTCGCCGATGCCGTCTTCGGCGTCGCCCTCAGTCACGGGCTCGAGGTCGAGATCGGCGAGCTCCCCAATGTCGACTGGGTCGCCGAGAGCCTCCGCGGCCTGCCGCCGGTCCGCGCCGGCCGCTTCCTCGTCCACGGCAGCCACGACCGCGGAAAGCGCCGCGCCAACGAAATCGGCGTCGAGATCGAGGCGGCGCAGGCGTTCGGCACCGGCCACCACGGCACGACCGCCGGCTGCCTCGAAGTCCTGGACCGGCTCGGCCGCACGCGCCGCTTCCGCGCGCCGCTCGACCTCGGCACGGGTTCGGGCGTGCTGGCGATCGCGATGGCGAAAGCCTGGGGCGTTCCGGTGCTGGCGAGCGACATCGATCCCGTCGCGGTGCGGATCGCCAACTCCAATGCGCGCCTCAACCACGTCGGCGGCTCGGTCGAAGCGGTGACTGCGGCAGGCTTCCGCCACCCGCTCCTCCGCGACGGCAGGTTCGATCTCATCGTCGCCAACATCCTCGCCGGCCCGCTCGGCGCGCTCGCCACGGACGTCGCGCGCCGGCTCGCCTCCGGCGGCACGGTGGTGCTCTCGGGCCTCATCCCGCAGCAGCGGCGCTTCATCATCGCCCGCTACCGCTCGCGCGGTTTGCGCCTCCAGCGCTCGATCGTCCGCGACGGCTGGCTGACCCTCGTCTTCCGCGGCCAGAGCGTGACCCGTTGAAGTCGGAACACGCTCGTCGCCTTTGTCCTTGATGGAGCCTGATCTTCATCGAAGAACCGGCAGCCCCTCCTTCGGATCATGCTCTAGGAACCCGCGTCACACCCCGGCGTTGGTCCGCTACCGATCCACCGACACGGGAGTCGCCCGATGCGTGTTCCGTTTCTCCTGGCTGCCGTAGCGCTTTCCACCACCGCCGCCATCGCCCAGACGCCGCCGGCCAATGTCGCCACCGACGCGCCGGCGACCGGCGTCGAGATCGGCCCGTGGCTGATCCAGGTGAGCCTCATCGACGGCGTCACCTTCGACCGCTGCATCATGAGCCGCACCACCGAACAGGGCGTGGAAGCGCGCTTCACGCGGAGCGCCACCGGGCTCGGCCTCGATCTCTC
>JADLGL010000081.1 GCA_020849325.1 Bauldia sp. | reverse complement strand
ACGCCGACGGTGCCGAGGGCGATCGAGGCGGCGACGAGGGTTTTCAGGGAGCGGTTCATGGACGTTGTCCTTCGGGTTTCTGGCGCCGTTCACGGCGGCGCGGTGAAGTCGATGGACGCGGTTCTAGAAGGCTGCCGCTGAACCCGATCTGAGGCGGTCGTTGTGCTGCGTTCAGGGAGTGGTTGCGAGCACCACGGCGCCTTCTGCGGCGCCGGTCGGGTGCCCAGGAGTGTCTTTGCCCGGCTCGGCCCGGCAACCCATGATGCATCGCCCCGCGGGCGATCGCGTTCGCAATTGCCTCATCGCTCGGCGCAATCGGCGCGTCATCAAGGGTCCCCGGGGTCAAGCCCCGGGGAAGACGGGATTGGGGGTGCCGAACGCAATTCCGCACCCGAGCGTGTGAAGGAACGAGGCCGATCTCGGCCTTCGTTCTCCTCCCCTTGTGGGACCCTTGTGGGGAGGGTTGGGGTGGGACTTGCGGCCCCCCAGCCACTTCGGCGGACCGGCCCTGCCCCGAGCCTTCGCCGCTCTCCGCGGCCTGCGCCGCGGCGGCCTCACCCGGGGGAGCGGTGAAGAACGGTGGGTGCGAAACGAAAAGGCCCCCTCCGCGGGCGGAGAGGGCCATCGAAGGAACCGCAGCGGAATCCCGCGGCTATGCCGCCTTGCGCTTCGGCTGGATGAGCTTCCGGTTCACCAGCAGCTCCGCGATCTGAACCGCGTTGAGCGCCGCGCCCTTGCGGAGGTTGTCGGCGACGACCCACAGCGAGAGGCCGTTCTCGACCGACGGGTCCTCGCGGATGCGGGAGACGTAGGTCGCATCCTCGCCGGCAGCCTCGATCGGGGTGACGTAGCCGCCGTCCTCGGGCTTGTCGACGACGAGGACACCCGGCGATTCACGGAGGATCGAGCGCGCCTTCGCGGCCGACAGCGGCTCTTCGAGCTCGAGGTTGATCGCCTCGGAATGGCCGATGAACACCGGCACGCGGACGCAGGTCGCCGACACCTTGATCTTCGGATCGAGGATCTTCTTGGTCTCGGCGATCATCTTCCATTCCTCCTTGGTCGAGCCGTCTTCCATGAAGACGTCGATGTGGGGAATGACGTTGAAGGCGATGCGCTTGGTGAACTTCTTGTTCTCGACGGGGTCCGACACGTAGACGGCGCGCGTCTGCGAGAACAGCTCGTCCATCGCGTCCTTGCCCGCGCCGGACACCGACTGGTAGGTGGCGACGACGATCCGCTTGATGCCCGCGGCCTCGTGGATCGGCTTGAGCGCCACCACCATCTGCGCCGTCGAGCAGTTCGGGTTGGCGATGATGTTGCGCTTCCGGAAGCCGGTGACGGCGTCGGCGTTCACCTCCGGCACGATCAGCGGCACGTCGGAATCGTAGCGGAAGGCCGACGAGTTATCGATGACCACGCAGCCCTGCGCGGCGATCTTCGGCCCCCATTCCTTGGCGACCGAGCCGCCCGCCGACATGAGCGCGATGTCGGTGTCGGAGAAATCGTAGGTGTCGAGGGCTTTGACCTTCAGCGTCCGGTCGCCGAAGGAGACTTCCGTCCCCTGGCTGCGCCGCGAGGCGAGCGCCACGACCTCGTCGGCCGGGAAGCCGCGTTCGTCGAGGACTTCCATCATTTCGCGACCGACATTGCCGGTCGCGCCGACCACTGCAACCTTGTAGCCCATCGGGCCAACCTCTCCGCTGCCGGTGCACGGGCATTCCCCGCCGATCGGGGAACGCGACGATAGCCCGTTCGGGCGCCATGTCCGGGAGCGCGCTTTCTCTAGTGCAGACCGGCCGCGCGTTCAACGCCGTCTTGACCGGGCTTCATGCGCCCTGTCCGGAGGGACGGCTTCGGGCCGCGATGGCGGACTAGAACTCGCCGCCGTCGGTGGGCTCGAAATCGAAGCGGTCGAACGGGTCGTGGAACGCCACCGGCGGACGCTCGCGCTCCTGCGCCGGCTGCGGCTTCGGTCCCGCCTCTTTCGTCTCGTCGTGCTTGTCCATTGCCGTCCGATTCCTTGCCTGCCGAGTGGACCAAACGCTGGCGCCACGGGCAACCGGCCGCGCGATCACGCTTGGTTGCCGTTGAAGACAGCGCGCCGCCGATCGATCGATTCGCGTTGAAATCCGTAAAGTTTCGGTAACCACGCGCGGGATTGGCGGCTTCGATTGACGCGGTGTGTTGCAGGGTTGCCATAGACGCCCGCCGGCATGCCTCCGAAAGTGCCGGCGGACGGCAGGGAGGCGGGACGATGCGGGCTTTGCGGATGATCGGCGTGGCCGCGCTACTCGCCCTCGGCGGCACGGGCGCCGCGAACGCCGCGGGCGGCGCGTTCGGCGGCTTTCATCTCGGCGCCGTGCTGGGCGGCGGCTGGTCGGCGACGACCTGGGACGTCGGCCCCGGCGGCATCGGCGGCGATCCCGGCGGGCTCAGCGGCTTCCCGACCACGGGCCTCACCACCGGCGTCATCGCCGGTGCGCGCGCCGGCTACACCGTCCGGGCGGGCAACTTCGCCTTCGGCGTCGAGGGCATGTTCGTCGGCACCAATGTCGACGGCCAGACCGAGTGCGGCACGGACGACGTCTACTACTACGGCTACATCTGCGTCTCGAGCCTCAGCGGTCTCGTGACCGCCACGGCCCGTGCCGGCATCGTGCTCGGCAATACGTTCCTCTACGGCACCGGCGGCGTCGCCTGGGCGTTCCAGCGCTATGACGTGCAGGAGCCGGCGATTTTCGTCGCGAGCTGGGGCACCGCGAGCGAGACCGCCCGCGGCTTCACCGTCGGCGCCGGCATCGAGCGGCGACTGTCGCACGGCTTCTCGATCCGGGCGGACTATTCCTTCGTCGGCATCCGCCCGCACGAGGTCGTGCTGGAGAGCGCCTTCTTCCCCGACAGCCCCCTCACGCTCGCGCAGGGCTACCACTTCGCCTCGATCGGCTTCGACTTCCGCTTCGGCGGCACCGCGACGCCGCTCGCGCCCACGCGCACCGGCGGCTGGGACTTCGAGGCGGGGACGCGGACCTTTGCAGGCGGGACGGATTTCGCCTGGGACCTCTTCAATCCCTACACGCCATCGCAGCAGATCTCGCGGATCGAGTATCGCGGCCCCCTCCTCGCCGGCGAAGCCTTCCTTCGCGCGTCGAATGGCGGCCGCCTCTTCGTCAACGGCACGCTCGGCACCGGCGCCACGAATGGCGGGACGATGGTCGACGAGGACTTTCCGCCGATCACGACCCCCTATTCCGCGACGCTCTCGAACCTCGGCAACGGCCGCGCGACGTGGACCAGCCTCGATTTGGGCCTCACGCTCGTCGAGCGCGACCGCTTTGCCGCGGGCGCGTTCCTCGGCGTCGGCGCTCTCCTCGAACGCTACGCCGCCTTCGGCTGCGAGCAGACCGCCGGCGGGACGCCCTGCGCCGTCCCGTGGCCCGACTTCGTCGCCGTCCTCACGCAGACCTCGCTCTGGGGCACGCTCCGCGCCGGCATCATCGCCGAGGTCGGCCTGACCGACCGGCTCTGGCTCCGCGGCGAGGCGACCGCCATTCCGCTCGCGCTCTTCGCGGCCGAGGACAATCACTGGCTCCGCCCCGACATCAACCCTCTGCCGCTTCTCGGCCGCGGCCACGGCTTCGAGCTCCAGGCGACGCTCACCTACGAGGTCAACGACACCTTCTCGATCGGCGTCGGCGCGCGCTTCGGCCAGCTCGTGGCGCACGGCACCGCCTACTTCCCGGGCATCGCCGAACCGCAGACGACGGTCAGCCGGAAGACCGGCGTGTTCCTTGAGATGTCGCACACTTTTGGAGGGTGAGGCGCTTCCGCGGTCGTTTGCCTGAGTGGCAAAGCCGCGTCGATTGACTGCCCGGAGCGTCAGCAAATGCCGTGACGCTGTTCCGTTTCTCGAGCCTCCCCTCGCGTGGAGGCGGAAGGCGGCAAGCGAATCGCCGTCGCCTTCGGAGGGGGTAGCGGCCTCGAAAGCAGGCACACGCGGTGCGGCTGCCCCCTCCCGAACCGGCGCAGCGCCTCGGTTCGACCTCCCGCAAGGGGAAGGTTCAAGTGCGAAATCGAGCCTGGACCTTCAGAGATAGCCGCGCTGCATGAGGTCCTTCGTGTCGAGAATCTCCACCACGCGGCCATCGTCCACCACGACGATGTTGGCGATCCGCCGCTCGGTCATCACCGCCACCGCATCGCGGACGAGCGCCGATGACGGCAGGGTCACCGGCCGTTTCGTCATCACGTCGCTGGCCCGCTTCGAGAACATTTCCGGCGCGTAGGCGCGGCGGAGGTCGCCTTCGGTGATGATGCCCAGCAGCGCGCCGCCCGACGGGTCCAGGACCACGACGCAGCCCTTCCGTCCGCTGGCGACCGCGCCGATCACCGTCGCCATCTCGGCATCGGGCGGGATCGACGGCGTTTCGGCGCCGTGCTCGTCGATGTAGCGGCGGATGGTCGAGAGGCCGCGGCCGAGTCGGCCGCCGGGGTGATAGGCGGCGAAATCCGCCTCGGCGAAGGATCGCCGCTCCATCAGCTGCACCGCCAGCACGTCGCCGAGCGCGAGCGTGATCAGCGTCGAGGTCGTCGGCGCGAGGCGGATCGGACAGACCTCCTCCACCTCCGGCAGGCGAAGCACCACTGTCGCCGCCTTGCCGAGCGGGCTCTCCGGCTTCGCCGTCACCGCGATCAGCGGGATGTCGGCGCTCCGGCAATAGTCGAGGACGGCGTATAGCTCGCGGCTGTCGCCGGAGCGCGAGATGGCGAGCACGGCATCGCCCGGCTGGATCATGCCGAGATCGCCATGCGCCGCCTCCGCCGCGTGAAGATAGAAGGAGGGCGTGCCGGTCGACGCGAAGGTCGAGGCGAGCTTTGCGCCGATGTGGCCGGATTTGCCGACGCCGGTGACGACGAGCCGGCCGCGCCGCCCATCGGCAGCGGCCGTGACCCGCGCCTCGATCAGCGCCAGCGCCACGGCGAGCGAGCCGTCGAGCGCGGCCGCGAGCGCCTCCATCCCGGCGATCTCCTTGGCGAGGATCGCGCGCGCGTCGGCGACGATCGCTTCGGCGTCGAGCGGGCGGCCTTCGGCCGGTTCCGGCTGGGGTCGGTTCATCGTGCGGCGGCTCCTTTCACCGCCACAGTATATAGCGTCGCGCCGGCGGCGCGTTGTATCCGGGTGGCCGGCGCGGTGCTTTCCGTGCGGAGGTTCGCATGCGCGTTTCGATCGTCATTCCCGCCCGCTACGGTTCGTCGCGCTTCCCGGGGAAACCGCTGACACGCCTCCGCGGTGCGACGGGCGAAGCCAGGACGCTGATCGGGCGCTGTGTCGAGGCGGCGGCGGCCGTGTCCGGCGTCGATCGGATCGTGGTCGCGACCGACGACGAGCGCATCGTCGCAGCCGCCGCCGAGGCGGGCGCCGAAGCGGTGATGACCGACCCGGCGCTCCGGAACGGCAGCGAGCGCGTTGCCGCCGCCGCCGCGACGCTCGGCATCGCCGATGGCGTGATCGTCAACCTCCAGGGCGATGCACCGCTGATCCCGCCATGGTTCGTCGAGGCGCTGGTCGAGGCGATCGAGCGTGACCCTTCGGTCGGGATGGCGACGCCCGTCCTTCGCTGCGACCCCGAAAGCCTTCGCATGTTCCGCGAGGATCGCGCCGCCGGCCGCGTCGGCGCCACCACCGCGGTCGCGGCCCGGAATGGCGACGCCCTCTACTTCTCGAAGGAAGTGATCCCCTTCACCGGCGACCGGACGTTCGCCGCCGGCGCCGTTCCGGTGTTCCACCACGTCGGCCTCTATGCCTTCCGGCCTGCCGCGCTCGCCGCCTACGCCAGGATGGCGCCGACGCCGCTCGAACTCCTCGAAGGGCTCGAGCAGCTCCGCTTCCTCGAGCACGGCCACCCGATCCGCACCGTCGAGGTCGACGGGCGGGGGCGGCCGTTCTGGGAGGTCAACAACCCCGAGGACGTGGCGCGCGTCGAAGGCCAGCTCGCCCGGCTCGGGATCGCCTGACTATTCGAGGACGAAGCTGATCTTTGCGTTGATCCGGTAGCGGGCGATCTTCCCGTCGACCACCGACGCCGAAAAATTCTCGATGTTGATCGAACGGACGTGGCGAAGCGTCTTGGAGGCCGTGGCGACCGCTTCGTGCGCGGCGTCCTCCCAGCTCTTGTTCGATTCGGCCAGAACCTCGATCACCTTCAGCATGGACATCCAGTCCTCCTTTGCGCTGTGCCGCCGGAGCGGCGGAGACGGTACGATGGCACGCCGAAGCTGACCAAATCGCGACCGACGCCGGCAAACATCCCTGTTGCCCGTTCGCCACACCATGGTGAAACTGCAACGCGTGCCCTGCAACTGCCGCGGTGGTGTCGGCTTGTCGAGATCGATATCGATCATACTTCTGGCAGCGATTGCTGCGGGGCCGGCGATCGCCGCGGAACGCGGCTTTGCCGATGCGGGTTGTGAACTGGTGCCGGGGATAGCGGGTCGGGTGGAAGCCATCATCGATGCAACGACGCTGCGGCTCGAAGGCGGAGCCGAGCTCCGCCTTGCCGGGCTGGAGCCGGTTGCGCCCTCGCCGGCGACGGCCGCCGCCGCCATGACGTTCCTCGCCGACGTGGCCCTCGGGCGCACGGTCGAGGTCCGCTACGGCCCCGTGTCTGCCGACCGCTACGGCCGCAGCGTCGGCCACGCCTGGCTCGTCGGCACCGCGACCGAACCTTCGCTCGGCGTCCTCCTCGCCGGCGCGGGACTCGCGCGTGTCTCCGCCCCGCTCGGCGACGCGTCCTGCACCGGCGCGCTGCTCGCGGCGGAACGGGCGGCCCGCGATGCCGGGCTCGGCCTCTGGCCGGAAAACCCGCCACTCGGCGCCGATGACGAGGCGCTCCGCACCGCGGGCGACGATTTCGCCCTCGTCGAAGGACGAATCCTCTCGATCGGCCGGCGCGAGCGGACCGTCTACCTCAATTTCGGCCGTGACTGGTCCACCGACTTCACCGTGTCGATGACGGCAGCCGTGGCCGAGGCGATCGAGGCCGCCGGAGGTCCGCTCGACGCCCTCGTCGGCCAGCGCGTCCGCATCCGCGGGCTTCTGGCGCATCGCGACGGTCCGTGGATTCGTGTCGACGGTGCCTGGCAGATCGAGATTCTGGACGACGCCGATGGCCGCTGACGCCCTCCTCCGCCACGGCTCCGTGCTGCCCGGCCTCGGACTCCTCGTCGTCCTCGCCGCCTGCTCGCCGCTCGCCGGCGGCCCCGCCGACGTGCCGGTCGCGACCGCCACGACCGCACCCGCCGCGAGCTTCCCGGTCTCGGACCAGCACGACCGCATCGTCGCGCAATATGGCGGCGTCTACCGCGATGCGGAGCTCGAACGGACGCTCGCCCGCATCGTCGGCCGCCTCGTCGCCGCCTCGGACGATCCGTCGCGCTCCTACGCCATCACCATCCTCAATTCGTCGTCGGTGAACGCGTTCGCGCTGCCCGAAGGCTATCTCTACGTCACCCGCGGCCTCCTCACGCTCGCGGCGGACGCGTCCGAGGTGGCGGCCGTGCTCGCGCACGAGATGGCGCACGTCACCGCCGATCACGCCGCGCAGCGGCAGAACCAGGCGCTCACCGCGGCGATCGTCGACAACGTCGTCACCGACGCCGTCGCCGGCGGACCGGAGGCGCAGATCGCGGTGGCGACGAGCCAGCGGACGCTCGCTTCCTTCTCGCAGCAGCAGGAGCTCGAGGCCGACATCATCGGCATCAGGACCGTCGCCCGCGCCGGCTACGATCCGTATGCGGCGAGCCGCTTCCTCGCGGCGATGGCGAGGTTCGACCTCTACCGCAATGCCGTCGGCGGCGAGGAGGTGAGCGAAGCCGATTTCCTCGCCAGCCACCCGAGCAACCCGCAGCGCATCGCCCTTGCCGTGAGCACCGCCCAGACCTACGGCGCGCCGGGCACGGGCGAGGTCGACCGCGACCGCTACCTCGCCGGGCTCGACGGCATCGTCTTCGGCGACGACACCGCGCAGGGGTTCGTCCGGGGCCTCGATTTCTACCACACGGGCCTTGGCATCGCGTTTGCGGTGACGCCGGGCTTCAGCCTCGACAACACCCAGGCCGCGGTGCTGGCGGTGGGGGCGGACGGCACGGCCCTCCGGTTCGATTCCGCCACCCTCCGCGCCGGCGAGACGCTCGACGCGTATCTCCGTTCGGGCTGGGTGAACGGGCTCCAGACCGGCACGATCCGGCCCCTCACGATCGCCGGCCTCCCCGCGGTTTCCGCGTCGGCCGCCGCCGGCGGCTGGCAGTTCCGCCTCGTCCTCATCCAGGTCGGACAGGAGGCCTACCGGTTCATCTTCGCCAATGCCCGCGCGAGCGCAGCGTTCGAGGAGGCCGCGACCGTCATTCCCGCGAGCTTCCGCATCCTGACGCCGGCGGAGCGCGCTTCGATCGGCCCGCTCCGTCTCAGCATCGCAACGGCGCGAAACGGCGACACGGTGGCGAGCCTGAGCGCCGCGATGACCGGCGTCGCCAATGCCGCGGAGCTTTTCATGCTCCTCAACGGCTTCGACACGGCGACGGCGATCCCGGCGGGGACGCGCGTGAAACTCGTCGTCGAATAGAGCAAGATCCCAAGAAGCGGCTGCCGGTTCTTCGAAAAAGATCTTGCTCCACCAAGGAATCAGGCGATCCAGGTGCCGAGGGCGCCGGGTGTTCCGGCCGACCATTGCCACGGGAAGACGGCCCCGCCCACGCCCGCGACGAAATAGGGCCGGCGCGCGAACCGCCGTTCGAGCGAGCCGCCGCGCCCCGTCGCGTCCGCGATGTCTTCGAGCCGCCGCGCCATCATCCGCGCCGTGCGATAGGTGACGCCGAGGAGGCGGTGGAGCTGGTGGGCGTTGACCGGCCCGCTCTCGACGAGGTCGATCGCCTGCAGCCATTTCGCGAACGGCACGTGGCTGCCTTCGATCGCCGTTCCGATCCGCACGGTGAACTGCCGGCGGCAGGCGCCGCATTTCCTGAGCCCGTGCCGCACCGCGCCCTTCCGGTCGCGCACGCCTTCGAGCCGGTAGAGCCGCCGCTCCTCGCCGCAATGCGGGCACACCGGACCATCCGGCCACAGCACCGCTTCGATCCGCCGGACCGCCGCCTCGTCGTCGAAATCGGGCTCGTGCATGGCCGCATCATCAGCGAGATCGGGCCGCGCTTCAATGGATGAACGAGTCTGGAACAAACGCTGTCCGAATCACTGACTCCGGCCGAGTCCGATTCCGTTCCCGTACGAGATGTGGTGGTCTCCGACGCTCCGCCCACAAGGGCGAGTCACTGCGTCGGTGCGTAGGTGATCTGCTCGACCCGAATGACGAGGTCGCCGATCTCGGTGCCGATGAGGAGTTCGTAGGGGATGAGGACGAGCTGGCCCTCGATCGGCATCAGCGTCGCCTGCAGGCGGGAATTGCCTTCCATGTAGACGACCGGCGCCTCGCTCGACCGGTGGCCGGCGATCGGCCGGTAGCCGGCACCGCAGACATAGACGAGGCCGCTGTAACCGCCCGCGGCGCCGACGACCGTCCGTACCTCGCCGCCGCCGAGCGTGACGTCGTAGCGCGACCAGCCGTCGAATACCGGGATCGTCCTGTTGCACGCTTCGGACGCCGTCAGCCCCTCGATCCGCCGCACCGGCGCGATCATCGCGCTCATCGGATCGACGATGTTGCGCACGTGCTCCATCGTCAGCGGCACGAGATCGAACCACGGCACGAGGCCGGGGATGACGGTGAGATCGACCACCGCGCGGTCGCGCAGCGTCATCGTCGCATCCGCCCCGTCGACGCCTTCGGTCATCGAGAGCTGGAACTCCGCGGGAAAGACCCGCCCGTTCCGGATGATGCCGCGCGCCGACATCGTCGCCGTGGCATTGGAGACCGCCCGGCTGACCCCGCGCGTCGCGCCGGACAGGGACACCGCGTAGCCGTTGCCGTCGAAACGGGCATTGACCTCGACCTCGCCGATCCGAACGCCGCCGACCGAGATGCCGTAAACGAGCGACACGTCGGTGGTGGCAGCCCGCGCCGGCACCGCGCTCGCGACGAGGGCGAGCGCGATCGCGACGGCCGCGCCCCCCGCCCGCGCGCCGCGCATCGCGTCCCGGCCCGAAGAAAATCCGAATCGCATCCCGTATCGATAGCGAATCCTGACCGCGAAGACCGCCCCGATCGTCATGGCGTCCACGCCTCGTCACCGCGCCGGCCAGCGGGCAGGCTCCACGACGAATGCCGGCGCCCACCCGGACGGGTGGTTTGCGGCGCCGGCGCTCCTGCAGTTAGGTTGCCGGCGCAACGTCACCGGGGGGGAGGGGTTCGTGCCGGCTCGGGTGTGGGTTCTCTCCAGCGCCATCATTGGCCTCGGCGTCCTCGCGTTCATCGTCCTCGTGACGGCGGTGCCGGATCCGGCCGCCCTCATCGGGCCCGGTCCGGCTGCGTCCGCGCCGGCGGTTGCGGAAGCGCCGCCGGAGCCCGCCGGCCCGTCGCCGGAGCTGATGGCGGCGGTGGCGGCGACCGCTTCCGCCCGCCAGTCGGTGCTCCCGGCCACCCACGTCCCGGTCCCCGGCGGCCCCACGGTCCTCACGCTCGTCACCGCGGCCGAGAACCAGCTCACCTTTGCCTACGAGGTCGAGATCGACCCGGCCGAATACGTCCTGCCGGCCGATCCGACGGAGCTCTTCCCGGGCCTCGATGCACACGCCTGCACGGCCAACCCGCCGCGGGTCTGCTACGATTTCACCCCGGCCTTCGCGGCCGATGTCTGCGCCGATCCCGAGCTCCGGGGCCTCCTCGATCGCGGCGCGATCGTCCGGGCCCTCTTCCGCGACATCAACCGGCGGCCGCTCGCCGATACGGCCGTGCTCGTTGCCGCGTGCGTCTGAGGGGGCTGCGACCGGCGCCCGCCTTGACGCTCCCCGCCCCCGCCTCTATAGACGCGCCTTCGCCGGAGCGCCTCGCGCCCGGGCCCTTTGTCACGCACCAGGTTTCGAGCAATGTCGCGCGTTTGCGAATTGACCGGCAAGGCTTTCCAGACCGGCCACAAGGTCAGCCACGCCAACAACAAGACCAAGCGCCGGTTCAATCCGAACCTCGTCAACGTGACGCTGATTTCGGACGCGCTCGGTCAGGCCTTCTCGCTCCGCGTTTCGGCCAGCGGCCTCCGCACGGTCGAGCATCGCGGCGGCCTCGACGCCTTCCTTCGCGAAGCGCATGCGAGCGACCTCTCGCCCCGCGCCCTCATTCTGAAGCGCAAGATTGCCAAGAAGGCCGCCGCCACCCCGGCCGCCGCCTAGGCTTTCCGGCGCTTCCATCGTCTGCAGTTCTGCATTGCCCGGCCTCGCGCCGGGCTTTTGCGTTTGGCGGCCCAACCGGCGACGCCTAAGGTCCGTTCCGCGAACGTCAGCGATCGCGGGATCGGGAGAAGGTCGGGGATGCGTCTCCGGAACGTCATCGAGCGCTCGTGGCTCGCCTGCCGGATGGCGCTGCCCACCCGTTTCGTCCGCTCCCCCTACGGCTTTCTGCTGCGGAAACGGCCGGGCGAGTTCGTCTTCGCGTCCGCCGTCCGCCGGACGAAGCCGGAGCTCTTCATCTTCGAGACGCTGAAGCGCATCGACGGCCGATTCACCTTCCTCGACATCGGCGCCAATTTCGGCGCTTACGCCCTCCTCGCTCACCAGCTGCCGTCCTGCACCGCCGTCTTCGCCTTCGAACCGGTGCCCGAAACGTTCGCCCATCTCGTCGACAACATCGCCCGGAACGGCGCGACCAAGGTCGTCCCGATCGCCGGCGCCATCTCCGGCGCCGCGATCGCGCGCCTCGATTTCAATCCGGCGCATTCGGGCATGGCGCATCTGTCGGGCGGCGGAACCGTCCTTGCGCCGACCATCGGCCACACCGCGCTGGAAGCGATCCTCGCCGGCCGTGCCGACCGGCGGATCGTTGCCAAGATCGACGTCGAGGGCGCCGAGACCTCGGTGCTGGACGAACTGGCGCAGGTGAGCGCGTTCGCCGACCTGACGGACATCCTCATCGAGGTGAAGGACCACCCCCAGAACCCCGCCGGCCACGTCCCCCGCCTCCTCGGCCGGCTCGACAAGCTCGGCTTCGAGCGGATCGCCGCCGCCCACGACGACGTCCATTTCCGCCGCCGCTGACGGGCGCGCTCCAGGCCCGGTGCTGGGCAGGAACTAGATGGCCCGCTGAACCGGCCAAATCGACCAAGCCACCCGGCGGGATGTCAGGGCCGCTCTCGGGGCAGCGGCACGGCCGTTTCCTCCCAGCGGAACTGCAGCAAAAGGTTCCGCTGCAGGAGGGAGTGGTTGTTGTCCGAGACGATCGTGATGACGACGCTGCCGTCGGGCTGCGGGCGGAGCGCCATGCCTTCCATGTTGTCGATCTGGAAGAGGTGGTCGTCGACGAGGACCACCGGGCCGTCGACCGTGGCGCCGGGCCTGAGGTCGGCCGCGGCGAGCCGCCGGATGCGCATCGCGATACCCTCGGAGAGCGAGAACTGGCGCTCGAGGACGAAGAGGTCGCCATTGGGGAGGAACGCAGCGTCCGTGATGTCGAACTGGCCGTTCCGCCGCACCGCGAACTGACCGTCGCGCGGCCCTCCGAGCACCCAGGCGCGGAGCCCGCCATTGCCGTCCGCGGCCTGCTCCGAGAAGGCGACGATCGCGCCCGCGAGCGGCCCCTCGACCGGCGCCACGGCGACCGCCTCGATGCCGCGATTGCCGGAGAGGCCGCGGAAGGCCGGCCGCGGCACTTCGACGGGTCGGGCGAAGGCGAGGTCGCCCAGCGGATAGGTCATGATCCGGTGATCGCCTTCGAACGAGACGAGCACCGAGCGGCGGTCGGCGGCGAGGCGAAGGCCCTCGGCGTCCGCCGCGCCCTTCTGGTTCGCTTCGTCGCCCGCCGCGTCGAGGATGGGGGCCATCCGCGCATCGGCGACGCCGACGAGACGACCGCCCTCCTCGACCAGCCGCGCCGACAGCCAGTGGCCGGTATCGGCGATGAAGAGGACCGTGCCGTCCGGGAGGATCTCCATGCCGGAGAGCGCGCCGAAATCGCGGTTCGGCGAGGACAGCGACAGCCCGCCCATGAAGGTGAGCGTGCCGGCGAGCGTCGCCGGCCGGTCGATGGTGAACTCCTCGATCGGCCGCGCGGTGATCTCGAGCGGCGTCCAGCCGGGGGCCGCCAGGACCGGGGGCGCCGCGACGAGGAAAGCCGCAGCGAGGAGCCGCCTCATGCCGCGCGGCGCCCGCGCCGGCGCGTGGGAGCCTTGTCCGAGTCTTCGAAGAGCTCGGCGAGTTTTTCGGTCATCGCCCCGGCGAGTTCCTCCGCGTCGACGATCATGACGGCGCGGCGGTACCAGCGCGTGACGTCGTGGCCGATGCCGATGGCGATCAGCTCGACCGGCGACCTCACCTCGATCTCCTCGATCACCTGGCGGAGGTGGCGTTCGAGGTAGTTCGCGGGGTTCACCGAGAGCGTGGAATCGTCGACCGGCGCGCCGTCCGAGATCATCATCAGGATCTTTCGGTTCTCCGGTCGGACGAGGAGGCGCTGATGCGCCCAGGCCAGCGCCTCGCCGTCGATGTTCTCCTTGAGGAGACCTTCCCGCAGCATCAGGCCGAGATTGCGGCGCGACCGCCGCCACGGCGCGTCCGCCGCCTTGTAGATGATGTGGCGAAGGTCGTTGAGCCGGCCGGGATTGGGCGGCTTGCCGGCCTGGAGCCACTGTTCGCGCGCCTGCCCGCCTTTCCACGCCCGCGTGGTGAAGCCGAGGATCTCGACCTTCACGCCGCAGCGCTCCAGCGTCCGCGCGAGGATGTCGGCGCAGATCGCGGCCACCGTGATCGGCCGGCCGCGCATCGAGCCGGAATTGTCGAGAAGGAGCGTCACCACCGTGTCGCGGAAATCGGTGTCGCGCTCGGATTTGAACGACAGCGGATGCATCGGGTCGGTCACCACGCGCGACAGACGCGCCGCGTCGAGGACGCCCTCCTCGAGGTCGAAATCCCACGCCCGGTTCTGCTGCGCGAGAAGTCGCCGCTGCAGCCGGTTGGCGAGGCGCGCGACCGCGCCCTGGAGCGGGGCGAGCTGCTTGTCGAGGAAGCCACGGAGACGATCGAGCTCGTCGGCGTCGCAGAGCTCCTCCGCCTTCACGGTCTCGTCGTATTTCGGATTGAACGCGTGATATTCGAGCGCCAGCGGCTGCGCGGCGTTCGGCTGCGCCTGGCGCCGCACCTCGCCCGCCTCGCGCGCCTCCGCGCCGTCGTCGTCGAAGCGCTCGGTATCGGCTTCCGCCGCCTCGGTCTCGGACGCCGCGCTGTCGTCGACCGGCGCGTCGGAATCGTCCGACTGGGTCTCGTCGCCGCCTTCTGATTCCTCCCCCGCCTCGGCCTCGTCCGCGCCGCCGTCCGGCGAGGATTCGCTCTCCGTTTCCTCGGGCTCCGGCTCCGAGCCGAGTTCGCTTCCCATTTCGAGCGAGGCGATGAGGTTGCGGATGATGTCGGCGAAGCGGGCCTGATCGTCGACCGAGCCGGCGAGCACGGCGAGCTCCTCGCCGGCGCGCGTCTCGACCCAGGGCCGCCAGAGCTCGACGAGCTTCCGTGCCCCCTCCGGCGGCGCGCGGCCGGTCAGCTTCTCGCGGACGAGGAGCGCCACGGCGTCCTCGAGCGGCGCGTCGGCGCGCGTGGCGACGTTCTGGAAGGCGGTCTGCTGGTATTTGCTCTCGAGCATCGCGGCAAGGTTGTCGCCGACGCCCTGCATCCGGATCGCGCCGACCGCGTCGACGCGCGCCTTTTCGACGGCATCGAAAAGGGCGCGCGCGTTCCGGCCTTCGGGCGACAGGCGCCGGTGGACGGCGGGGTCGTGGACCGCGAGCCACAGCGCCATCGAATCGCCGTAGCCGCGCAGCACCGCGAGATCGTGCGCCGATGGCCGCCGCGGCGGCTCAGGGAGGCGCGCTTTGTCGCCCGACAGGAGCGGCCGGTCGGACGCGAAGGCGACTTCGAGGTCGGCCTTCCCCGCCATCGCCCGCATGCAGCCGGCGAGCGCGAGCTTGAACGGATCGCTCGCCGGCGGCGACGGCTTCGCCTTGCTCTGGTTGGACGGTACGGACACGTCAGCTGGCCATCACGTTGTCTGATACTACCGCTAGCCTCGTCACCTTATATGGTTCGGTGATGAGGGTTGGAGCCTCCGCGGGTGCCATGGCCGAACCAGAAAGCCGGACGATCCGACTTCCGCGAGATGCGCGTGGCGCTCGGGCGCCTCGAAGGGAAGGTCGGACAGAACCACGGTGATCTCACGTCGAGGATGGACAACCTCCGGCAGGCGATCAACGGCGAGAGCGTTCTGGGACGCTCTGCCGCCGCCACTTAGTCTGGTCTGGCAGCTCAGCTCATCACGACGTTCGCCGCCGATTCCGCCAGCTCCTCGCCCATGCAGCGCTGGTAGAACTCGGCCACGATGCCCCGTTCCGCCTCGTCGCATTTGTTGAGGAAGGTGACGCGGAAGGCGAAGCCGACGTCGTTGAAGATCGTGGCGTTCTCCGCCCACATGATCACCGTCCGCGGGCTCATCACGGTCGAGATGTCGCCGTTGATGAAGGCGTTCCGCGTGAGGTCGGCGACGCGGACCATCTTGGCGATCAGCGCCCGGCCGGCGGCGTCGCGATAGGCCGGGGTCTTGGCGGCGACGATGTCGACCTCGCGGTCGTGCGGCAGGTAGTTCAGCGTCACCACGATCGACCAGCGGTCCATCTGGCCCTGATTGATCTGCTGCGTCCCGTGATAGAGGCCCGACGTGTCGCCGAGGCCGACGGTGTTGGCCGTCGCGAACAGCCGGAACGCCGGGTGCGGGCGGATGACGCGGTTCTGGTCGAGGAGCGTGAGGCGGCCCGACACTTCGAGGACGCGCTGGATGACGAACATCACGTCGGCCCGGCCGGCGTCGTATTCGTCGAACACCAGCGCCGTATTGGTCTGCAGCGCCCAGGGCAGGATGCCGTCGCGGAACTCGGTGACCTGCTTCCCGTCCTTGAGGACGATGGCGTCCTTGCCGATGAGGTCGATGCGCGAGATGTGGCTGTCGAGATTGACCCGGACGCATGGCCAGTTGAGGCGCGCGGCGACCTGCTCGATGTGGGTCGATTTGCCGGTGCCGTGATAGCCCGTCACCATCACGCGGCGATTGTGGGCGAAGCCCGCCAGGATCGCGAGCGTGGTGTCGCGGTCGAAGATATAGTCCTCGTCGAGGTCCGGGACGTGCTCGTCGCCGGCCGAATAGGCCGGCACCTCCATGTCCGCATCGATTCCGAACACCTGCCGGACCGAAATCTTCAGGTCCGGCAGTCCGGACAGTTCCGTCGTCGTCATTCCATAGCCTCCGAGGGCAGGAAGGGTCGCCCCGGAGGGGTACCGCTGGCCCGAGGCCGCCTCAGCAATAGCCGGCGGCCTTCAGATGATTGTACGCCTGGATGATCTCCCGGAGCCTGTCTTCCGAGCTCCGGTCGCCGCCATTTGCGTCAGGATGGAGGCGTTTGACCAGTTCCTTGAAGCGCGACTTGATCGTCGCCCTGTCTTCGCGCCCCTCGAGGTCGAGCGTGGCGAACGATTTCCGGTCGACATTGCCCATCGGCCGCTCGCGCGGACCGGGCTCCTCGCCCCCGCCCGTGCGGTGGCCGAAGCCGGGGAAGACGCCGAACACGTCGTGGATCTGCTCCGCCGCCGCGCCGCTCTCCCCGACATGGTGGCCCGGCCGGGCGCCCATCGTCCAGGTCGGCCGGTGGCCGGTCGCCGCATCGACGCGATAGGCGTCGATGTCGTGGTCGGTCATCCCGGCGAAATAGTTGTACGACTTGTTGTAGTCGCGGACGTGATCGAGACAGAAATTGAAATACTGCCCCTCGCGGTTCCGCCCCTTCGGCGCGCGATAGGTCCCCGGCTCGCCGCAGCCGGGGCTCTCGCAGGCGGGGCCGGCGGGCGCGCTCGTGCGCTCCTCCGCCACGTGCACGCGCGGCTTGATCCGGATCTGGTCGAAATATTTGGAATCCAGCTTCATCGGTTCGATTATGCTGTCGGCACCAGGGAGCGGCAAGCCGCGTCGGGAAAGGCAGAGGTGCGATTTGGCGACCGTCAGAGACAGGATCACACGCACGTTAACCGACGCTTTTCAGCCGCGGCGCCTAGAGGTGGTGGACGAGTCGGACCTCCACAAGGGCCATGCCGGCCACCGGCCGGGCGGTGAAAGCCACTTCCGCATCCGGATCGTGGCGGACGCTTTCCGCGGCAAGAGCCGGATCGAAATGCACCGTGCGATCAACGCCGCGCTCGCCGGCGAGATCGCGGCGGGCGTCCATGCAATCGCCATCGACGCGAAGGCCGACTGACGCGGCCGCGAAGGCGGGTGATCCACCGCAGGCGCCGTCGCGTATCTGTCGTCGATGGCCGATGCTGTTCCCTCCGTCCTGCCCGCGTGGCAGTTTCCGCGTCGCGGGCAGACGCGCCCCGCGCGGCCTCTGGACGCACGCATGGAGACGGACACGGCCGCGCCGAAGCGGGACGGAGCGCAGATCGACCCTGCGGCCCTGTCGCGCCTCCTCCACGCCGTCGCCACGGAACGGGACCGCGCCGCCTTTGCCGAGCTCTTTCGCCATTTCTCCCCGCGCCTGAAGAGCTACCTCCTCCGCCTCGGCGGGACGGCCGCGGGCGCCGAGGAACTGGTGCAGGAGACGATGGTCGCGGTCTGGCGGAAAGCCGACCGCTACGACCCCGCGAAAGCGTCGGCGTCGACCTGGATCTTCACCATCGCACGGAACCTCCGCATCGACGCCTACCGGCGCGAAAGGCACCCTGAGATCGAGGCCGACGATCCGGTGCTGTCGCCCGACCCGGTCGAAGCCCCGGACGCGTCGCTCGGCCGCGAGCAGGACGCCGGCCGCCTCGCCGAGGCGCTGGCGCGCCTCTCCGACGGCGAGCAGGCGCTGCTGCGCATGTCGTTCTTCGACGACCTCTCGCACTCCGTCATCGCCGGGCGGCTCGGCCTGCCGCTCGGCACCGTGAAGTCGCGGATCCGTCTCGCCTTCGGGAAACTCCGCGGCGCCCTCGCCCAGCCGACCGACGACCTCTGACGATGCCGACCAGACACCCCAGCGACGCGCTCCTCCTCGACTATGCCGCCGGCTCCCTGTCCGAAGGCTGGGGCCTTGCCGTCGCGACCCATCTCGCCCTCTGCCCCGCCTGCCGCAGCCGCGTCCTCGCCGCCGAAGCCGTGGGCGGCGCGATGATCGACGCAATCGAGCCCGCGCCGGTGGCCGAGGACGCGCTCGCGGCGACGCTGGCGCGGATCGACGCCGATCCGGACCCGGCACCGCGCAGCGCAGCGCCCGTCCGGCGGGAAGCATCGATCTTCCCCGAGCCGCTCCGGAGCTACATCGAGAACGGCCCCGGCCTCGCCTGGCGGAAGCTAGGGCCGAGCGCCCACACCATCATCATCCCGACCGGCGACCGCGCGACGACCGCGCGGCTCCTCAGGATTCCCGCCGGCGCGGCGATGCCGGTGCACAGCCATCGCGGCCTCGAACTCACGCTGGTGCTGCAGGGTGCGTTCCACGACGAAGGTGGCACGTACGCCCGCGGCGACATCGAGGAGGCCGACGAGGAGGTCGAGCACCAGCCGATCGCGAGCCCCGGCGAGGACTGCATCTGCCTCGCGGTGACCGACGCGCCCCTGAAATTCCGCGGCGTCGCCCGGCTGCTCCAGCCCTTCCTCGGCATCTGATTGGATGCGCTATCTCGCCTCCTACGCCGCGACGACGATCGTCTTCCTCGGCCTCGACTTCGTCTGGCTGAACGTGATGTCGCCGGCTTTCTACCGGCCGCGACTCGGCAGCCTCCTCCTCGAGAGCCCGAACCTTCCGGTCGCCGCGGCGTTCTACGTCTTCTACAGCGCCGCCGCCGTGATCCTCGTGGTGACGCCGGCGCAGAACCAGGACAGCTGGCTCATGGCGCTCGCCCTCGGTGCCGTCCTCGGCGCCGCCGCCTACGGCACCTACGACATCACCAATCTCGCAACCGTCCGCGGCTGGTCGGTCGCGGTCACCGTGGTCGACATCGCCTGGGGCGCGACGCTGACCGCGGTCGCGTCGCTCGCCGGTTTCTTCGCCGGCCGGGCCGTGATGCCGGGAGCGTGACGCCGGCTTCGTGCGGAACCCCCTCGACGGACGGCCCGTTGCGTCGTTTGATGGGGGCGGGTGTCCTTGAGGGAGGATTCCGCGCCGTGAGATTCTGGTGTGCAGCGCTTGGCGTTGCCGTGGCGATGGCGGTCGCGCCCGCCTGGGCCGGCCCGTTCGAGGACGGCGCCGCCGCGCATCTCCGCGGCGACTACGCCGAGGCGGGTCTCCTCTACCGGATCGGCGCCGACGCCGGCGACGTCCGGGCGATGGTCGCCCTCGCCCGCCTCTATACCGAGGGGCGTGGCGTCGTCCGGGACTACGTCGAGGCGGTGCGCTGGCTCACCATCGCCGCGGAAGCCGGCGACGCCGACGCGCAGAACGAGCTCGGCTTCATGTATGAGCTCGGCCGCGGCGTGACCGCCGACTATGCCGTCGCGATCGACTGGTATCGCCGGTCGGCGGCTCAGGGCTTCGCCGCGGCGCAGAACAATCTCGGCTACGTCTACGACAACGGCATCGGCGTCCCGGAGGACAACACCGAGGCGCTGCGCTGGTACCTCCTCGCGGCCGAGCAGGGCTACGCGGACGCGCAGAACAACATCGCCGGCATCTACGCCAACGCCGACGGCGTGCCGCGGAACGTGCGGGAGGCGGCGCGCTGGTACCGCATGGCGGCCGATCAGGGCCACGCCATCGCCCAGTACAATCTCGGCATGCTCTACGACATCGGCCGCGGCGTGCCGCGCGACGTCGTGCTCGCCTATGCCTGGTTCACGCTGGCAGGCAATCAGGGCGACGTCGATGCGCTCGCCCGGCGCGACCTCGTCGCGCGCCTCCTCACGCCGGACGAACTCGCGCAGGCCGAACGGCTGGTGCGGGAATTCCCCTGGTCGGGCTGAGCCGGTAGGGTGCCCGCATGGGCCTCGGCTTCAGACTCGCATTGACGGAGCGATAGCGTGCAGGTGGGTTACGGCTTGCCGGCGGGCATCCTGATCGGCGTCGCCGCCGGCGCCCTCGTCTTCGACAACGTCGCCTCGGGCATCGCGATCGGCATCGCCTTCGGCGTCGCCTTCGACGCCTCGCGCCGCCCGAAGGACGATTCCTCGAAGGGCTAGCTCCGGGCCGACCACCACCCGACGAGCGGCCTGCGCTTCGTCAGAAGCCGCACGGAATACGCCATTCTCGTGCTCTTGCGCACAACTATACACTCGATGTATACGCTTGTTGTATGGATAGCGCGCTCACCCTTCTCGGCCTCGTCAGCCTCAAGCCGAGCTATGGCTACGACCTGAAGCAGCTCTATGACCGGCTGTTCGGTCTCCGGAAGCCGCTCGCCTTCGGCCAGGTCTACGCCACCATCGCGCGGATGATCCGCGACGGCCTCCTCGCGCCGCTCGGCGAGGAGGCGGGCGATGGACCGGACCGGAAACGCTATGCGGTGACGCCGGACGGCGAGGAGCGGCTGGCGGAATGGATGTTCACGCCGGACGTCCCGTCCGAGACGCTGCAGAACAACATGTTCGCGAAGACCGTCGTGGCGCTCCTCACCGGCCGGGACGCGCAGCGCCTCCTCGACCTCCAGCGCGCCTGCCACATGGAGCAGATGCGCGCCCTCACGCGCCAGAAGCAGTCGGCCGGGCTGATGCACGTCCTCCTCTACGACCACGCCCTCTTCCACATCGAGGCCGACCTCCGCTGGATCGACATGACCGCGGCGCGGCTCACCCAGCTCCGCGCCGAGGTGCTTGCATGACCGCCGTCCTCGAGGCCCGCGGCCTCAAGAAGTCCTTCGGCCGCAACGAGGCGCTCCGCGGCATCGACGTGTCGATCCGCCGTGGCGAGATCGTCGCCATCATGGGACCGAGCGGATCGGGGAAATCGACGCTGCTCCACTGTCTCGCCGGCGTCACGGTTCCCGACGCGGGAATCGTCCGGTTCAACGGCACCGCGATTTCGACGCTCGACGAGACCGCCCGCGGAAGACTGCGGCTCGGCGATTTCGGCTTCGTGTTCCAGTTCGGCCAGCTTCTCCCCGAACTGACCGCGATCGACAATGTCGCCGTGCCCCTCCTCCTTGCCGGCGAGCGCCGCGCGGCGGCGTCGGCGCGGGCTGCGGAATGGCTCGTGCGCCTCGGCCTCGACGGCAAGGCGCAGCGCCGGCCGCAGGAGCTCTCGGGCGGGGAGGCCCAGCGTGTCGCGATCGCCCGCGCGCTGGTGACGAAGCCGGCGGTGCTCTTCGCCGACGAACCGACCGGATCGCTCGATTCCCTTGCGGCCGAAGGCGTGATGAAGCTCATGATCGAGCTCGTCCGCGAGAGCGGAACGACGGTCGTCGTCGTCACGCACGACTCGCGGACGGCGGCCTACGCCGATCGCGACATCATCGTCCGCGACGGCCGCGTTTCGGTGGCGCTCGGCGAGGCGGCGTAGTGGCCTTCCTCGTTCGCCTCGCGCTTCTCGGCGGCCGCTCGTCGCTCGGCCGGCCGCTCGGCATCGTCCTCGGCGTCGCGCTCGGGATGGCGCTGTTCCTGCTGATGCTCGGCGCGGTCATCGCGCTCGACAGCCGCGACGACCGCACCGCCTGGCTCAACGCCACGACCGAAAGCTCCGCAATCCCCGCCGACCGGGCAGCGCCGCGGGGCGCCATCCTCGCCGCGCGCGACGAGACCAGCGCCGCGGGCGAAGTCATCGCCCGCCTCATCGTCGCTGCGCCCGCGGAAACGGCATTGCCGATCCCCGGCATCCCCTCGGCTCCGCCAGCCGGTAGCTATTATGCTTCGCCGGCGCTTCAGGCGCTCGTCGCGAGGCTTCCGCCCGACCGGCTCGGCAACCGCTTCGGCAGCTTCGCCGGCACGATCGGGGACGCGGCGCTGTCGAGCCCCGACACGCTGGTCGCGATCGTCGGCGCAGCTCCCGATGCCGTGCGCGCCCTCCCCGGCGCCGTGTACCTCACGAGCTTCGCCGCCAGCCCGACCGATCTCGGCGCGGCCTACCAGATCGTCATCCTCATCGGCGCGATCGGCCTCTTCTTCCCGGTCGGCCTCCTCATCATGATCGTGACGAAGCTCGGTGCGGTGTCCCGAATCGAGCGCTTCGCCACGCTCCGCCTGATTGGCGCCTCGCCGCGCCAGATCGCCTTCGTGGTGGCGCTCGAATCCTTCCTCACCGCCACCGTCGGCGCGGCGCTCGGCGTCGTCCTCGCCGCCGTGCTCCGGCCGCTCGCCGCGATCATCCCGCTGAACGGCGGCTCGTTCTTTCCGCAGGACCTCGCGGTGCCCGCCAGCTGGTCGCTCCTCGCCGTCGGCGCGATGGTCGTTGCGGCGACGCTGGCGAGCGCGATCGGCATCCGGCGTGCCGGCATCTCGCCCCTCGGCGCGACGCGGGCGATCCGCGAGCGGACACCGCGACCGTGGCGCATCCTGCCGCTCCTCGTCGGTGCTGGGCTGATCGGCTACACCGCGATGAATGCCGGCGACATCGACGGCACGGTGATGACGTTCGGCATCGTCGGCGGCTTTGCGATCGTTGCGGCCGGCATCGTCGTCATCGGTCCCTGGCTCACCTACCAGCTCAGCGGCCTCGTCTCCCGCCGTGCCGGCTCGGCGGCGGCGCTGATCGCCGGCAGCCGCATCCGGATGACCCCGGTCGCAACCTTCCGCTCGGTCAGCGGGCTCGTCATCGCGGTCTTCATGGTGACCGTGTTCGCCACCGCGGCCGGCGGCGTGATGCAGAGCCTCAGGGTCGACGGCGTCGACGGCACTCTCCCCGCCGACGCCCTCCTCGCCGATCTCCCGGCCGGCGCCGACGCCGATGCCGTCATTGCCGCGACGCTTGCCGTGCCGGGCGTGAACGCCGTGATCGTCGGCCGCGCCGTCGATCCCATCGCCACGGAAGTGCATCCCGGCAGCGTCGCCTGGGCCGCGGAGGATTTTCCGGCGCTCGGCTTCGCTGCCGTCCCCGATGCCCCGTTCGCCACGTTCGACCGGACCTCGTATCTCGCGAGCCAGCAGGAGGGCCGCTTGGAGGTCGTCGCGGTCCGCGGCGCCGCCGTGGGCGTGGCCGGCGCGATCGTCGTCCGCACCGATGGCACCGCGGAGGCGATCGACCGGGCGCGGACGGCCATCGAAGTCGGCGCCGGCCCTGCCGCGGCGCCGATCACCCGCGTCGAGGCGGTGCAGCTCGGCATCCAGCGCATCCTCCACGAACTGGCGGTCGTCGCCTATCTCGGCGCATTCGTGTCGATCGCGATCGCCGGCTGCAGCCTCGCCATAGCCACGGCAGCCGCGGTGATCGACCGCCGCCGCGTCCTCGGCCTCCTCCGGCTCATGGGAATGCCCGCCTCGCAGCTCCATCGCATGGTGGGCTTCGAGGCTGCCGTGCCGCTCGTGGGCGTCCTCGGTCTGTCCGTGGCCGCGGGCTACCTCGTCGCCGATGTGATCGTCGAGAACCTCGCCGGCGGGATCGATGTCGGCTGGCCGGAACCGATGTATTTCGTGGCGCTCGCCCTCGGGCTGATCCTCGCTCTCGGCGCGGTGGCGGCGACGGTCGGGACGATCCGGCGCAACACCGCGGTGTCGGCGACGCGGTTCGAATAGGTCAGCTGCGCCGGAAGTAGCGGTCGAGTTTCGGCGACCGTCCCGGCGCGAGCATCTCCGCCGGCGGGCCGACCGCATCGACGCGACCGTCCGCCACGAACGCGAAGAGATCGGCGACATCGGCCGCATCCTCCGGCGAGTGGATCGCCATCAGCACCGTCAGCCGCCGCTCGCGGCGGAGCGTGTCGACGAGGGCGATCATGTCGGCGCGGAGGCCCGGATCGAGGCCGGTGAACGGCTCGTCGAGGAGCATCAGCGGCCGGTCGCGGACGAGCGCCCGCGCGATCGCCACCCGCTGCCGCTGCCCGCCGGAAAGCTCGGCCGGCCGCCGCCCGCCGAGCCCGCCGAGTTCCACCCGCCGCAGCGCCACCTCGACGCGCTCGCGTGCGGCCGCATCGAGGCGGAGACGCGGATCGATACCGAGGCCGACGTTCTGCGCCGCGGTGAGGTGCGGGAAGAGGTTGTGGTCCTGGAAGAGGATCGACAGCGGCCGTTCCGCCGGTGCGAGCTTCGTCAGGTCGCGGCCGGCGAAGGTGATCGTTCCGGACACCACGGGGGCAAAGCCGGCGATGGTGTGGAGGAGTGTCGTCTTGCCGCCGCCGGATGGCCCGATCAGCGCGCAGAGCGCGCCTTCCGGCACTGCGAGGTCGTAGCGGACCTCGAAGTCGGGATAGACGACGCGGACGTCATCGAGGACGAGCAACGAAGCCTCCGGAAACCCGCTGCGCGAGGAGGAAAAGCCCGCCGACGAGGAGCGTGAGGAGGAGCGCGACCGAACCCGCCTCCGCCACGCGATACGAACCGAGCCGCTCGTAGAGGAGCACCGGCAGCGTCACGAGCTCGCCGCGGCCGAAGAACGAGGCAACGCCGAGATCGCCGAGGCTGAGTGCAATAGCCATCGCGAGCGCGACGAGGAGCGGTGCACGGAGGAGCGGCCATTCGACGAGCCGCAGCCGGGCGACGCCGCGGAGCCCGAGGCTGTCGCCGAGCCGGCCGAACCGCTCCGCCGCGAGGAGGAGCGGCGGTTCCACCTGGCGATAGGTGAAGGGCAGCGCCATCAACGCGTTGACGAGGACGACGAGCGGAATGCCGATCGCGAACGGGTTCACCCGCTGGCGAAGCACGACGAAAAGCCCGGCAGACAGCGCGATCGGCGACACAACGACGACGAGCGTAGCGGCGGCGCCGGTGAGGTCGGCAAGCGACCGACGGAGGAGGCGGAGGTCGCGCGCCAGCGTTGCGAGGCCGAGGGCGAGGAGCACCGACAGGAGCCCCGCGGGAAGGCCGATCGCAAGGCTCGTCAGCACGGCCTCGAGCACGGTCGTGTCGACCAGCGAGCCGAGGCTTGCCGCGCCGCCGATGGCGATCGTCGCCATCGGCACGAGGACGAGGAACGCCATCAGGAGAAGAACGCCGCGGTCGAACGCCCGCAGCCGCCGCGAACCCGTGTCCGGCCGGGGCGCGGCGATGCCGCCCGGCGGTGCCTCGGGCGACCGGCGGCCGAAGAGAACCAGCGCCGGCAGGAGGATCGCCGCGCAGGCGCCGACCTGAACGAGGGCGAGAACCGCGGCGCGGGAAAAGTCCGCCTCGAACCGCACCGCCTCGTAGATCGCGACCTCGAGCGTCGACACGCCGGGCCCGCCGCCGAGCGCGAGAACGATCGCGAACGACGAGAAGCAGGCGAGGAACATCAGCGCCGCCACCCCCGCCGCCTCGCGGCGGATCACCGGCCAGTCGATGAACCGGAACACGGCGCCCGGCGGCATGCCGAGCTGCGCCGCGAGCCGCCATTCCTCCGCGCTCACCGCCCCGAGCCCCGCGAGGAAGACGCGGGCCGCGAGCGGCGCATTGAGGAGGATGTGGGCGAGGAGGACGCCGTCGAGCCCATACACCCAGCTGCCATAGTCGAGCCCCACCGCCCGCGTCGCATCGCCGATCCAACCCGACCGGCCGAACAGCGCGACGATCGCGAACACCGTGACGATCGCCGGCAGCACCGTCGCCGCATTGAACCCCGCCAGCAGCAGCGCCCGCCCGCGGAACCGCGACCGCCGCGCCAGCGCCAGCGCCAGCGCCGCGCCGAGCACCAGCGAGATCGCCGTCGACAGGCCCGCCTGCACGAGCGCGCTCCGGACGAGCCGCCAGACATACCCCCAGTCGATCGCGGCGCCGGAGCCGCCGGCCGAGAGGAGGCCGTAAAAGCCGAGCGCGACGATCCCCACGAGGAGGGCGAGTGAGAGGAGGCCGGGAAGGCGGTTCATGGGTGATCGCCCCACCGCTTCCCCACGGCGACAGCCGCGGCCGCCTCGAGATCGACCCGTCGTCCCGGCCGGAGCGACGCGGAGGGCCGGAACCCTTGATCCCGGCCTTCGTTCTCCCTCCCCCTCGTGGGGAGGGTTGGGGTGGTGACTTTCGGCCTGCCAGCCAATTCGGCCGCGCCGAGCACGTGGGCCGCAAGTCCTCCTCCCGGCCTCCCCCGCAAGGCAGGGCAATCGTATGTGGTCGGGCCCAAGTCCCAGCGATGGTTTGAAGGCCCTCTCCCTCCGTGAGGGGGAGACGGCCTGTCCGGCAACGTCCGAAGCATCGCTCCGACCGCGCCCGCTATCGCGCCAATGCGGCGATCCACTCGTCGACCCAGGCGCGGCGGTTCGCGGCCACGATGTCGGGCGGCGTGAGGAAGGTCGCGTCCGGCCGCGGCAGATCGGCGAAGGCGGGCGGGAGGCCGGCGGCGGGTTCGGCGGCGGGGTACATCCAGTTGCCCTCGGGGATCGCTGCCTGGAAAGCGTCGGTCGTCATGAAGGCGAGGAACCGGCGCGCGAGGTCGGGCTGGTCGGTGCCGGCGACCATGCCGGCGACCTCGACCTGCATTTCATGGCCCTCGGTGAAGATCGCGGCGCGGTACTTCGGGTCGCCCTCGGCGATCGTGTGGTAGGCGGGAGAGGTCGTGTAGGACAAAACCATGTCGGCCTCGCCGTCGAGGAAGAGCCCGTAGGCCTCCGACCAGCCGCGCGTCACCGTGACGATGCGGGGGGCCATTGCCGCCCACGCGTCGGCCGCACCGTCGCCGAACACGCTCTTCATCCACAGGAGAAGGCCGAGGCCGGGGCTCGACGTCCGTGGATCCTCGATGATGACCGTGGGGCCGTTCGGATCGCGCACCAGCGCCTCGAGACT
This sequence comes from Bauldia sp., assembly GCA_020849325.1. Classification (GTDB taxonomy): domain Bacteria; phylum Pseudomonadota; class Alphaproteobacteria; order Rhizobiales; family Kaistiaceae; genus JADLGL01. The sequence goes on along the minus strand of JADLGL010000081.1, from coordinate 1,547 downwards.
CATCGGCGGGGTCGCAAGGGCGGTCGAATCGTACACGAAGGAAAACCACCCCCAGTCGAACGGCACGAAAATGTCGTCGGTCCACGCGACGGGGAGGTCGAGCGCATCGATCGAAACGCCGTGCGGCGCAAAGAGCCCGCTCGCCCGCGCGGACGCCATCAGCGCCGTGTCGAGGCCGAGGACGACGTCCGCCTCCGTGGCCGGGCCTTCGAGAAGGAGCCGAGCGACGAGCGTCCCGGCATCGTCCGTCGTCACCCATTCGAGCGTGCAGGCGCACTCCGCCTCGAAGGCCGCTTTCACGGCCGCGCCGGGGCCGTACTCGCCGGCGAAGGACGCGTAGGTGTAGACCGTCAGCGTCGGCGCCTGCGCGGCGGCGAATGTCGGCATGAGGGTGAGGGCGAGCGCCGCTGCGCCCGCGCGAATGAGAATCATGGCGTGGCCTTTCCGGTTCGGGCGATCGGGGCCGAACGGACGAAGGCCGCCAGAATGCGACGCGCAGCAATGGGCTGTGGCAGCATCTCTATCCCTCCGCCGGTACGACCCGGATCAGGTTCCATGGGTTGGCGGGACCGCCTCTCAGCCACCGCACCGCGGGGGCACCCCAAGAGATGGGCCGAACGTAGGCGTGCGCCTCCGCCCGCGCAATAGGCAGGCCGGGCGTCAGGCCGCGGCGGCGAGCCGCGCGATCACCGGCACGTGGTCCGACGGGCGCTTCCAGCCGCGCGCGAGGCGGACGATTTCGATCGAATCGAGCCGCGGCGCGAGCGGCGACGTCACCCAGATGTGGTCGAGCCGCCGGCCGCGGTTCGACGCTTCCCAGTCCTGCGCCCGGTAGCTCCACCACGTGTAGAGTTTCTGGTCCGCCGGCACGAAGCGGCGCGCGACGTCGACCCAGTTGCCGCCGGCGCGGATGGCTTCGAGCCGCTCGGTCTCGGGCGGCGTGTGGCTGACGACGCGTAGGAGCTGCTTGTGCGACCACACGTCGTGCTCCATCGGCGCGACGTTGAGGTCCCCCACCATGATCGCCGGCCGCCCCGTCCGCCCGGCGTCGAGCCAGGTGGACATCTCCTCGAGGAAGGCGAGCTTGTGGGCGAACTTCGGATTGATTTCGGGGTTCGGCTCGTCACCGCCGGCGGGCACGTAGAAGTTATGGAGCTCGATGTCGGAGCCACCATCGGCGATCCGCACCGAAACATGCCGCGCATCGTCCTTGCCGCAAAACCCCTGCCGCCCTTCGGCGAGGAACGGCAGGCGCGAGACGATGGCAACGCCGTGATAGCCGCGCTGGCCGTTGACCGCGATGTGGGTATAGCCGCGCTTCCGGAACGCCTTCGCGGGGAACTGGTCGTTGGTGCACTTGATCTCCTGCAGGCACAGCACGTCGGGCTCGTGCTTCGTCAGGAAATCGGTGACGAGGCGGATGCGGAGCCGAACCGAATTGATGTTCCAGGTCGCTACGCTGAGGGTCATCGGGCACCGCGTGAATGTGCCGTGAGATAGGTCGATCCCGCCGCCGGGTTCAAGGCGTGCGGCGGGTTGTCCTCATT
>JADLGL010000080.1 GCA_020849325.1 Bauldia sp. | reverse complement strand
CGCTTCGCCGAGCGCTGGGAACCGAAGCTGGACGAAGCGTTCCAGCGGTTCTGTGCCGGGCTCAAGGGAATGGCCGAGACGCTGGAGGCCGTGAAGCGGGAGAGGCGGGCGAGGTGAGGCCGCACAGCGGCCGGGCCGGGGCGGCGTGGAAGCGGTAACCGCCAGCGGATACACTCCCGCCATGGCCACGCAAGGATCATCGCGTCCCCGGCGGACGGAGGGACGGTGCCGCTAGTCCGTTCCCTCGTGCGCGGCGTCTGGGCGAGACTGCCGGTCACGCTCCGCCGCTCCGCGATTCACGGCGCGATCGCGCTGATGCGGCCGCCGCTCCCGAGTGTCTCCCGCGACCGCGTCCACGACCGGTCCGTGCCGCGGATCGTGGTGGGTTACCTCTCCGCCGCGAGCGGGCTCGGCCAGTCGGCCCGGCTCACCGCCGCGGCGCTGCGATCGGAGGGTTTCGAGGTCCTCGGTATCGACATTGGCCGCTACTTCTACGATTCCGACGCCACCGTAGAGCACGGCCTCCCCGACGGGAGGGCGCACGAGGGACCCGGCCACGCGATCGTGGTGGTGAACGGGCCCTACCTTCCCTACGCGCTGACGCTTCTCGGCCGGCGCGTGCTGCGCGAGAAATGGGTGACCGCCTACTGGGCGTGGGAGCTCGACCGGCTGCCGGCCAACTGGAAGGGCGGGTTCGCGTGCGCGCACGACATCGCGGTGCCGAGCGCCTTCGTCGCCGCCGCCGTCCGGCGCACGAGCGCGGCGCTCCCCGTCGTCGTCGCGCCCCACCCTGTCGCCTGCGATCCGCTGCCGCCGTCGCCCTTCGCGATCGGCCAGCGCCGGCCCGAGGGACCGTTCACCATCGCGACGATGGCGAACCTCTCGTCGAACTTCGCGCGAAAGAACCCGGTCGGCCTCATCGCGGCGTACCGGCTCGCCTTCGGGGGCGACCGCGGCGTGCGGCTGCGCATGCGGCTGACGGGCGGGTCGGCCGCGCAGCGGGCCGCGGTCGTCGCCGCCATCGGCGACTGCGATACGATCGCGGTCGAGTGGCGGGCGGGCGACCGGGACGACCTCCGGGCCTGGTTCGGGACGCCCGACGTCTACGCCGCGCTCCACCGCGCCGAAGGGTTCGGCCTGCCGCTCGCCGAGGCGATGCTGGCGGGCTATCCAGTGGTCGCGACGGGCTGGTCGGGCAACATGGAGTTCATGACGCCGGACGCCTCGTTCCCGGTCGGGTATCGGCTGACGGCCGTAGACGACCCGGAAATGCGCTACTCTGGGCCGGGAGCAGAGTGGGCCGAGCCCGATGTCGAGGAAACGGCGGGAATCTTGCAGTGGCTTCACAATGACCCGGAGCTCGTGCGAAGCGTGGCAGGCAAAGCACGCGACGCCGCGGGTCGCGTGCTTGGAGCACGCGCGTTCGTCGAGCGTTTGACGGGCAACGAGCGTCCGGCGCGTGCTGCCGCCGGTTGACGGGTGATCGGGCGCCCGGCCTGCGCCCAAACAGGAAGGCGGGTCCGGTGAAAGTGCTGATCGTATCATCCTACCAGATCAGTTGTGGCATCGCCTCGTACACGGCGGTGCTGAAATCGCTGCTCGAGACCGATTTCGACGTCTCCGTCGCCCCGCTCGACCAGTCGGTGCTGCGGCGGCTCGAACAGCAGGCCGTGATCGCCGGCGACCGGCAGATCAGGGAGATCTGCGCGAGCTTCAGGGACTACGACGTCATCAATCTCCAGTGGGAGCCGGGCCTCCTCGGCGCCACGGCGCCGCACATGATCCGGCGGTTCCGCTGGCTCGTCGAGGCGGCGCCGAAGCTCATCGTCACGGTCCACACTGCGCTGCCCTTCCCGCAGAAGAAGAGCGTGGGCGGGTTCCTCGGCCATGCGCGGCGGCACGGCCTTCGCAAGGCGCCGCGCTATTTCTTCGAGGGGCGGCTCGAGCGGGCCGCGTTCGAAACCCTCCGGAAGCGCGCCAAAGCGGGGAGTTTCGCCGTCGCGGTCCACAATGAGCGCGAGCGGAGCTTCTATCGTCACGTGGTCGGCATCGAGAGCGTTTTCGCCCATCCGCTCAGCCACATCCGCGCCGGCTGGCGCGACGAGCTCGCCCGCGACACGCCCGAGGCGCGGCGGCGGCTCGAAGCGGAGTATCCGGAGCGCAAAACCTTCATCGGTGTTTTCGGCTTCCTCACCGAATACAAGGGCATCCAGACGGCGATCCACGCCATGGAATATCTCGACGGGAGCTACCAGCTGCTCATCTATGGCAGCGTCCACCCCGAGGCGATCCGGCACGGGCAAACGATCAACCCGTACGTGAAGCTGCTCGTCGACGAGCTCGAGAAATCGGAGTTCCGCGAGCGGGTTTCGTTCATCGGTTCGCCGGACGACTACGAGTTCGCGCTCGGGATCAACACGGTCGACGTCTGTGTCTTCCCCTATGTCGACGTGGCGAGCCACAGCGGCTCGGGGCCCCTGTCGCATGCCATCGAGCTCGGCAAGCCCACCGTGGCCTCGCGCACGCGCTCGTTCCTCGAGATCCAGAAGTATTTTCCGAAGAGTTTCGAGATGTTCGACGTGGGCAACCATCTCCAGCTCGCCCAGTCGATCGACCGCATCGTGAAGGCGGACGCCGGGCGTCCGCCGCTCCGCTACGACAGCGAGACGCTGGCCGCATTCTACGCCGACCTGATCCGCCGGCTCGCCGGGGTAGCGGCCGCGGTGCCGCCCGATCGGGCCAATGACGCCGGGCCGCGGGGCAGGCTCAAGGCGGCCGAGTAGGCGCCGTGATGGCCATGGCCCGGACGAGCGCCGTCGTGCTCCGCGCCGCGGAGCGTCAGAAGCTCCTCGACCGCTTTCGCCATGAACTCGACGCTTCGGAGAGGATTGCCCCGATGGAGCATGGCTATGCTCGCATCGAGCCTTACATCGTCGACCAGGAGCAGCCGGGCGCGACCTTCGCGCTGATCGTCTATCACCGTGAATCCGAGGCGTGGTTCGGCAAGAAGGAAGAGGACCGGAGCTTCCGGCATCTCCTGGAGCGGCGCGCGATCCGGATCGGCGACGTCGTCTTCGACCTCGGCTGCAATTCCGGCTTCACGACGTGCTGGTACGCCATGATGGTCGGCCCGACGGGAAAGGTCGTCGGCTTCGACCCCTTCCCGTGGAACGCCATCGCGACCCGCTACAGCGCCGAGCTCAACGGACTTCGCCATGTCGAGGTCCACCAACTCGGGATCGGCGCTGCCGAGGAGCGACCCCGCATTTCGCTGCACGACGCCCGAACGTCGGTCCGCGGCGGCTCGTCACTCGTCGATGTCGGCATCGTTCCGATCACGAGGTTCGCGGCGCTTCGTCCTTCGGTCCTCAAGATCGACATCGAGGGCGCCGAATACGAGGTGAGCCGGAGCGATCTCGCCCGTCTCGACCGGTTGCGTCTCTGCGTCCTGGAACTCCACCCCGACTACATCGCGCAGCGTGGCCTCAGCGCGCAGGACTGCCTCGACAACTTCCGCCGCAATGGTTTTGCCATCCATCCGGAGAAGGCGTCCGGCGTGACGGACGATCTGGTGCGGGGCGGCGAACCTGCGGCCGGCTTCTACTACCTCGAACGCGCCGTCCCCTCCCGGTTCGTGGTGACCGCGCGCCGCACCCTGTCGCCGCTTCTGCGCTCGATGCCTTCGCGCCGGCTCCGGGTCACTCTCGCCGAGCGCGAGCATGCCATCCTCGAGCGCGAGGCGACCGTACGCCAGCGCGAGGCGACGATCCGCCAGCACGAAGCCACGATCCGGGCGCTGGAACGGGAGCTTGCGGTTCAGGCCGAGGCGCCGGCTCCGGGCAGCGCGACGATCGGGGCGCCGCAAGCGCCGACGGCGGGAGTGGGGAACGCTGGGGATGGAAGGGAGGTCGCCATGATCGACCGGCGCAGCCCGCTCGAACAGCGGATCAAGAACGCCGTGCCGCGGATGGAGGGCTGGTGTACCGAGCGGAAGGCGCTCTGGCTCGCCGACCTGATCACGCGCCACCGGTGCGAGAGTGTTCTCGAGATCGGCATCTTCGGCGGCCGGTCGCTGATTCCGATGGCTCTCGCGGTTCAGGCGCTCGGCGCCGGCGGCCGGGTTTTCGGGATCGAGGCGTGGAGCAACAGCGTCGCGATAGCGACCGAGACGAACGCCGAGAACGACGCCTGGTGGAGCACGGTCGACATGAAGGCGATCAAGACCGGCTTCCTGTCGAGCGTGGTCGCGAACGACGTCGCCGAAACCGTGGTCGTCCTCGAAATGTCGTCCGACAAGGCGTTCGCCGCAATCGCGGCGATGGGCCTCGGGCCGTTCGACCTCGTCCATGTCGACGGCTCCCACTCGGCCGAGCAGGCCCTCCGCGACGTCCGGCAATGGTCGTCGCTCGTCCGGCCGGGCGGCATCCTCGTCCTCGACGACATTCTGTGGCCGAGCGTGAAGGCGGCACGCGAGCACGTCCGGGCGAGTTTCTCGGACATCGAGGAGATCGTCGAAGGCGGTACGATCGGGTATGGCGCCTACCGTCGCGGCCGGGCACACGATGTCGCCGCCCAAGAATCCTGACGCAGCGACCGGCGACGACGGAATGCTCGATCGACCCCAGTCGGCCCCGGCGGCACCCCTCGCCAAGAGCGCCTTCCGCGACATAAGGGACGGCTTCCTGCGTCCCGATGTGTGGGGCCGCCTCGGCTGGCTGGAGATCAAGCGGCGCTACCGCCGGACGACGATCGGCCCGTTCTGGAACGTCATCAGCCTTGCGGTATTCGTAGCCACGGTCGGGACGGTCGGCGCCGGGCTGTGGGACCAGAACGCGCGCGAATACCTTCCCTATCTCACCTCGGGGATGCTGGTCTGGCTGATGATCTCGGCGTCGGCCAACGAATCCTGCGTCCTGTTTATCGCCAACAGCCATCTGTTCCGGAACGGCGCGTTCGATTTCTCGATGCTCGCCTACGCGCTGGTGTGGCGGAACTTCATCGTCATGCTCCACCACCTCGTCGTCTACGTCGTGCTGGTGGCGGTGCTGGCGCCCGGCCTCGTTACATCAGCGACGCTCCTCGTCTTTCCGGGGCTCGCGCTCCTGATGATCAACGGGGTGTGGGTGAGCCTCCTCCTCGGCATGTTCTGCCTCCGCTTCCGCGACGTGCAGCAGCTCGTCGCGAGCCTCATCCAGATCTCGCTGTTCATGACGCCGGTGTTCTGGCCGGCCGACCAGCTCCAGGCCGGGACGGCGCGGAGCCTCTTCGTCCACTACAATCCGCTCTATCACGCGGTGCAGGTGGTTCGGGCGCCGCTCCTCGGCGAGGTCCCGGCGGCCGAGAGCTATTTTGCCGTCATCGCGATGGCGGTGGCGGGGTGCGCGGTCACTGCCTGGGTGTTTTCGCGCTTCCGGAAACGCCTCGCCTACTGGATCTGACCATGACGGCGCTGATCCTCGAAGACGTCCACGTCGAATTCCCGATCTACGCGGCGCAGCGGAGCTTTCGGAAGGCGCTGTTCGCGCGCGCCACCGGTGGACGGGTCGAGCGGGGCGGCGGACGGCACCGCGTCGCGGTCAAGGCGCTGACGGGCGTGTCGATCACGCTCGCCGAGGGCGATCGGCTCGGCCTCGTCGGCCACAATGGCGCGGGGAAATCGACGCTCCTCCGGGTCATGGCGGGCGTCTACGAGCCGGTGATCGGCCGGGTGCTGGCGAGCGGCAAGATCACGTCGTGCTTCGATCTCCTGCCCGGCCTCGACCTCGAGGATTCGGGCTACGAGAACATCGTGACCGCCGGGCTCCTCTTCGGCATGTCGCACCCCGAGATCGAGCGCCGCATCCCGGAGATCGAGGAATTCTCGGAGCTCGGCGAATATCTCGCGCTGCCGGTGCGGACCTATTCGAGCGGCATGCTCGTCCGTCTCGGCTTTGCCCTCGCGACGTCGGTCGATCCCGGCATCCTTCTCCTCGACGAGGGGATAGGCGCCGGCGACGCCCGCTTCGCCGACCGTGCCAACCGCCGCCTCCAGTCGCTCGTCGACCGGAGTCGCATCCTGGTGCTGGCGAGCCACTCCGACGACCTCATCCGCGCCTGGTGCAATCGCGCCGCCCTCCTCGAAGCCGGGCAGGTGGTCGAGATCGGTCCCGTGGATGACGTGCTGGCGGCGTATCACGCGCGCAACCAGGCGCGGGTGGGGCAGGGCTGAAAGGCCCCTACGGATCCAGCTCCGTGTCCCAGTAGAGGTAGTCGAGCCAGCTCTGGTGGAGGTAGTTCGGCGGGAAGAGGCGGCCGTTGTTGTGGAGGTCCGTCACGCTCGGGCGGTAGGGCGTGAGGTCGG
>JADLGL010000079.1 GCA_020849325.1 Bauldia sp. | reverse complement strand
TCGGACGCCGGCGTGAGGTCACCATCTCCGCGTTCGGCACAGACTGCGGGAACCGGCCCCTTTCCGCTTCCCGCGCGCGCCTCGCCGGCTACCGGAAGGTCAGCGTGCCGGCCATGTTCATGTCGGTGAAGACGGTGCCGAACAGCGGCAGGAACTCGAAACTCATCACGCGGGTGCGGATCGGGGTGAACTCGATCTCGACGACGCTCTCCTCGAGGATGTCGAGTTCCTGGAGGGGCGGGAAGTCGAACACCACCCCGTCCACCGTGACGGACGCGACGTGCGCGAACTCGGTGAAGCGCGGCAGGAGGAGCCGCATCGCGTAGCTGTCGCCTGCCGTGATGCGCCAGAGATAGGTCGTGCCGGTGACGAGGTCGAACGTCCGTTCCGACATCGTGAGGTTGTCGGCGTTGACGGCGGTCTGGATCAGTTGCCGGCCGTCCGGCAGCGCCACCGCGGCGGTCGCGCCAGCCGTCGCCACCTGGGGCGCGGCAGCGAACGCACCGGCGCGGACGGGGGCGGCTGGCGCTGCGGCGGGAGCCGCGGCGGCGGCCGGGGCGGGAGCCGCCGTGCCTTGCGGTGCCGGCGCCGCAGCCGGTGTTGCCGCCGGCGTGACCGGGGCCGCGGTGGCGGACGCTGCCGGCACCGCGCCCGTCGGGACGCCGATCGCGGCGAGCTGCGCGTTGAGCGCGGCGAGCGCGGCGGCGAGGGCCTGCTGCTGGAGCTGGTCGATCGTGCCGCCGCTAGCCGTGGCATGATCGCGATACGCGGCGAACGCGGCGGCGAGTTCGGCGATGGCCGGGTCGGCTGCCGCGGCGGCGGCGAGGAGCGGCGCCTGCTCGGCCTGCCGCGCCTCGACGGCGGCGAGCCGGGCGCCGAGCGCATCGACGTCTCCGGCAACGCCGTTCACGGCCGAAACCAGCGTCGCGACATTGGTGCCGAGGCCGTTGAGGTTCGTCGCGAGCCCGGTGAGCGTGTTGGAGGCCGGAAGCGACCGCGAGATCGCGTCGACGGCGCCGCGGACGTCGCGGAGACCGGCAGCGAGATCGGTCAGCGTCGTGCTCGTCCGCGTGTTGGTGGCGGCGGTGTCGGCCGAGAGCGCGTTGACCTCGCGCTGCAGGGCATCCATCCGCGTGTTGAGGTCGGCGATCGCGGCCAGCACCTGCGCGGAGGAATCGGTGCGCTGCTGGAACACGGTGACGAGATCGGCCTGCGCGGCGGCGATCGCGGCGAGGCGCTGGTCGAGCGTCGGCGTCGCGGTGGCCGTGGCGGAGGGGGCAGTCGCGGCGGCGGGCTGGTTCGCGGCGTCCTCCGGCGTTCCGCCCCCGCAGGCGGCGAGCGCAACGCTGGAGCCCACGACGAATGCGACCACGCGGAACCGACGCATGACTTCCCCCCAACCGCCGGGTCTTCCGATCCGGACGCGTCTCGTCATTAGTTGAGTTTCCAATACATCTTATCCGGCTGCAAGCGAAGTCACGCCCGTGGCATCCGTCGCGGCGGAACGCGCGCCATTGGACAGGCCGCGGCCATCTGTGCGAATGCATCCCGCGATGGCGATCACCGTGAAAATCTGCGGACTCTCCGAGGAAAAGACGCTGCGCGCGGCGCTCGACGCGGGCGCCGACCTCGTCGGTCTCGTCTTCCACCCGGCAAGCCCGCGGAACGTCGGGATCGCCTGGGCGGCGAAGCTTCGCGACATCGTCGGCACGAGAGCGGGCACGGTGGCGCTCGTGGTGGACGCCTCGGACGCCGACCTTGCGGAGATCGCGACGCGCGTGCGGCCGACCCGTTTTCAGCTGCACGGCCACGAGACGCCGGATCGCGTTGCGGTGATCCGGGAGCGCTTCGGCCTGCCCGTGATCAAATCGGTAGCCGTCCGCACCCATCACGACCTCGAGGACCTCTCGGCCTATCGCGACGCCGCCGACATGATCCTGTTCGACGCGAAGCCGCCGGTTGGCGCGCTCCGTCCCGGCGGCCATGGCGTGCCGTTCGACTGGTCGCTCCTTGCCGGCCTGCCGGCCGATTTCCGCTTCATGCTCTCGGGCGGCCTCCACCCCGGCAATGTCGCCGAGGCGATCGAGGTGGTGCGGCCGGCCGCGGTCGACGTCTCCTCGGGCGTCGAGACGGCGCCGGGCAAGAAGGACGAGAACCTGATCGCCGCCTTCATCGCCGCGGCGCGCCTGGCGGGGGCGCGGCCCGCCCGCCCAGCTTCCCCCTCTTCCCCTGCCTCGATGAGTGCCGCCTGATGAACGTCCAGAACACCTACCGGTCCGGCCCGGACGAGCGCGGCTTTTTCGGCCTTTATGGTGGCCGCTTCGTCGCCGAGACGCTGATGCCGCTGATCCTCAGCCTCGAGGAGGCCTACGAGGCGGCGAAGAAGGACCCGGCGTTCGCGGCGGAGCTCGAGAACCTGTCGACGCACTATGCCGGCCGGCCGAGCCCGCTCTACTTCGCCGAGCGGCTGACCGAGCATCTCGGCGGCGCGAAAATCTATTTCAAGCGCGACGAGCTCAACCACACCGGCTCGCACAAGATCAACAATACGCTCGGCCAGATCCTCCTCGCCCGCCGGATGGGCAAGACGCGGATCATCGCCGAGACCGGCGCCGGCCAGCACGGCGTCGCGACCGCCACGGTGTGCGCCCGCTTCGGCCTCCCCTGCGTGATCTACATGGGGAAGACCGACATCGAGCGGCAGCAGCCCAACGTTTTCCGGATGAAGCTCCTCGGCGCCGAGCTGGTGCCGGTCACGGCCGGCAACGGCACGCTCAAGGACGCCATGAACGAGGCGCTCCGCGACTGGGTAACGAACGTCGAGGACACCTACTATCTCATCGGCACTGCCGCCGGCCCGCACCCCTATCCGGCGATGGTCCGTGACTTCCAGTCGATCATCGGGCGAGAGGCGCGCGAGCAGATCGTCGAGCGCGAGGGCCGGCTGCCCGACGCCATCGTCGCCTGCATCGGCGGCGGCTCGAACGCGATCGGCCTCTTCCACCCCTTCCTCGACGATACCTCCGTGAAGATTTTCGGCGTCGAGGCCGGCGGCCACGGCATCGATGTCGAGAACGGGCATGCCGCGTCGATGACGGGCGGGCGGCCGGGCGTCCTCCACGGCAACCGCACCTATCTCCTGCAGGACGCCGACGGGCAGATTCTCGAAGGCCATTCGATCTCGGCCGGCCTCGACTATCCCGGCGTCGGCCCGGAACACTCGTGGCTGAAGGATTCCGGTCGCGTCACCTATGTCCCGGCGACCGACCGCGAGGCGCTCGACGCCTTCCAGCTGCTGACGAAGATCGAAGGCATCATCCCGGCGCTGGAGCCGGCGCACGCCCTCGCCCACGTCATCAAGCTCGCCCCGACGATGCGTAAGGACGAGATCATCGTCATGAATCTCTGCGGCCGCGGCGACAAGGACATCTTCAACGTCGCAAAGCATCTCGGCATGAACATCGGATGAGGGCTGGGGGTTGGGCCGTTCGCTGGCGCTTGTCTAGGCAGCCAGGCCCGCCGTCTAGTACTCCTTGGCACGACCGTCGTCCTCCCTCCCCCCTGTGGGGAGGGTCGGGGTGGGGACTTGCGGCCTCACCCTTCGCTCAAGCCGAACATCAGCGGGAGGCCGCAAGTCTCCCTCCCCAGCCCTCCCTCACAAGGGGGGAGGGGGCGATGGGCCGTGCGAGGGAGACTCCAAGCCGCTGTGATCCGGGGTGCGGACCGCGGCTCGATTCTCTCGATCCCCTCGGCATGATCGCTGATCGCGTTCCGAACCACGCAATAGTTCTCCGAGGCACAACCTTCGTTCTCCCTCTCCCTTGGGGATGTAGGG
>JADLGL010000078.1 GCA_020849325.1 Bauldia sp. | reverse complement strand
GGCGCCCGAGCCGGAACGTCTCGCTCCGCATTCCCTGCAAATCCCGCGCCTCGCCGCCCTTACCGGGCGCCGCGCGTCTCCCTACATCGGCGCGAACGGAAGGATCGGGCGATGGACGACGAATTCGGAGCGGCGGAGGAACGCCCCGCCAGTTCCCGCGAGGGCAGGCGCGTCCTGATCGGGGAATCGTGGCGCGGCAAGCCACGGGCAAAACTCCGCGAGCTGTGGCCGTTCCTGCGCCCGTACCGGCGGACGCTCGTCGTCGTCGCAATCGTCTCGCTGATCGCCACGGTCCTCGCGCTCGTCCAGCCCCTCGCGCTCCAGCGGCTCGTCAACAGCCTCGGTCAGGACATCCCGCTGTCCGGCCTGATGTGGACGCTGATCGCGATCACCCTCGGTTCGGCGCTGTTCGGCGCGCTGCAGGATTTCATGCTGCGCTGGACGGCCGAGGGCGTCGTCCTCGGGACGCGGCGAACGCTGGTCTCCCATCTCCTCCGCCTGCCCGTTGCCGACTACGACGCCCGTCAGGTCGGCGACCTCATCTCCCGCGTCGGCGCCGATACGACGCTCCTCCGCTCCGTCGTCACCTCCGGCCTCTTCAACATCGTCTCGTCGGTGCTGATGTTCTTCGGCGCGATCGTGCTGATGGCGCTCGTCGACGTGACGCTGCTGGCGATCACGCTCGCCTCGGTGCTGATCGGCGTCGGCAGCGTGCTCGCGATCGGGATTGCGATGCGGCAGGGCAGCCGCCGGGCGCAGGAGGCGGTCGGCGCCATGACGGCGTCGGTCGAGCGCACCCTCGGCGCGATCCGCACCATCCGCGCTGCCGGCGCCACCGAGCGCGAGACCGATCGCGTCGTCGATGCCGCGAGCGCTGCCTATCGCGCCGGCATCCACATGGCGCGGCTCTCGGCGCTGATCCAGCCGGTCATGTCGATCTGCATCCAGGGCGCCTTCATCGTCGTTCTCGGCGTCGGCGGATACCGGGTCGCGTCGGGTGCGATGAGCCTCGGCGATCTCATCGCCTTCCTCCTCTACGTGTTCCTTCTCGTCACGCCGCTCGGCCAGGCGGTCGGCGCCTTCACCTCGATCCAGGCGGCGCTCGCCGCGCTCGACCGGATCATGGAGGTGATGAAGATCGCGCCGGAGGCCAACGACGCGTCACTGCCGCGTGGAACGCCCGCCGCCGCGGGCGCTCCGGTGCTGGAGTTCGACGACGTCCACTTCGCCTATGCCGACGGCCGGCCGGTGCTGACCGGCATCTCCTTCTCGGTGCCGAAAGGCTCGCGGACGGCCATCGTCGGCCCGTCGGGCGGCGGGAAATCCACCACGCTCGCTTTGATCGAGCGCTTCTATGAGCCCACCTCCGGCGTCATCCGCTTCGAAGGCCGCGACGTGCGGACGATGTCGCGCGAGGAGCTGCGCAGCCACATGGCCTATGTCGAGCAGGAGGCGCCGGTCCTTGCCGGCTCGATCGCCGACAATCTCCGCCTCGGCGCGCCCGAGGCGACCGACGCGATGCTGATGGACGCGCTTCGCCGCGTCGGCCTCCAGTCCATCGCCGAACGGTCGCCCCTCGGTCTCGGCGCTCCCGTCGGCGACGACGGCGTCCTCCTCTCGGGCGGCCAGCGCCAGCGGCTCGCCTGGGCGCGCGCGCTCCTCGCCGACCTCGAAATCCTCCTTCTCGACGAGCCGACATCCTCGGTCGATTCCCGCACCGAGCAGGTGCTGCAGGAGGCGCTCCGCGAGACGGCGCGGAACCGCACGGTCATCGTCGTCGCGCACCGGCTCGCGACCGTCGCCGATTCCGACCAGATCATCGTCATCGAGGCGGGGAGGGTGATCGCCACCGGCACCCATGCCGAGCTCCTCGTCTCCTCGCCGCTCTATCGTGAACTCGCCAGTCATCAATTGCTGGTGTAGCCGCCGCGCCGGCCGTCGCCGGAATGGACGATGCCGCCCGTGAGGTGGCATAGCTTGGCGGTGCTGCCGCGGAGGGGCGGGAGCATTTGGGGAGGCAGGGATGGCGACCGGGCGGCTGGTGCTGGCCGCGGCGCTGTGCATCGGCACGGGCGCCGCCGCTTGGGCTGACGAGGATCCGGCGCTCCTGGCGCCCGATCCCAGCGGCGTCGTCATGCCGAACATCACCTACAATGGCTGGAACTACAGCCCGCTCGACCAGATCACCGTCGCCAATGTCGACCGCCTCGCCGTGGCATGGACGTGGCAGATCGGCATCCTCGACAGCCACGAAGCGCCGCCGCTGGTCGTGGGCAACACCATGTACATCGTCTCGCCACGGCCGAACTTCGTCTACGCCCTCGACCTTGCGACCGACGGCGTCATCACCTGGGAGTTCCGGCCCGACCTCGACGACACCCGCATCCCGAACGGGCCGCCCCCGGCGCGCGGTCTCCTCTACTCCGATGGCCGTCTCTTCTTCGCCGCGGCCGACGGCCAGGTCTTTGCCCTTGCCGCCGGCACCGGCGAGGTCGTGTGGAGCACGCTCGCCACGATCCCGGACATGTGGGAGGGCGTGAACGGCGCCGGCATCGTCGCCGACGGGCTCTACATCACCGGCAATTCGGGCGCCGAGCGCGGCGTCCGCGGGCGCGTGATGGCCTTGGACGCCGCCACCGGCAGCGTCGCGTGGACCTTCTACTCGATGGGGCCGGACGCGGAAGTCGGCATCGGCCCGCGCTTCGCGCCCTTCTACGCCGACGACCGCGCCGGCTCGCTCGCCACCTGGTATGGCGGATCGTGGGCGCAGGGCGGCGGCACGCCATCCGGCTTCTACACCTACGATCCCGACCTCCGGCTCTTCTACTACTCCACCGGCAGCTGCGCCCCGGTGAATCCGGACTATCGCCGCGAATGGGGCACCGTCACGCTCGACGGAAACGGCGGCCTCGTCGACTACCGCAACAACTGGTGCGCGTCGCTGATGGCGCGCGACGTCGCGACCGGCGAGCTCGCATGGGCCTACAACCTCACGCCGGCCGACAACTGGGATCTCGACGACGTCGGCGCCGCGCAGCTCGTGGACCTTCCGATCGGCGGCGAGACGCGCCGGACGGCCCTCAAAGCCTCGGCGAACGGCTTCTTCTACGTCTTCGACCGCGCGACCGGCGAAATCCTCCTCGACCCCTGGGCATTCCGCTACGTCGACTTCATGTCGGGCGTCGACCGCGCCACCGGGCGCGCCCGCTACGACATCGACCGCTGGAGCTTCACCAATGTCGAGGACCGGCGGCGCTACACCACCGCCGGCGAGCTCGCGCCCGGCGCCGCCGCCCCGCCGAACTACACCGGCACCGAGGTGACGTGGTGCCCCGGACTCGGCGCTCGCAACTGGCAGAACGACGCCTGGTCGCCGCGGACGGGCCTTCTCTACACCTCGACGACGACCGGCTGCACGATGCACGTGGTCACCGAGGGGCTGTTCGAGCCCGGCCAGCCCTACCAGCTCCGCCGCGCGGCCGGCACGCCCGCTATTCCGCGCCGGGAAGCCGACGGCACGCCGGTCGACTACCCCGGCGAGCTCCAGGCCAACGATCCGGTCGCGGGCACCGCGTGGCGGAAGCCGTGGCCCGGCGGCAACGACGTGCCGGTGCTGGCGACGGCGGGCGATCTCCTGTTCCAGATCGGCGTCGACACGGGCGTCGTCCGGGCTCTCAGCGCCGTCGACGGGACGGAGCTCTGGAACTTCCGCACCGGCAGCCGCGGCAACGCCTCGCCGGTGACCTATATCGGGCCGGACGGCCGCCAGTACGTCGCCTTCATCGCCAGCGCCGCGCCCGGCAGCGCCACCGTCTATGTCGATGCCGCGCCCACCGACGTTGCGCGGTTCCAGCGCTCCGGCAGCACGCTCTACGTCTTCGCCATCCCGTAGAAAGGTCCATTCCGGCTCAAGCGAAAGTAACTACCGTCGCCATTGCGCCGGACGTAGATTCGATCCACGTGACGGTTGCCGGCGTATACGGACGCGGGCTGGGCCGGCGGGAGAAACCAGGCGATGCGCGCGACAGGGTTCGTGACTGCGATCAGGTCGGTGGTCTTCGGCGCCGCGGTTCTGGCCGCGGGCTCGGCGAGCGCCTTCGAGTGGACGACCTACACCAACGCCCTCGCCGAGGAGGCCCGCCTGACCGGCCGGCCGTACATGCTCCACATCCACGCCGACTGGTGCACGACCTGCCAGGCGCAGGATCGCGTCCTCGAGACGCTGGTCGACGATCCGCGCTTCGCCAATCTCCTCGTGATGACGATCGACTACGACACCAAGCGCAACCTGATGATGCTGTTCAACGTCGGCGAGCGCAGCACCTTCGTCGGCTTCGCGGGTACGACCGAGCTGGGCCGCTCGATGTGGGACACCACGCCCGAGGGCATCACCGCCTTCCTGCAGATGGTGGTGGACGCTTCGCCCAATTACGTGCCGACGGCGCCGGCCGCGGCGCCGCCCGCCACTCCGGCCCCCGCTCCCGGCGCCTAGGCCGGCGTGGAGCCGGGGAGCAGCCTTGCGGCGTTCGTCGCCGGGCTCCTGACCGCGATCAATCCCTGCGTCCTGCCGCTGCTGCCGATCGTCTTCGCGGCGGCGATCTCGAAGCACCGTTTCGCCGGCCCGGTGGCGCTGGCGGCGGGGCTGACGATCTCCTTCGTTGCCATCGCGATGTTCCTCGCGCTCGCCGGCTATGCGGCGGGGTTCAGCACCGAATCGTTCCGGCCCGTCGGTGCGGTCGTTCTGATCCTCCTTGGAGCCGTCCTCCTCGTTCCGCCGCTCCAGCTGCGCCTGCAGACGGCGGCGGGGCCGGCGGTGAACTGGATCGACCGCCGCTTCGGCGGGGCAGGGGGTGGCGGCTGGGGCGGGCAGTTCGTGCTCGGCCTCGTCCTCGGTCTCGTCTGGAGCCCCTGCGCCGGCCCGACGATCGGCGTCGCCTCGTCGATGGCGTTCCGGGGCGAGAATCTCGGCGCCGTCTTCGGCATCCTCGTGGTGTTCGGGATCGGCGCCGCGATCCCGCTCCTCGTCATCGGCCTCCTCGGCCGCTCGGTACTCCTTCGCTGGCGCGACCGGCTGGCGCGCGTCGCGACGGTAGGGAAGATCGTCCTCGGCGTCCTTCTGGTGACGATCGGCGTCCTCATACTCACCCACCTCGACCGCCGTCTCGAAGGCTGGCTGAACGGCATCATGCCGATCTGGTGGCAGGACCTGACGGTGCGCTTCTAGACTGGCCGGGCGGGTAGCGTCCCTATCGGCCACCCGGTCGCGCCGCTCGCAGAAGATTCCGGGTGGCACCGCACCCATGCGGGTTGGTTTGCCGCCCGCGATGGGTGATGTTAGCCAAGCATGAGGAACTCTGGCGGAGAAGTCCGGTGAACAGACGCGAATTCATGGCCACCACGAGTGCTGCCGCAGCGGCACTGGCCGTCCCCGGCGCGGCGCTGGCCGACGTCCCGTTCCCCTACAATTACGACATGAGCCCGCCGCTCGCGGTCGGCCAGCGCGACGCCTACATCGCCTGGATGGTCGAGAACCGGGGCGAAAACCCCGCGTTCCTCGCGCAGCATTACGCCCGCTACGAGGTGCTCGTCGCCAACCGTGACGTCCTCGACGACCGCAACAAGCGCGCGTTCCTCCTGACGCCCCGCGAGGAGTTCGTGCTCGAGCGCAACCTCTCCCGCGCCTATGAGCACGCCTTCCTCGACATCGGCTACGGCGTGACGATCTCCGGCCCGCATCTCGTCGGCCGCATGACGACCTCGATCGACGTCCAGATGGGCGAAAAGGTGCTCGAGATCGGCACCGGCTCCGGCTACCAGTCGGCGTATCTGTCGAACCTCACCAACCAGGTGTGGACCATCGAGATCATCGCGCCGATCGCCGAGCGCACCCGCGGCGTCTATGACGGGCTGATCGCCCGCGGCTACAACGAATACCTCGCCATCTCCTCCAAGAACGCCGACGGCTACTATGGCTGGGAGGAGTTCGCCCCCTTCGACAAGATCATCGTCACCTGCGGCATCGACCACGTGCCGCCGCCGCTCCTGCAGCAGCTGAAGGTCGGCGGCATCATGGTGATCCCGGTCGGTCCGCCCGGCGCGCACCACGTGCTGAAGATCATCAAGGAGCAGGCGCCCGACGGGACGATCCGCGTCAGCCGGTCGGACATCTATGACGGCCGCATCGTGCCCTTCGTGCCGTTCACGAAGCTCGAAGGCGACCAGATCGTCGGCGTTCACGCGGAATAGGCCACGCGGCGATCGCGGGTGCGGGAGGCAGTCCTTGGCGGTTCTTTCGGTCTTCACGCCGTCGTCGGCGTTCCGGGCGATGGCGTTCGGCGCCGTTGCCGTCCTTCTCGCCGCCTGCGGCGACGATACGGACGACACGCCGGTCACCACCGCTCCCGCGCCGGCGGTAACGGCCGATGCTCCGGTCGCGCAGAGCACTCCGGCTCCGGCGCCGGCCGCCGTCCCGGCCGAGACCCCCGCCGAGCTCGCCAACGTCCCGCACGCGCTCCTCTTCGGAGACTGGGCGCCTGATGCTGCGACCTGTGGCGCCGGCATCGTCATGACGGTCGCGGCGACGTCGGTGGGCGGCGCTGCCATGGGCGTCGCGCAATGCGTCATCGGTTCGTCCGACCGCGACGGCGATGCTCTCACGGTGGTCGCGAACTGCAGCGCGCCGGACACGAATTTCCGCGAGGTGACCCTTACTCTCAGGGCAACGATCGTGGGCGAGGCCGCGCCTGCGATGATGACCGTCCTCCAGGAGGGCGTCGGCATGGCGGCCGAGGCGATGCGGCCGCTCGACGTGATCCGCTGCGCCGCACCCTGAGCGCCGGAATGTCGACCGCGACCAGCACGGCGATCCCGGTCAGAGGCGCGACGCCGCTGCCGTCGCCGCTCCTCTACCTCGCCGTCGGGCTCGTCGCCGGCGCGGTGATCGCGTTCCAGATCTTCATCATGCGCGTCTTCGCTGTGGGAAGCTGGACGCATTTCGGCTCGTTCGTCGTCGCGCTCGCAATGCTCGGCTTCGGCCTCGCCTCGGCAGTGATGGCGCTCAACGAAGGCTTCTTCCAGCGGCGCTGGCGCGGGATCTCGACCGTCACCGTCACGCTGTTCGGCCCGCTGATGGCCGGCTGCCACATCCTCGCGCAGCAGAACCCGTTCAACCCGATCTTCCTCGTCTCGGATCCGGTCCAGAAGTGGAACCTCGCGCTGAACTTCATCCTCTATTTCATCCCGTTCCTGTCGGCCGCCGTCTTCATCGGCACCGTGTTCCTCAAGAGCGCCGCCATCTTCGGCCGTGTCTATTTCGCCGACCTCGCCGGCGCGGGCCTCTGCGGCCTCCTCGTTCTCGGCGGCATGTTCCTGTTCCCGCCGGAAAACCTCCTCCTCGTGCCGCTCCTCGTCTGGTTCGCAGGCGCGCTGTGCTGGCTGCTGTGGATCGGTTCGAGGGGAGGGCTCGTCGCACTCGCGATCGCAGGGCTCGCGGCGCTGGGCCTCCAGTTCGTCCTGCCGCAGGCGGCCGATCTCACCCGCATCGCGGTGTCCGACTACAAGGGCATCTCCTACGCGCGGAGATTCCCCGACGCGACGCAGGTCTATTCGAGCCACTCGCCGTTCGGCGATCTCCAGATCTACCGGAGCTCGTACCTCCACTTCGCGCCGGGCCTCTCCGACAACGCCGCCTTCAACATCCCGGAAATGCCGTCGAACGCCTTCCTCGGCATGTACATCGACAGCGACGGCCCGATCGGGATCATGCGGCAGCTGCCGCCGGAGCAGACGGCGTATTTCCGCTATCTGCCGATGTACTACCCGTTCCTCCTCGAGGAGGACCCGTCGGTCTTCGTCGTGCAGTTCGGCGGCGGCATCTCGACCGCCGTCGCGCTCGCGAGCGGCGCGTCCACGGTCACCGCGGCGGAGTCGAACCCCGCGGTGCTGACCGCGATGGACGCGCCCGTCGTCCGCGACTTCACCGGCGACCTCCTCGCCGATCCCCGCATCGACATCGTGCCCTATGAGGGCCGGCTGTTCCTCGCCTCGACCGACCGGCGCTTCGACATCATCGACCTCAGCCTTGCGGACTCCGTGGGCCTTTCGAGCCCCGGCGGCTTCGCGATCTCCGAGCGCTACGCCTACACCCGCGAGGCGATGGCGACCTACATGCGCGCCCTCTCGGACGGCGGCATCCTGTCGGTGACGGTGTGGAACAAGGAGGAGCCGCCGAAATCGGTGCTCCGCCTCTACGCCACGATGGCCGCCGCGGCGCGCGACGTCGATCCGGCAACGCTCGCGAACTCGTTCTACGTCAGCTCGAACTACCTCTCGACGGCGACCGTCCTCTACAAGCGCGGCGGCTTCACGCCCGAGGAGATCGCGATCCTCTCGGACAACACCTGGGCGATGTCGTTCGACGAGATCTACGCGCCCGGCATGACTCCGCCCGATGGCGAGTCGACCGTCCTCGCGGAATACTACGAGCAGATTTTTGGCACCGGCGACGCCGGCCTCCCGGCCGCGATCGGCGACCCGCTCCTCGATGCGGCGCTGACGAACCCCGCCGGCGGCAGTCCGCTTCTCGATCCGCTGCTCGCCAATCCGGCCGGCGGCAGCCCGATGCTGGACCCGCTGCTGACGCCCGCGCCGTCCGGCCCGCAGGTGCTGCCGGCGACCGAAGTCGGCCGCCTCGCCTGGCAGGCGCTCATCGCCGATCGTTGGGACGAATTCGCCGAGGCCTATGTCTTCGACGTCGACGAACTCACCAACAACCGCCCCTACTTCGCCGCCTACGTCCACCCCGGCGACCTCACCAGGACGCTCGATCGCCTCGAGCTCTTCCAGGACGACTGGGGCTACCTGTCGGTGTGGGCGACGCTCCTCGTCGCCGGCATCGCCGCGCTCCTCCTCCTGTTCGTGCCGGTGCTGTTCGGCTGGAGGACCATCTTCAGCCGCTACCCCGGAAAGCTCGGAACGCTCCTCTATTTCGCCTGCCTAGGCTTCGGCTACATGCTCGTCGAGGTCGGGATGATCTCGAAATTCATCCTCGCGCTCTCGACGCCGACGGTCTCCGCTTCGGTGCTCATCACCGGCATGCTGGTCTTCTCCGGCCTCGGCAGCCTCGTGTCGGAACGCTTCCTCGACCGGGCGAAGCGCGTGATGCCGTTCGTCTTCGTGGCGATCGGCGCGCTCCTCATCGGCTACAGCTTCTTCCTCGATCCGGTGCTCGACTGGATCGGCACGTTCCCCTACGCGGTGCGGCTGATCCTCTGCCTCCTCCTGATCGCGCCGCCCGCGTTCCTCATGGGCTTCCCGCTCGCCACCGGCATGTCCTGGCTCGGCCGGCTGAAGAAGGAGCATCTCTTCATCTGGGCGTGGGGCATCAACGGGAGCTTCTCGGTGATCGCTTCCGCGGCGATCCCGGTGCTCGCGACATCCTTCGGCCTCACCGCCGTCGTCCAGTTCGCCGGTGTGGCCTACCTCATCGCGATTCCCGCCT
This sequence comes from Bauldia sp., assembly GCA_020849325.1. Classification (GTDB taxonomy): domain Bacteria; phylum Pseudomonadota; class Alphaproteobacteria; order Rhizobiales; family Kaistiaceae; genus JADLGL01. The sequence continues at coordinate 3,432 of JADLGL010000078.1, read as the reverse complement.
TCTTCGCGGTCCTCCTCCCGTTCCGCGGCGCGCTCAGGGCCGCCGCTGCGTAGGGGAAGCGCCACGACGGGCGTGCGCCGGCATCGGGCGGGGAGGGCGCTCCGCCCGCTTTTCGCCGGCCTCGCGCTGCTCGCCGGAGCGGCGACCGCCGACGCCGTTCCGATCGGCCAGTCGATCACCGCGCTGGTCCCCTTTGCCACCGCGCCGTTCCCCTATGACGGCATCGTGCCCGACACCGGGGAACCGTTCCTCGACGTCACGGCCGGCGGTCGGCGCGGCCACGCGGCGCCCCGCGGCGGCGTCTACTGGGCGGACGAGACCTACACCGACGACCGGACGCTCCTGTTCATCCCCGCCGGCTTCGATCCGCAGCGGCCCGCCGCGATGGTGGTCTACTTCCACGGCAACAACGCCACGCTGGAATACGACGTCCTCCGCCGCCAGCGCATCGCCGAGCAGCTCCAGCGCTCCGGCATCAACGCCGTCCTCGCCGCGCCGCAGTTCGCCATCGATGCGCTCGATTCCAGCGCCGGCGGCTTCTGGCAGCGCGGCGCGTTCCGGGCCTGGCTCGGCGAAGCGGCCGACCGTTTCGCCGCAATGCTGGGCGACACGCGGCTTGCCCCGGGCTTCGATCGCCTGCCGGTGATCCTCGCCGCCTACAGCGGCGGCTACCTCCCGGCCGCCTATGCCCTCACGGTCGGCGGCGCCGATCCGCGTATCTGCGGCGCGATCCTCTTCGACGCCGTCTACGGCGAGACCGCGCTCTTCGCCGACTGGATCACCGGCCGCGGCGTCAGCTTCTTCTTCAGCGCCTACACCGCCTCCTCGGCCGGCGCCAACAACGAGCTCCAGGCCCGCCTCGCCGAAGCCGGGATTCTCTACGCCCGCGGCCTCGCGCGCTCCCCCTTCGACCCCGGCGCCATCACCTTCCTCAGCCTCGGCGGCGGCGTCGAGCACGAGGATTTCCTGACCCGCGCCTGGCGCCCCGACCCGCTGCAATGGGCGCTGTCGGAAATCGCCGCCCGTGGCACCTGCGGGCTGTAGTCCGGCGCACGGCCGCACGGTGTCGTGCTCGCCGCCGAGCGCGCGCCATCCTATATGTGCGGGGTCAGAACCTTCTCCGGGAACCCGATGTCGAAGCATTTCCGCCAGATCCCCGCGGCGCCGGCCCGGCCGGCGCTCGTGCCGAAATCGACGCGGCTCGGGCCGGTGCATCTCGGCGTGACGAGTGCTGCGACCGCGCTGCCGGTCTGGCGCGATCTCGTCGGGCTCACGCTGATGTCGCAGGACGACCGCGAGATCGTGCTCGGTGCCGGCGGCCGGCCGCTGATCGTGCTCCACCCGGACGCCAAGCTGCCGGTGAAAGCGCGGACGAGCGGCCTCTATCACGTCGCCATCCACGTCCCGACGCGCCGTGACCTTGCGCTCGCGATCGCGCGCCTCTTCGCAGGCAAGTATCGCAACTCGCCGACCGACCATCTCGTCACGGAGACGACCTATCTCTGGGACGCCGACAACAACGGCATCGAGCTCACCTTCGAGACGCCCGAGCGCGGCGTCCTCGTCGCCGACGGCCAGACCTATTACGGCCTCGACCGGGAGGGGCGCCGCCATTCGGGCCGCGATGCCGTGGACCTCGGCTCGATGTTCAAGGAGCTGAAGGAGGGCGAGTCGCTCCGCGTGCCGCTGCCGGCGGGAACGCGGATCGGCCACGTCCACCTCCACGTGAACTCGCTCGAGGAGGCGATGCGCTTCTACACCGAGGTCATCGGGTTCGAGTACCAGATGCTCGGCCGCGGTTTCGGCATGGCGGACGTCACGCTCGACTACCCGCCGCACATCATGGCCTTCAACACCTGGAACGGGGAGGGCGCCCCACAGGCGCCGCCCGAAAATGCCGGGCTCCGGCACTTCGTCATCGAGCTGCCGAACGAGGCGGAACTGGCGAAGGTCGTCGAGCGGCTCCGCAATGCGGAGGCGCCGGCGCATCCGGTCGCCGGCGGCTACGAGACGATCGACCCGGCGGGCAACAGGGTCCGCCTCGTGGTGCAGTAGCAGGAGAGGGAGGAGGATCCGGCGGCGGGCAGCGCCTGTCGTCGCCAGCGATGCAGCGCTTCTGGACGATCGCCTTCGCGGTTCTTCTGGTCGCCTTCGCCGCGGTCGGCCTCGAATATCTCGCGGGCGGCAATTCGCTCTACGCGCTCCTCCTCGCGCCGCTGGTCCTCGTCCGCAACATCTTTTGGCGCGTCGGCCTGATGCGCATCCTGACGATCGTTGCGGTGGCGCTGGTCCCGCTGGTGCTGCGCCGGCGGGCGCGCGTCGCCTTCCTGCTGGGCCTTCGCCGTATCCGGCACTGGTTCGGGCGTGTCTGGGCGAAGGTGAAATGGGGCTGGAGCGTCGCGCCGGTGTGGCTGACGACGTTCGTCGGGCTCCTCCTCGTCGTGTTCGTCCTTGGGGCAATGATCCTCTCCGGCAGCATCCTCTGGATCGTCGCGCTCGTTCCGTTCCTCGCGAAATCGACGGTCGGCTTCGCGGCGATCCGCTGGCTCGCCCACACCGCCGCCGGCAACGGCCTGAAGCAGATCGCGCCGTTCCTGTTCTCGCTCCTGCCGCCCCCGATCCGCGGCTGGCTGCACCGGCACTACCGGCACCTCTGGTGGTGGACGATGCGCCGGATCGTGAAGAACCGCCGCCGCGTCGAGCGCGAATGGAAGAAGCGCCGGCGCCGCTCCGCTCCGCCCGCGGCGCTGCCGTCGACGAGCGCTGCGGTCGCGATCGAACAGCGGACCGACCCGCCTTGACTCGCCCCGCGCACCACCCTAGAACAAAAAAAGAACACCGGGGCGGCAACGGGGCCGCTGTTGATAAGGCCGTTTGACCGCGCGACTCGCATGGGCGGGAGCGGCTAGGGTCCGCCGCGGTGGAGCGCTCCCTTGGGTCGAGGGAGAGGTCGACACACCAACGCGGGGATCGTGCCATGGCTGGCAGCGTCAACAAGGTCATTCTCATCGGCAATCTCGGCGCCGACCCGGAAATCCGGCGGACGCAGGACGGCCGTCCCATCGCCAATCTCCGCCTCGCGACCACCGACACCTGGCGCGACAAGAACAGCGGCGAACGCCGCGAGCGCACGGAATGGCACCGCGTCGTGATCTTCTCCGAGGGCCTTGCCAAGATCGCCGAACAGTACCTCAAGAAGGGCTCGAAGGTTTACCTCGAAGGTGCTCTCCAGACACGGAAATGGGAGGACCAGTCCGGTCAGGAGCGCTACACCACCGAGGTCGTCCTCCAGGGCTTCAACGCCGTCCTGACGATGCTCGACGGCCGTCCCGGCGCGGGCGGCGGTGGCGAGGACTTCGCGGAAGGCGGCGGCGACTACGGCCAGTCCCGCCCGATGCAGTCCCCCCGCACCGGCGCCTCCCGTGCCCCGGC
>JADLGL010000077.1 GCA_020849325.1 Bauldia sp. | reverse complement strand
GTCGCCAGGCGGCGACACGATTGCGGTGATCGAGATCGTGACGGCCGCGCAGCCGGTGGCGGCGGGGCGGGAGGTTTTCGTCCAGCTCACGGTGACGCCGGCCCAGACGGGGCCGGTGTTCAACTGACCGATACGCCAGCCTAGATTCCCAGCTTCCGCTTGAGGATGTCGTTGACCGCGCCGGGGGCAGCCTTGCCGCCGGACTGCTTCATCACCTGGCCGACGAACCAGCCGAGGAGCGTCGGCTTCGCCTTCGCCTGCTCCACCTTGTCGGGGTTGGCAGCGATGACCTGATCGATCACCGCCTCGATCGCCGAGGTGTCGGTGACCTGCGTCATGCCGCGATCCCTGACGATGGCGGCGGGGTCGCCGCCTTCGGTCCAGAGGATCTCGAAGACGTCCTTGGCGATCTTGCCGGAGATGGTGCCGGTGCCGATGAGGTCGATGAGGCCGCCGAGCTGGGCCGGCGCGATCGGGCTCGTCTCGATCGACTTGCCTTCCTTGTTGAGCCGGCCGAACAGCTCGTTGATCACCCAGTTCGCGGCGGCCTTGGCGTCACGGCCCTTCGCGGTCGCCTCGAAATAGTCGGCGGAGACCTGCTCGCCGACGAGAACACCCGCGTCGTAGGGCGACAGGCCGTAGCTCGACACGAAGCGCGCCTTCTTGTCGTCGGGCAGCTCCGGCAGGTTTTTTGCGATGTCGTCGACCCACACCTGCTCGATCTCGAGCGGCAGGAGGTCGGGGTCGGGGAAGTAGCGGTAGTCGTGCGCCTCTTCCTTCGAGCGCATCGACCGCGTCTCGCCCTTCACCGGGTCGAAGAGGCGCGTCTCCTGGTCGATCCTGCCGCCGTCCTCGATGATGCCGATCTGGCGGCGCGCTTCCTTCTCGACGGCCTGGCCGACGAAGCGGATCGAGTTGACGTTCTTGATCTCGCAGCGCGTCCCGAGCGGCCCGCCGGGCTTCCGCACCGAGACATTCACGTCGGCACGGAGGGAGCCCTCCTCCATGTTGCCGTCGCAGGTGCCGAGATAGCGAAGGATCGTGCGGAGCTTGGTGAGGTACGCGCGCGCCTCATCGGCCGAGCGGATGTCGGGGCGCGAGACGATCTCCATCAGCGCGACGCCGGAGCGGTTGAGGTCGACGAAGCTCTTCGACGGGTGCTGGTCGTGGATCGACTTGCCGGCGTCCTGCTCGAGGTGCAGGCGCTCGATGCCGACCCTGATCGACGTGCCGTCGGTGAGGTCGACCGTCACCTCGCCCTCACCCACGATCGGCTGCTTGAACTGCGAGATCTGGTAGCCCTGCGGCAGGTCCGGATAGAAATAGTTCTTCCGGTCGAACACGCTGCGGAGGTTGATCTCCGCCTTGAGGCCGAGCCCCGTCTTCACCGCCTGCTCGACGCACTTCCCGTTGATGACCGGCAGCATGCCCGGCATCGCCGCATCGACGAACGACACATGGTCGTTCGGCGCGCCGCCGAACTCGGTCGAGGCCCCGGAGAACAGCTTTGCGTTCGACGTCACCTGCGCATGGACCTCCATGCCGACGACCACCTCCCAGTCGCCGGTGGCGCCCTTGAGGAACTGCTTTGGGTCTGCGACGCGTGCACCGAGGGTCATGTGCGGAGGCTTAGTCGAGGGGGACGGGAGGAATCAAGGCGGGCGAGCGCTGATATAGCGTCCGTCGCACTCCAGAGCGGACGGGGGCACACGGCCTCGACCAACACCGCTCCTCCCGGCTTTCAAGCTGGGATCCATGCGGCCCCCAGAACTGGCTCTTTCCCTTGGGAGCCTATCCCGGCTTTCGCCGGGAAGAGCGGGTATGGGGTTGCAGCCGACCACACGCAACGGGCAGGCGAAGGTCGGCCGGCGACCCGAACCCTCAACACCCGATCGTCGCGACGTGCCCCTCCGCGCCGTAGGCGAGAATCAGCCGGTCGCGGGTCATCAGCGCCGCGCCCGTCGCCCGTGCGCATGCGATCATGATCCTGTCGACGGGATCGCGCGGCGCCGTGCCCGGCAGGAAGGACGAGGCAACGAGAACGTCGGTCGGGAGGCGGGACACCGCAATTCCCGGGAGGGACGCGGCGCGGGCGAACCACGCCGCGGGGTCGGCGGAGATCCGAATGCGGCCCCGCGCCACGAGTTGGCCGATCTCCCACGCCGAGACGGGCGAGGCGAGGATGGTGCGATCGGACGCGGTCGCCTCGGCGAGCACCCGACCGGCAGCCGCCGAAAGGTCACCCTCGACCATGAAGATGAGGGCGCACGTATCGAGAAGGATCGGCGGCCTCATCGGTCGCGCGGCTTCGGATCGTCGAGGCCGCCGACCGACCAGTTCGGGTCGTCGAGCATGTCCGCCCACTCCGGATGGGTGGGCTCGGTGAGGTCGACGCCGGGCATGATCGTGATCATCCCCTTCATCGCGCCGATCGCCGGGTGCGGCGGCAACCGCTTCACGCTCGCCACGGGCGCCGCGGCGCCCGCTTCGCCAAATCCCACAGTCATGGCCTCCTCCTTCTTCGCCCGGACGAACACGAGTGTCTCGCCCGCCATGTCGACCTGCTCCGTCCGGAACCCCGCGTTGAGCCAGACCTTCGTGATTGCGCTGTTGTCCGGGTTGTTGGACCACCACGGCCGATGCGCCCGCGCCGACGGGGGCAACGGAAAGCCGAGGATGCGCTCGATCTCGGCGAAGCGGACCCGAACCTCGTCGCCGTATTGCGACCGAAGGAAGTCGCCCAGCGGTTCGTATTTGCTCACGGTCGACAACTCCGTCAGGAACTATGTTGATATGTAGTACCTTTTTCTGATAGTTACAACTGGTCGCGCGTGTCGAGCGAGCCTTGCGCAAGGGATGGCCTTCGGCGCGTTTCGCCGCCAGACTGGATTAGGTACTCAACAGCGCCGCGGCGATCCTGGCCCGCTCCGTTTCGAGCGGCTCCGTCGTGTAGGGCCGGCCGGCCTGGCCGTACCAGTAGCGGGCGTTGTCGAGGTCGCCCTCGATGCGGTGGAGGTGGGCGTGGACCCACGCAGCGTCGGCGCTCTCGTCGAGGCGGACGGCGTCGTGGGCGGCTTCCCAGTGGCCGCGGCCGGCGTGCCAAAGGCCGAGGAGCGGACCAGCGAGCCCATCGGGAACCGCCGCATTGGCGGGCACCTTCACGAAGTCCGCAGCGTTCATGTTGTTCTCTCCCCCTCAAGACCGCTCATTCCCGCGAAGGCGGGAACCCATCCAAAAGAGGATGTCGGGCCGAAGGCCCGGCTTCTCGCGAAGCGAGATGGGTCCCCGCCTTCGCGGGGATGAGCGGAGTGAAGGCGAAAGCCGAACACTGCTACCACCAGCGCTTCGGCGAGAACGTACCCGCGGCGTCCTCGATCACCTGCGCCGCGGCGAAGAGGGTCTCCTCCTCGAACGGGCGGCCGATGAGCTGGAGGCCGAGCGGGAGCTGTCTGCCGTCGAGGCCGGCGGGGACGGCCATCGCCGGCAGGCCGGCCATGTTGGCGGTCACGGTGAAGATGTCGTTGAGGTACATCTCGATGGGCGACGCCTTCGACATCTCGCCGACGCCGAAGGCCGAGGACGGCGTGGCGGGCGTGAGGATCGCATCGATGCCATCCGCGAAGACCGTTTCGAAGTCGCGCTTTATCAGCGTCCGGACCTTCTGGGCCCGGAGGTAATAGGCGTCGTAGTAGCCGGCCGACAGCACGTAGGTGCCGATCATGATGCGCCGCTTCACCTCGGTGCCGAAGCCGGCGGCGCGGGTGTTTTCGTACATCGAGATCACGTCGCGGCCGGGGACTCTGAGGCCATAGCGGACGCCGTCATAGCGGGCGAGGTTCGACGAGGCTTCGGCGGGCGCCACGATGTAGTAGGCCGGCAGGGCGTATTTCGTGTGCGGCAGGCTGATGTCGACGAGCTCGGCGCCCGCGTCGGCAAGCATCGCCCTCCCCTTCGCCCACAGCGCCTCGATCTCCTCCGGCATGCCGTCGACGCGGTATTCCTTCGGGATGCCGATGCGCTTCCCCTTCATGCCGCGACCAATGGCGGCCTCGTAGTCCGGCACCGGGATGTCGGCCGAGGTCGAGTCCTTCGGGTCGAAGCCGGCCATCGAGCGGAGCATGATCGCGGCGTCGCGGACGGTGCGGGCGATCGGGCCGGCCTGGTCGAGCGACGAGGCGAAGGCGACGGTGCCCCAGCGGGAGCAGCGGCCGTAGGTGGGCTTGATGCCGACGGTGCCGGTGAAGGCGGCAGGCTGGCGGATCGAGCCGCCGGTGTCGGTCGCGGTGGCGCCGGCGCAGAGGTTCGCGGCGACGGCCGCCGAGGATCCGCCCGAGGACCCGCCGGGAACGAGCGCCGCGTTGGAACTCCCACCGCCGGCACGCCACGGGTTCACGACCGGGCCGTAGAACGACGTCTCGTTCGACGAGCCCATGGCGAACTCGTCCATGTTGAGCTTGCCGAGCATCGTCGCGCCGTCGCCGAAGAGACGGGCCGTGATGGTCGATTCGTAGAAAGGCTTGAAGCCGTCGAGGATGTGGCTCGCGGCCTGGGTGTGGACGCCCTCGGTGGCGAAGAGGTCCTTGATGCCGAGGGGGATGCCTTCGAGCGGCCGGGCGGTGCCGGCTGATATGCGCTCTTCCGAGGCTTTGGCGTCGGCGCGGGCGCGATCGGGCGTCGTCGCGACGTAGGCGTTGAGGGCCTTCGCGCCATCGACGGCGGCGACATAGGCGTCGACGACTTCGACGGGCGAGAAGGACTTCTTCGCATAGCCGTCGCGGAGCGCGGCGATCGAGAGGCCGGTGAGTTCAGCGGTCATCGGAGACGTTTCTCGTAAAAGCGCGACCAGCCGCTGTCGGGATAGTCGAGGAATGCACCACGCCGGGCGAAGCCGGCGGCCGGCCGCGGCGCCATCGCCTACTCCACCACCTTCGGCACGAGGAAGAAATTGTCCTCGGTCTCGGGCGCATTGCCGGTGACCTTGGCGGCCATGAAGCCGTCGGTGACGTTGTCCTTCCGGCGGCGGAGCTTCATCGGCTGGACCGAGGTCATCGGCTCGACGCCGGTGACGTCGACCTCGTTCAGCTGCTCGACGAAATCGAGGATGCCGTTGAGCGAACCCTTCAGCGCCTCCGCCTCGTCATCGGTGACGGCAATGCGGGCGAGGCGCGCGACGCGCTTGACGGTGGCGGTATCGACGGACATTGGAAACCCTGATTTCGCACGGCGTCGCCAAGCGAAACCGGCCGCGCGCGCTATACCATCGCACGCGCGGGTGCGGCAAACGTTCGGTGCCCGACGCCGCGGGCACCCGCCAGGGGATCGAGACCATGACGCTGCCCGAATCGCCCGAAGACCGCCTCGCCGCCCTCGGCATCGTCCTGCCGACGCCGGCGGCGCCGGCCGCGAACTACGTCCCGACCGTGCGCGCCGGCGGCCTGTTCTTCATCGCCGGCCAGTTGCCGGTAGGGCCGAACGGCCTCGCCTTCAAGGGGAAGCTCGGCCGCGACCTCACGGTCGAACAGGGCCGCGAGGCGGCGCGGCTCGCGGCGATCAACCTCCTCGCCCAGGCGAAGGTCGCGCTCGGCCGGCTCGACCGGGTGAAGCAGGTGGCGCGGCTGACCGGGTTCGTCTCCGGCATCGACAGTTTCACCGAGCCACACAAGGTGCTCGACGGCGCATCGGAGTTGTTCGTGTCGGTGTTCGGCGATCGCGGGCGGCACACGCGCTCGGTGCTGGTCGCGGCGAGCCTGCCGCTCGATGCCGCCATCCTGATCGATGCCGTCCTTGAGGCGGACTGAATCCCGTCGCATCTCTAGGCGATGCTGAAGGACTCGACCGCCGCCGTCCGGCCCGCCACCATCCGCACCGTCGCCGGCGTGGCGGAGGTCGGCCGCGCCGCATGGGATGCGCTCGCCAATCCGGGCTGGCCGAGCGATGCGCCGCTCGCCGGCGGCAGTCCGGGCGCCCTCCCCTACAACCCGTTCCTGTCGTTCGATTTCCTCGACTGCCTCGACCAGTCCGGCAGCACGGGCCGGAAGACCGGCTGGACGCCGAGCCACGTCCTCCTCGACGAAGGCGCCGGCGGCCTTGCCGGCATCATGCCGGCCTACCTCAAGACGCACTCGATGGGCGAGTACGTCTTCGACCATGGCTGGGCCGAAGCGTTCCAGCGGAATGGCGCGCGGTACTACCCGAAGCTTCAGGCCGCGGTGCCGTTCACGCCGGCCACGGGCCGGCGCCTTCTGGTCCGGCCGGGCGACACCGGCGCGGCCCGTGCCCTCGCGGAAGGCGCCACCGCGGTCGCCGCCAACGGACACCTGTCCTCGGTGCACGTGACGTTCATGCCCGAGGACGAATGGAATCTGTGCGCCTCGGTCGGCTACCTCAAGCGCACCGACGCGCAGTTCCGTTTCGAGAATCCCGGCTACCGCGACTTCGAGGATTTCCTGTCGACCTTCGCCTCGCGGAAGCGGAAGGCGGTCCACCGCGAGCGACGCGAGGCGCTGGCGAACGGCATCTCGGTCGAATTCCTGACGGGACCGTCGATCACCGAGGAGGCGTGGGACGCGTTCTTCGCCTTCTACATGGATACGGGGGGCCGGAAGTGGGGTTCGCCCTACCTCAACCGCCGCTTCTTCGCCCTCGTCGGCGAGCGGATGGCGGACCGGATCCTCCTCATCATGGCAAAACGCGACGGCCGCTACATCGCCGGCGCGCTCAACTTCATCGGCTCGGAGACGCTGTTCGGCCGCTACTGGGGCGCCATCGAGCACCACCCGTTCCTCCACTTCGAGGTCTGCTACTATCAGGCCATCGACTGGGGCATCGCGCACGGCCTGAAACGCGTCGAAGCCGGCGCGCAGGGGGAGCACAAGCTTGCCCGCGGCTACATGCCGACCCCCACCTATTCCGCCCACTGGATCGCCGACCCCCGCTATCGCGACGCCATCGCGGCGTATCTCGTGCGCGAGCGCGAGCAATCCGCCGCCGATGTCGAGATGCTCTCGGAGCACGCGCCGTTCCGGCACGAGCAGGACTGATCACGCCTCAGGGCGCTGGCTTGACCGCGTTGTCCACAGGCTCTTAGTTGAACGCTCAATCAATCGAGGCGTAGTGTGGATACACGGACGAGGATCATCGTGGCGGCCATGGACCTGTTCGCGACCAAGGGTTTCAACTCGACGTCGGTGGCCGACATCCTGAGCCGGTCGCAGGTCAACTCCGGCAGCCTCTATCACTTCTTCCCTGGCAAGCAGGACGTCCTCGTCGGCGTCCTCGAGGCGTACCGCGAAGGCATTTATCCGATGCTCATCGACCCGGCCTGGGCCGGCGTCGACGACCCGATCGACCGAATCTTCGCCCTTCTCGCCGCCTATCGCGGCATGCTCGTCGACACCGAAGCCACCTATGGCTGCCCGATCGGCAGCCTCGCGCTCGAACTGCACGAGCCGGACCCCAAGGTGCGCGAACTCCTGTCGGCCAATTTCAACGCCTGGACGATGGCGATCGAAGGCTGCCTCGACGCCGCCTCGCACCGTCTCCCGGCCGACCTCGATCGCCGGGCGCTCGCCGAGTTCGTTCTCACGACGATGGAGGGCGGCGTGATGCAGGCGCGGACGCATCGCGACGTCGCCTTCTTCGATCGCGGGACGGACTCGCTCCGGCAGCATTTCGCGATTCTGCAACGGGTACGGGAACTCGCTTCAACGGGGGCTTAGACGAACATGCTCGACTTCGACATCAACTGGCTTGCGGCGCTTGTCGGCGCCGCCGTCGGCAATCTCGTGGTGGGATCGGTGTGGTACTCGCCGGTCCTCTTCAGCAGGGTGTGGCAGCGCGAAGTGGGCATTTCGGACGTCGACATCCGAAGCTCCAACTTCGCCATCGTCTTCGGCCTCGCCTTCGCCCTGTCGGTGGTCGCCGCGGTGCTGTTCGCAGCATGGCTCGGACCCGACCCCGAGCTCGGCGATGCGCTGGTTGCGGCGCTCGTGATCGGGCTGGGGTTCGTCGGGACGAGCCTCGGCATCAACTACCTCTTCGAGCGGAAGAGTTTTCTGCTCTGGGCGATCAACACCGGCTTCCACACGATGGAGTTCGTGGTGATCGGGCTGGTGCTGGGGCTGTGGCACTGACCGACACGCCCGTCGGCGGCTCGAAGGCGGACCGCCCGGTACCAAAGCGTCAGTCGGGAGAGTGAGCCACCCCCATCGTCATCTCCCGGGGCTCGACCCGGGACCCATGATGACTCGCCATTTAGGCTGGGCGATGAGGCACTTGCGCCATCATCGATCGCCCGCGTCGAGGGCCATCATGGGTTGCCGGTCGAGCCCGGCAATGACGGGGTAGTGAGGGTGGAGCAGCGTCGTGACGCTGTCGCGGCGACGGCGCGACACCCGCTCAATGATCGTGATCGTGCCCGTCATGGCCGTTCCGCGCCTCGCTGGCGGCGAGCGCCTTCGGGTCTTCCACGCACACGCCGCACAGGCCACGGACCTCGGCCGTCATCCGCTCGACGCGAAAACCGCGGCCCGTGGCGGCTTCCCTGAGGCCGGCGACGGCATCCGCGGATTCCAGCTCCGCCACCGTGCCGCAGTTCTCGCAGATCGAAAAGATCGCGGCGGAATCGCCGTGGCGGGAGTGGATGCAGGCGACGTAGGCGTTCAGCGACTCCACCCGGTGGGCGAGCCCCTCGTCGACGAGGCGGTTGAGCGCCCTGTAGACCGTCGGCGGCGCGGTGATGCCCTGGTCGCGGACGGCGTCGAGAATCTGGTACGCCGTCATCGGCGCGCCGGCGGAGCGGAGCGCTCCGTAGACCGGACCACGGGCGGCGAGCGTCCGCGGGCGCGTCATGGTGTTCTCCGGACGGGGGACGAAATCGGTCGCACGGGGAATCTCCTCTGCCCCCTCATATCATCGCAAAGATGCCCGATTTCAAACGAACCCTCGCGAATGGTGAGCGGAGGAATGCAGCGGTGACACGGCTTTCGGGACCCGCCCTCGCGCTCGCCGCTCTCCTCGCCGCCAGCCCGGCGCTCGCGCATCCGCACGTCTTCGTCACCGCCAAGGCGGAGATGGTGTTCGATGCCGGCGGCGCGCTCACCGCGGTCCGCCACATCTGGCAGTTCGACGAGGCTTTTTCCGCCTATGCCGTGCAGGGCCTCGACGCCAACAATCACGGTGTGCTGACGCGGGCGGAGCTCGCGCCGCTGGCGCAGATCAACGTCGATTCGCTCGCCGAGTACGGCTTCTTCACCTGGCTGACCGTCGACGGCGCGTCGGTCGATTTCGCGGCGCCGTCGGACTATTTCCTCGACATGTATGGCGGCCGGCTGACGCTGTTCTTCACCCTGCCGGCCGCGTCGCCGGTGACGATCGCCCGCGAAGCCGTGCTCGACGTGTTCGACCCCGAGTATTTCGTCGCCTACGAGTTCGTCACCGACGCGCCGATCACGCTCGTCGATCCGCCGCGGGGCTGCGGCGCCCTCTTCTACCCGCCGCCCTTCCTCGACCAGGCGACGGCGGCGGCGCTCGCGGCCATCCCGGCCGACGAGCGCATCCTCCCCGCGACCCTCGCCGGCGCGGCGGCCGACCTTGCCAACACCATCGTGGTGACATGCGGCGGCTGACGCGCCGCGGGGCGGTGCTCGTCGTCCTCGGCATTGCGGGGGTGGTCGTTGCGGGTGCCGCTGCCGCGCAGGGGCCGTTCGGGATCACGACGCCGGAGGCCGGTGCGTCGCCCGTGGCCGGCGGCCTGTTCGGGCCGATCTTCGCCCAGATTGGCGCATGGCAGACGCAGTTCTACAGCGCCCTCACCGACGCGCTCGGCGCCCTGAAGGAGAACGGCGGCGCCTTCTTCGTCCTCGCCGGCGTCAGCTTCCTCTACGGCATCTTTCACGCCGCCGGCCCCGGCCACGGCAAGGCGGTGATCTCCGCCTACCTCCTCGCCTCCGGCGAGACGCTGCGGCGCGGCATCCTGATCGCCTTCGCTTCGGCCTTCGTACAGGCCCTCGTTGCGATCGCGCTGGTGACGATCGCGTCGGGCATTCTGCGCGTCACCGCCGTCACGATGAACGACGCGACGCGCATCCTCGAGATCGGCAGCTACGCGCTGATCGTCGTCGTCGGCCTCTGGCTCCTCGTCACCCGCCTCCGCGGCCCGCGGCATGCGCACGACCACGACGTGGCGGCGCTTCTCCCCGCGGGCGGCGCCGGCGGGCGGCGGCTCGCGACGCCGGTCCAGCCAGCCGGCGCACTTCGGGCCGAACGTGTTGTGCTGGGAAGGAATGGCAGCGGCAAGATGCACGACCACGGCGCTGCCACGCATCTCCACGCGCCCAACCCCGCCCTCCTCCGCCGGCCCCTCACGCTCCGCGGCGCGTGGACGGCGGTGCTCGCGGTCGGCATCCGGCCGTGTTCCGGCGCGCTGATCGTGCTGGTGTTCGCCATGGCGCAGGGCGTCTACGCCGCCGGCATCGCGTCGACGCTGGTGATGGCGGTGGGCACCGCGGTGACCGTCGCGCTTCTCGCCAGCCTCGCGGTGCTCGCGCGCGACACCGCCATCCGGCTGACGCGCGGCGGCTCGCGGCGGGTCGCGATCGTCCTCCGTGGCGTCGAGATCGCGGCGGCGCTCGCGGTGCTGGTTTTCGGCGTGCTGCTCCTCGGCGGAGCGCTGGCCGCATAGGTGCCGCGCGGTTGACGAATGATATAATATACGCATAGACCTGAGGACGAAACGTACAACATACGGATTGCCGCGGTCCGCCGTGACGCTTCCCATCCCTCCCAGCAGCGCACCGCGCCGCCCGGGCCTCGACCTGTTCAGGGCGAGCGCGGGGCAGCGCGTCCTCGGCGTCCTCGCCGTGGTGGCGCTGCTCTGGCTCGGCGTTTGGTGGGCGCTATGACCGACGCGCCGCGCATCATGATCCGCAACCTTGCGCTCGGCTACGGGTCGCGGCCGGTGGTGGAGCAGCTCGACTGGGACGTCGCGCCGGGTTCGCTCACGGCGATCATCGGATCGAACGGCTCCGGAAAATCCACCCTCCTCCGCGCCATGGCGGGCGAACTCCGGCCGCTCGCGGGCACGATGGACGGCCTCGACGGCAGCGTGACATCGTACCTGCCGCAGGATTCCGGCATCGACCGCGCTTTCCCGATCTCGGTGGCGGACCTCGCGGCGATGGGGCTGTGGCGGAAGGTGGGCGGCTTCGTCCAGATCGGCCGGCACTGGTCGGGCGAGATCGAGCGGGCGCTGGGGCTCGTCGGCCTTGCCGGCGCGGCGCGGCGGCCGATCGCGGCGCTCTCGGGCGGTCAGTTCCAGCGCGCGCTCTTCGCCCGCCTCATCCTCGAGGACGCCGACCTCATCCTCCTCGACGAGCCGTTCGCCGCCGTCGACCGCGACACGACGGCCGACCTCGTCGGCCTCGTCCGTCAGTGGGCGGCCGAGGGGCGGACGGTGATCGTGGCGCTGCACGACCTCGACCAGGTGCGCCAGCATTTCCCGCAGACGCTACGCCTCGCCGGCGGGCGCGCGACCTACGGATCCACGGCGCAAATCCTCTCCGTGCTCGGCCCGGCGCCGGTGCCGAAAGTGCCGCCCGGCGCGTTCCGCAGCGGCACGGTGGCGTGATGTACGACATCCTCATCGCGCCGTTCGCCGACTACGTCTTCATGCGGAAGGCGCTGATCGGGGCGCTCGCCGTGGCGCTGGGCGCCGCCCCCATCGGCGCTTTCCTCATCCTGCGCCGGATGAGCCTCACCGGCGACGCCATCGCCCACGGCATCCTGCCGGGCGCCGCGGTCGGCTACCTCCTTGCGGGCCTGTCGCTTACCGCGATGACGTTCGGCGGCCTCGTTGCCGGCATGGCGGTGGCGCTGGGTGCTGCGGCCGTGTCGCGCCGCACCACGCAGCGCGAGGACGCCTCGCTCGCCGCCTTCACGCTGATCTCGCTTGCCGCGGGCGTGATGCTGGTCTCGCTCCGCGGCTCGAACCTCGACCTCCTCCATTTCCTCTTCGGCAGCGTGCTGGCGCTGCCCGACGACGCGCTGATCCTCCTCGCGGCGATCGCGACCGTGTCGCTCCTCACCTTCGCCTTCCTGTTCCGCCTCCTCGTTGCCGACGCGCTCGACCCCGCTTTCCTCCGCCGTGTCGCCAAGGGGAGCGGCGTCGTCCACTACGTCTTCCTCGCGCTCGCCGTCCTCAACCTCGTCGCCGGCTTCCATGCGCTGGGAACGCTGATGGCGGTGGGGATCATGATCCTCCCTGCCGCGGCGGCGCGGTTCTGGACGCGGTCGGTCGGGGCGATCGTGGTGGTGGCGGTGGTCATCGCGGCGCTGTCCTGCGTGACCGGGCTCCTCCTCGCCTTCCACCTCGACCTGCCGCCGAGCCCGACGATGATCCTCTGCTCGGGCGTCGCCTACCTCGTGTCGCTCCTCGTCGGCCGCGAAGGCAGCGTGATGACCCGGCGACGGCTGCCCGCCGGCGTGCCGGCCTGAAGTCGGCACACCTTGGGTCTCGAGTGTCTGCTCATTCGAGCCTCCCCCTTGCGGGGAGGCGGAAGGCGGCAAGCGGAGCGCTGCCGCCTTCGGAGGGGGTGGCGGCTCACGCTGGGTGGCCGGAGGTGAGTTCAACCCCCTCCCGAACCGGCGAAGCGCCGGTTCGACCTCCCGCAGGGGGGAGGTTCGAGTGTTGATCCGGTCAAAGCGAAAGACACTCGCTTCGTTCGCGTTCGATTTCAGTGCCAACGGATCTTGAAATGACCATACCTGCCGTGACCCGCCGCAGCGCCCTCGCCGGCATGATCCTCGTCCTCGGGGCATTCGCAATGCCGGCGATGGCGCAGGCACCTCTTCAGGCGGTGGCTTCGTTCACGATCCTGGGCGACCTCGTCTCGGTGATCGGCGGCGATCGAGTGGCCGTGACGACGCTGGTCGGGCCGGGCGGCGACGCCCACGTGTTCGAGCCGGGGACGCGCGACGCGCGGGCGGTGGGAGGCGCCGCGATAGTCTTCGCGAACGGGCTCGGCTTCGACCCGTGGATGGACCGCCTCGTCGCCTCGGTCGGCTACGCCGGGCCGGTGACAATGGCCTCGTCCGGCGTCACGCCGCTGCCCTTCGAGGAGGATGACCCCGATCACGCGCATGGCGACGATCCGCACGCCTGGCAGTCCGTCGCCAACGTTCGCGTCTACGTGAGCAACATCGCCGAAGCCCTCATCGCGGCCGATCCGGCGGGCGAAGCGGCCTACCGCGCCAACCTCGCGGCGTATCTCGCCGAGCTCGATGCGCTCGAAGCAGAGATCGTCGCGGCCGTGACCGCCCTGCCCGAGGCCAACCGCACGATCATCACGTCGCACGACGCCTTCGGCTATTTCGCGCACGCCTACGGGCTGACGTTCCTCGCGCCGGTGGGCGTCAGCACGGAAGCCGAGGCGACGCCGGCCGCGGTCGCCGCGCTGATCGACCAGATCCGCGCCACCGGCGTCCGCGCCGTCTTCATCGAGACGATGACCGACCCGCGGCTCATCGAGCAGATCGCGGCCGAGACCGGCGCCGTGATCGGCGGCGACCTCTATGCCGATGCGCTGTCGCCGCCCGGCGGCCCGGCGCCGACCTACCTCGCGATGATGCGGCACAACATCGAGACCATCGCCGCGGCGCTCCGCTGACCGTTGCGGCCTTGCGCGGGATGACAATCGCGGCGCGGTTCGGCTAAGGAATCGCGCCGTTCGCCGCATGGGCGATCGCTGGGCAAAGCGGGCGCGCCGCGGGCGACGGCGCCAATCCTGCCCGTCACCCCGCCCGCGGAACCACCCATGGCCGACGCTCGCCGCGCCCTCGCCTTTGCGCTCTACGACGCCGCCGTGGCGGCAGCGTCGCCCGCCAATTGCGTGCCGGCCAACCTTCCGCCCGCGCCCGCCACGGGCCGGCTGATCCTGTTCGGCGCCGGCAAGGGCGGCGCGGAGATGGTGCGCGTCGCGGTGCGGCACTATCTCGCCGCCGACCCCGAGCTCCGCGGCCGGCTCGGCGGCGTCGCCGTGACGCGCTACGGCTACGGCGCCGACACGAACCCGCTCACCTGCCGCGAGGCCGGCCACCCGCTGCCCGACGAGGCGAGCGTCGCCGCTTCGGGCGAGATGCTGGCGCTGGCGAAGGCCGCGACGGCCGACGATCTCGTCGTGGTGCTCCTCTCCGGCGGCGCCTCGGCCAACCTCACTTTCCCGGCGCCCGGCCTCACGCTCGCCGACAAGCAGGCGGTGTCGCGCGCCCTCCTGCGGTCCGGCGCCGACATCAACGAGATCAACACCGTCCGCCGGCACCTGTCGCAGATCAAGGGTGGCAAGCTCGCTGCCGCGGCCTTCCCGGCGCGCGTGGTGACGCTCGCGATTTCCGACGTCCCCGGCGACGCTCCGGCCGCCATCGGCTCCGGCCCCACCGTGCCCGACCCGTCGACGCTTGCCGATGCGCGGGCCGTGGTCGAGCGCCACCGGCTGGCGCTGCCGGAGCAGGTGTTGGCCGCCCTCCGCGATCCGGCGAACGAGACGCTGAAACCCGGCGATCCGGTGTTCGAGGGTTCGAGCTACAGGATCATCGCTACCGCGCGGGACTCGCTGGCCGCGGCGGCGAAGGTCGCGGCCGACGCCGGCTACGAGCCGATCGTCCTAGGCGACCGCGTCACCGGCGAAGCGCGCGAACTCGGCGCGGCGCACGCGGCGATGGCGCGCGAGCTCGCGGCGGCCGGCCGGCGCGCGGCGATCATCTCCGGCGGCGAGTGCACGGTGACGGTCGTCGGTAACGGCAAGGGAGGACCGAACCAGGAATATGCCCTCGGCCTCGCGGTCGCGATCGAGGGCGACCGGCGCATCGTCGGCATCGCCGGGGACACCGACGGTACGGACGGCGGCGCGGGGCTTGCGACCGATCCGGCCGGCGCGTTCGTCGATGCGACGAGCGCGGCGCGGGCGCGGGCGGCCGGCCGCGATCCGGCGAAGCATCTCGCCAACAACGATTCCACCGCGCTGTTCGATGCGATCGGCGATCTCGTGAACCCCGGCCCGACGCGGACGAATGTCAGCGATTTCCGGGCCGTGCTGGTCGATCCGGCGGTGTAGGCGAGCCCGGGTGAGCGTCCCGTTTGCCCTCAAATCGAAGGACAAGCGCGTTTCGTTCGTGATGTATCAGCCGCGCGCTGTCTATCGGCTTGGCGAGCGGTTCAATTCGTACTCGGTGCTCTTTCGCGGCCAGCCGGTCACGGTCGGCATGGGGTTCCACGACAACGACGTATCGCTGTGGGTTGAGTTCTTCGAGGACATCGCGGCCCAGGCAATCGCCTGGAAGGGCGCGCGGTATCACGAGTCCGACGGCGGCATCCTTCGGATGAAGGGCGTTGGCGATGGAACTGGCGGCATCGACCTCCGAATCGAACTCTGGGAGTACCGGCGCGGTGGCTGCATGATTGCCGAGGGGACGGTCCACCTCGAACGGCGAACGTTGAAGGGCCTGGCCGAGGCCGCGCGACGGTTCTTCGCGCAGGAGCCGGATGCCGACGACGGCGCATCATTGGCGACGTAGGGATGGACGGCATCGCCACCCTCGCCCTCCCCTTCTTCGGCCTGATCTTCCTCGGCTTCGGCGCCGGAAAGTGGCTGCGGATTCCGGAGGAGGGGCTGGCCGGCCTCCAGCTCTTCATCCTCTATTTCGCCCTGCCGGCGCTGTTCTTCCGGCTCATCTCGCAGACGCCGATCGAGGAGCTCGGCGAGTGGCATT
>JADLGL010000076.1 GCA_020849325.1 Bauldia sp. | reverse complement strand
GAAGAACGGTTTTGCCCTCTCGCACTGGATGAACGACGCCCATCCCGACGTCGACCTCGTCCTCGTGGGCAGCGACGCCGCCGCCGCCAACGCCGCCGCCGAACTCTGCGACCGCGGCCCCTTCATGGCCCGTCCCTACGAGCCGAGGGACGTTTTGGTCCGTATCCAGAACATGTTCGCGGAGCGGAAACGCCGCCAGAAACGCCCGGCGGGCGCCCAGCCGAACTGCGCCGTCCCGCAGGCCCCGGCCTGAAGCGCTCCACTGCGCTCATCCCCGCGACGGCGGGGATTCCATCACTCTTCGAGAAAAGACCAGCGTAGCGCTGGTCGGCCCGACCTTCGGTCGGACTTTCTCGAGTGGCCCGAGCCGGAAAGCCGAAGGGGCGGCCCGGTGACCGCCCCTCGCAGTGCCGCGGCGCAGCCTGTCCGTCAGGCGTGGACCGGCACCGCCTCACCCTGCCCCGCATTCGCCCTGCCGGGGCGAAGGAGCGTCGCCGCCAGGATGGCGGCGAGCGCGGCGATGATCGCGCCGGCGACGAATGCCATCTGGTAGCCGCCATTGGTCGCGGCGATTGCGTCGACGCCGGCGGCCGCAAGGCTTTCGCTCCGCGAAGCGGCGAGGCTTGCGAGGATCGCAAGGCCGAGCGCGCCGCCCATCATGAAGGACGTGTTCACGACGCCCGAGGCAAGGCCAGAATCCTTCGGCTCGACATCGCTCATCGCCGCAAGGAGCACCGGGTTGAACGCCATGCCGCCGCCGATCCCGAGGAGCACCATGCCCGGCAGGACATTGGCGATGAAACTGCCGCCGACCGGGGCGAAGGCGAAGGTGAGGAGCCCGAGCGCGGCAAGGCCGAGGCCGACCGACAGCGGCGCCCTGATGCCGAAGCGCATGACGATCTTCGCCGACAGGCCGAGCGAGAACGCGCCCATGATGAGGTTCGCCGGCAGGAAAGCGAGGCCGACTTCGAGCGGGTCGTAGCCGAGCACGACCTGGAGATAGAGCGCCGAGAGGAAGAACCAGGCGAACATGCCGGCCGACCACAGGACGCCGACGACGTTCGCCGTCGCAAGGTTCCGCGAGCGGAAGAGCCCGAGCGGCACCAGCGGGCTCTTCACCCGCGCTTCGATCACGAGGAAGGCCGCAAGAAGGACGACGGCGCCGACGAGCGGGACGACGCTCTCGTTGATGACGCCATAGACCGCGAGCATCAGCGCGCCGGTGATGGCGAGCGCCCCCGCAACGTCCACGCGCCCGCTCCCCTGCCCCGCGCCGCGCGGGATGAGGAAGAGGCAGAGCACGAACACGGCGATACCGATCGGGATGTTGACGAGGAAGATCGAGTGCCAGTCGAGCGCATCGGTGAGGATGCCGCCGAGAAGGACGCCGACCGTGCCGCCGCCCGCCATGACGAAGCCGAAGAAGCCCATCGCCTTCACGCGTTCGGTGTTGTCGGTGAAGAGGTTCATGATCAGCGACAGCGCCACGGCCGACACCACCGCGCCGCCGATGCCCTGTGCCGCGCGGGCCGCCACGAGCATCCCCTGCGAGGTCGAGAGGCCGCAGGCGAGCGAGGCGAGCGTGAACGCGACGAGGCCGATCAGAAACAGCCTTCGATGGCCAAAAAGGTCGCCGAGGCGGCCGCCGAGAAGCATGAGGCCGCCGAAAGTGAGGGTGTAGGCGTTGACGACCCACACCAGCGACGTTTCGGAGAAGCCGAGATCGGCGCGGATCGACGGAAGGGCGACGTTCACGATCGTCGTATCGAGGACGATCATCAGGTCGCCGAGGCAGAGGACGATGAGCGCCAGCCACCGGCGCCGCGTATCGAGGATGCTCATGGGATTCTCGCTTTCGGATCAGGGTTGCCGTTGGCGGGACTTGCCCCGCTCTGCCCTGACGACGGGCGGCCGAACCGCCGTTCGACATCCGCCGCGAGTTTCTTTTTTGAAGCCTTTCCCCAATCGCTGGCGCGTTACCGGCGACGCGGCGCAGCCCACGCTTCGCTTCTCGCCGATGGCAATCGTTGCGTTATTGGACGGCGACCCCGGAACCGTTCATTCCCGCGGAAGTCCGAGCGAGCAACCGCGGCGGTCCGCAACCGCGGCGCCAAAGCGTGGTCCGTTCAAGATCACCCTCGTCACCATTTTGCCTCGCCCCGAACGGGGCGAGGGAAACGGGCGGTCGCATCGAGCCTGTGACACCGACAGGCGAACCCCTCGAAGCACCAGACGCCGCGGGAGCGCGCCGGTCAGTCCTCGGTGACCGGGACCGGAGCCGGGGCGGGCTGCGCCTGGACGGGTGCGCCGGCATCGGCGCCGGCGGGAGCGAACTCGCCGCCCTCGGGGCGCGGACGGCCGCGGCCGGAGCGGCGGCCGCGGGAGCGGAAGCGCGGCTGGTCGCCGGCCGGAGCGAAACTGCCGCCCTCGCTCTGGACGCGCGGCTCACCCTCGGGGCGGCCTTCGGCCTGCGGGGCATTCTCGCTCATGATCTGCGGCTGCGGCTGGCGGACGTCGTCCTGACGGAACTCCGGCTGGCGG
>JADLGL010000075.1 GCA_020849325.1 Bauldia sp. | reverse complement strand
GGCTGGATCAGGCTTTCGCCCATTGTCCAATATTCCCCACTGCTGCCTCCCGTAGGAGTCTGGGCCGTGTCTCAGTCCCAGTGTGGCTGATCATCCTCTCAGACCAGCTATGGATCGTCGCCTTGGTGGGCCATTACCCCGCCAACTAGCTAATCCAACGCGGGCCGATCCTTCGGCGATAAATCTTTCTCCTCACGGACGTATCCGGTATTGTCCCAAGTTTCCCTGAGTTATTCCGAACCGAAGGGTACGTTCCCACGCGTTACTCACCCGTCTGCCACGCCCCTTGCGGAGCGTTCGACTTGCATGTGTTAGGCCTGCCGCCAGCGTTCGTTCTGAGCCAGGATCAAACTCTCAGCTTGAATGAGAGGTTGATCGGCTTGGTCACTACGTTTTGACGAGTCCCAAGCACAATCGTCACCGGAACGTCGCCTGCGCGCCGTTCCCGTAACTATGAGCTTGAAAGAAACGTAGTGCCGCCGAAGTCTCTTGTTTGTCCTCCAGTCCTTGGACCGGAGAGACCGCAAGGGCTCCGCCGCCTACGTTTCTCTTTCTTCTGTATTCACTTGTCAAAGAACACGGCGGAAGTTCCGCCGTCGGGTGGCCGGAGACCGGCTCTAACCACCCCTGAAAGCCGAGGCGCTGCCTTGCGGCCCCGCCTCATTTGAACGAAGAATTCGAGGACGAACCGTCCCGTCGTTTGCGGCAGCGCCGCCCTCGTTGTTGCGGTATATAGGGGGAGGCCCTTCCCCCTGTCAACACCAATCCTTCGGTCCGATGCGAGAATTTCGGAGGTCGTTGGGAACCATATGAAAACCAACGATTTCCGGCTCGACAGGGCTCATCATGCGCCTCCGGAGGGCGGTTTTCCACCACGAAATGGCGTCACGGCAGCGTCGCGGTGCCGTCGCGCCGCTGTCGCAGCCCCTGTCGCAGGCCGGCCGAAATGCCTGTCCACCGGGCGGAAGCCCTCCTCTCCGGCGCTTTCGGCCCGGTTTCCACCGCCGCCGGTCACGCCGCCACGCCAGGGCCATAAAGAAGCCGGACTTCGACCCCAACCGAGGGCCCCGGCCGGGCGATTGACTTGCGGGACTCCCGCAGCCAGCGTTGGCGAGGCGGCCGGGCGTGCGCTTCGCGCAAGAGGGTGGAGATGATCCGACTGTGAGGGGGGCGACACGGAGGCCTTCCGCGCTCGGCGCGGCCGCCGCCACCTATGTGGACCTCGGGACCGAGCCGGCGCTTGCCGTCTCGACCGGCCCGCGTCCCATCGGCGCCCCCGCCCGCCGCGCCGTATCGATGCGCTGGCTGTCGGGCACGGTCCTCACCGGCTTCACCTCGTTCATCCTGATGGGCGGCGCGCTCCTCGTGGCGCTGAACGGCCAGGATCTCCTCGCCACCGCGCCGCTGAGCGCCGACCTCGGCTATGTCGGCTCGCGCCAGCCGAGCGGCCAGAAGGGCGACCGCATCATCCCCGAGCCCCCGCCCGCAACCGCCCGCGAGGTGCTGCAGCTCTCCACCATCACCCGCGCCGACGGCCGCGAGACCATCCAGCAGCGCCCCTTCGTCCACATCGAAGCGACGCTGGCGACGGCCGACGTCACCGCCGTCGACATTCCCGCTTACGACCCGCTCGCCATCATCGGCCAGACCGCGGCCGGCGCCGATGCCACCACCGCCGAGCCCGGGATCGCCGGCGACCAGCTCTACGGCCTGACCGCCGACGGCGAGGTCACGCTGCAGCCGGCGCCCTTCCCGCTCGGCGCCGCCTTCACCGATGTCGGCCCGCCGGTGACGGTGGCCGAGGTCGAAGCGCTCGTCCGCCAGGCCGCAACCACCCTCACGGCCGGCGAGGTCCGCGTCGCCGCCCTCGCCCATGCCGGCCTCGCCGACGAGTTCGGCGACCCCATGCTCACCGAGCCCGCGCCGAACATCCGGTCGATTCCGGAGAACGCGACCTTCGTTTCGAAGAGCGACGCCGGCCTGTCGCGCGACGAGCGGTTCGTCGCCGCGCAGGCCGGACAGTCGCTGGCTCAGATTCTGGTCGGTGCCGGCGTCACCGATGCGGACGCCGTGGCCGTGGTCTCGGCGATGGACCAGCTCGTCGACCTGTCGCAGCTCGGTCCGCAGCAGCGGGTCCGCATCGCCTTCGCGCCGGCGGTCGAACTCGGCGCGGTGCAGCGTCCGCTCCGGATCAGCATCTATCTCGACGGCGCGCACCAGGCGACGGTGGCACTCAACGACCTCGGCGTTTACGTCCGTGCCGACGAGCCGCCGGCGCTGCCCGCGGGCATCGTCGACGACGCCCCGCAGGTCGTCGCCGGGCGTCTCCCGACGCTCTATGAGGCGATGTACGCCACCGCGCGCGAGCAGCAGGTGCCGGACGAGCTCATCACCCAGCTGATCCGGACCTTCGCCTTCGTCCTCGACATGCAGAGCCGCATCGGCCCGCGCGATTCGATCGAGATCTTCCACGCCATGCCCGACCCTGACGAGCCGGCGGCGGCCAACGAAGGCATCCTGTTCGCGTCCGTCACCACCGCGGGCGTGACGCGCGGCTACTACCGCTTCCAGAACCCCGACAACGGCCTCGTCGACTACTATGACGCCGACGGGCGGAGCGCGAACGTGTTCCTGATGCGAAAACCGATCGGCATCGGCGAGATGCGTTCGGGCTACGGCATGCGGCGTCACCCGATCCTCGGCACCTACACGATGCATGCCGGCGTCGACTACGCGGCCCCCCGCGGTACGCCGATCATGGCCGCCGGCGACGGCACCGTCGTCTCCGCCGGCTGGAGCTCGAGCTACGGCAACTACACCCGGATCGAGCACACCAACGGCTACGAGACCGCCTACGCCCACCAGACGCAGATCATCGTCGAGCCGGGCGAACGGGTACGCCAGGGCCAGATCATCGGCTATGTCGGCTCGACCGGCCTCTCGACCGGCCCGCACCTCCACTACGAGATCCGCATCAACGGCTCGACAGTGGACCCGCTGCGTATCCGCCTGCCGGAGGGGACAACACTTTCGGGGACGAATCTGACGACCTTCGACGCACAGGTCCGTGAGATCAACACGCTCCTCGGTATCACGGTGGCCACGGCCACACCGGCGCCGTAGGCGGTTCAACCGTCACGGTCCGCCCGCGTTTCGGACCGGAGCGAATCTCCCGCTATCCCCTCTCCCCGCCCGGGCGACGCCGGGCGGGGAGGAGAAACCGACGGGCCGCGGGGCCTGCAAATCGCGGAAACGAAAAGGCCGCGGTCACTGACCGCGGCCTTCGAATCTCGATCGGCTGCGAAGAGCGGCTACGCCGCTTCCGCCCGCGCGCCCCGCGGCCGGAACAGGAGATGGTCCGTCCCGCCGACGACCTTCACCGTCGCCCCGTCGGCGATCTCGCCCGACAGGAGCTTGTCAGCGAGCGGATCCTGCACTTCGCGCTGGATCACCCGCTTCAGCGGCCGCGCGCCGTAGACCGGGTCGTAGCCCTTCCGCGCCAGCCATTCGCGGGCCGATTCGTCGAGCTCGAGCGTGATCTTCCGCTCGGCGAGGAGTTTCGTGAGCCGCGCCAGCTGGATGTCGACGATCCTCCCCATGTCGGCGCGCCGGAGGCGGTGGAACAGGATGATGTCGTCGAGCCGGTTCAAAAACTCCGGCCGGAAATGCGCCCGGACGACGTCCATCACCAGCGCCTCGGCGGCCGACGAATCCTCGTCGTCGCGAAGGCTGGCAAGGTGTTCGGCGCCGAGATTCGACGTCATGACGATCAGCGTGTTGCGGAAGTCGACCGTCCGGCCCTGCCCGTCCGTCAGCCGCCCGTCGTCGAGCACCTGGAGGAGGACGTTGAAGACGTCCGGATGGGCCTTCTCGATCTCGTCGAACAGGATCACCTGGTACGGCCGGCGACGGACCGCCTCGGTCAGCGCTCCCCCTTCCTCGTAGCCGACATAGCCGGGCGGCGCGCCGATCAGCCGGGCTACGGAGTGCTTCTCCATGAACTCCGACATGTCGATGCGGACCATCGCGGTCTCGTCGTCGAACAGGAATTCCGCGACGGCCTTGGTGAGCTCCGTCTTGCCGACGCCGGTCGGTCCGAGGAACATGAACGAGCCGATCGGCCGGTTCGGGTCCTGCAGCCCGGCGCGCGAGCGCCGCACCGCCGTCGCCACCGCATGCACGGCCTCCGGTTGGCCGACGACGCGCGCGGCCAGCGCATCCTCCATGCGGAGGAGCTTGTCGCGCTCGCCTTCCAGCATCTTGTCGACGGGAATGCCGGTCCAGCGCGCGACGACCTGGGCGATGTGCTCGGGCGTCACCGCCTCCTCGACCATGTCGGCGCTTTCGGCATTGGCTTCCTCGGCCGCCCTGAGATTTCGCTCGAGGTCCGGGATGCGGCCATAGGCGAGCTCGCCGGCCTTGGCGAGATCGCCCGTCCGCTGCGCCTTTTCGAGTTCCGCGCGCGCCTGGTCGAGCTCAGCCTTGATCTTCTGGGCGGCCGACAGCTTCTCCTTCTCGGCGAGCCAGCGCGCCTTGAGCCCGCCGGCCTCTTCCTCGAGGCCCGACAGCTCGCGCTCGAGCTTGGCGAGACGGTCCTTCGATGCCGCGTCCTGCTCCTTCCGCAGCGCCTCGCGCTCGATCTGGAGCTGGAGGATGCGGCGGTCGAGCTCGTCGAGCGCCTCCGGCTTCGAATCGACCTGCATGCGGAGCCGCGACGCGGCCTCGTCCACGAGGTCGATCGCCTTGTCCGGCAGGAAGCGGTTGGTGATGTAGCGGTTCGACAGCGTCGCCGCGGCGACGAGCGCGGAATCCGTGATCCGGACGCCGTGGTGGAGCTCGTACTTTTCCTTGATGCCGCGGAGGATCGAGATCGTGTCCTCGACCGTCGGCTCGTCGACATAGATCGGCTGGAACCGGCGGGCGAGCGCGGCGTCCTTCTCGACGTGCTTCCGATACTCGTCGAGCGTGGTGGCGCCGACGCAGTGGAGTTCGCCGCGGGCGAGCGCCGGCTTGAGGAGGTTCGAGGCATCCATCGCCCCGTCGGCCTTCCCCGCGCCGACGAGGGTGTGCATCTCGTCGATGAAGAGGATGATTTTTCCGTCGGCGGACGTGACTTCGTTGAGGACGGCCTTCAGCCGCTCCTCGAACTCGCCGCGGAATTTCGCGCCGGCGATCAGCGCGCCGAGGTCGAGCGCGAGGAGGCGCTTGTCCTTCAGCGATTCCGGCACGTCGCCGTTGACGATGCGGAGCGCGAGCCCCTCGGTGATCGCGGTCTTGCCGACGCCCGGCTCGCCGATCAGCACCGGGTTGTTCTTGGTGCGGCGGGACAGGACCTGGATCGTGCGCCGGATTTCCTCGTCGCGGCCGATGACCGGGTCGAGCTTGCCGTCGCGCGCATCCTGGGTGAGGTCGCGGGAATACTTCTTGAGCGCCTCGTACTGGCTTTCGGCCGACGCGGAATCGGCGGTCCGGCCCTGGCGGAGCTCGTTGATGGTGGCGTTGAGCGCCTGCGGCGTCACGCCGGCGTCAGCGAGGATGCGCGCGGTCTTCGCGTCCTTTTCCATCGCGAGCGCGGTGAGGAGACGCTCCACGGTGACGAAGGAATCGCCCGCCTTCTTGGCGAGCTGCTCGGCGAGGTCGAGGACCTTTGCGGTCGAGCCGGCGAGATAGAGCTGCCCGCCACCGCCGCCGCTGACCTTCGGCAGCTCGTCGACCGCCTTGTCGACGGCCTGCAGTGCCTGCTGCGGCCGGCCGCCGGCGCGCTGGATGAGCCCGGAGGCGAGGCCTTCCGGATCATCGAGCAGCACCTTGAGGAGATGTTCGGGAGTGAACTGCTGATTGTTTCGGGTCAGCGCCCCCGTCTGCGCCGCCTGAATGAAACCGCGGACGCGTTCGGAATAGGATTCGATGTTCAAAGCTCAGCCTCCTTGCGGACGGCTCGACGCCCAAAGCGGCACGTCGGCCCCCTCTGGAACGCGTCCCGAAATTGGCCCGCGTCTATGGGAGCATATCGAAATGAAGGAGGCCCGGCGCAAGGCCGTGACGGCACGGAATTGCCGCCGCCCTCGCGGTGCGGGGCGTGGAGCGCGGCCGGCGAGAAGGGCGTGGCGCCTTGCGCCCTTCCGGCCGGCCTCGGGCTTTCAGGGGAGCTGCGAGCCGGGGAACTCCATGATCTGGCGGAGTTCCACCTCGCCTTCCCAGATCGGCCAGTGCCTGGTGTGCACCGCGAGGAAATCCTTGCAGTACTGCACGGCTTCTTCCTTCGAGGCGCAGTCGTAGACCGCCCAGCCGCCGACCACCTCGCGCGATTCGGCGAACGGCCCGTCCTTCACCGCCATCGTCCGTCCGGCGACAGGCGGATCGTTGCGCCGGCAGAGCTCGGCATCAGGCCGCCGGTCGATACGAGGACGCCCTTCCTGCTGCTCTCGATGCCGAGCTGCGTGATCGCCTCCATGAGCGCGGCCGGCGGCATGCCGAAATTCTCGCGCGACTTCACGAATGTCAGGAACTTCATCGTCGTCATCCTTGCTCGAATTGCTCTCGGAGGGCGCGGCGGTGTTTCGCACCGTGATCTTCCCCTCTGTCCTGACGACGGGCGAGCCGCGCCGGAATCGACATCGGTCGGCGAAAAAAGTTCGAATCATCCCGCCGTCCCATCGAAGGTGGGGGAGGCGGAAGGCGGCAAGCGGAGCGCATCCGCCTTCGGGGGTCGCGGCCTCTCGCCCGGCACGCGGCGCGCGTCTTGCCCCCACCCGAACCGGCAAAGCGCCGGTTCGACCGCCCCGCAAGGGGGCGGTTCAAGTGCCGATCGGTGTGCCCGGTCGGGACCTGAGCCCTCTACCCCGCGATCCGTAGCGGACGGTCGGCAGCGAAGAAGTAGTTCACGTCCGTGTCCGCCGACATCTTCCACTCCGCGCGGAGCGGATCGAACACCAGGCCCTCGAGCCGGCCCGGTGCGAGGTCGCCGGCGAGGTACGCGGCGCGGAGTTCGTCGGGCGTGACGAATTTCGACCACTGGTGCGTGCCGCGCGGCAGCCAGCGCAGTACGTATTCGGCGCCGACGATGGCAAGCAGGAAGGCTTTGGCCGTCCGGTTGAGGGTCGAGACCACCATCAGCCCGCCGGGCCGCAGCATCGACGCGCAGATGCCGACGAAGGCCGCCATGTCCGGCACATGCTCGACGATCTCCATCGCGAGAACCACGTCGAACCGCTCGCCCGCTTCGGCCAGCGCCTCGGCGGTCGTCGCGCGATAGTCGATCGCAAGGCCGCTCTCCGCGGCATGGAGTTTCGCCACCTCGATATTGGTGGCCGAGGCATCCGCGCCGATCACGCGGCCGCCGAGCCGTGCGAGCGGCTCCGACAGGAGCCCGCCGCCGCAGCCGATGTCGAGGATGCGGAGGCTTCTGAACGTGTCGGTCCCGCGGGGGTCGCGGCCGAAGCGGCGGCACGTCTCTTCCCTGATGAAGCCGAGGCGGAGCGGGTTGATCTGGTGGAGGGGGCGCATCTTCCCCTTCGGGTTCCACCATTCGCCGGCGAGGGCGGAGAAGCGCGCGATCTCCGCCTCGTCGACCGTGCTGGCCTTGTCCTTGCTCGTCACCTTTGTCACCACTCGCCGCCGGCCGGGAAGCGGCACGGTACAGAACGCCCCGCCAGGGGGCCAGCGGGGACGGATCATGACGGGCGAAAACGGCTGGGTGGGGGCGGCAACGCCTCGCCCGATCATGGAGATTGCGTCCGATCTCGGCCTCCGCCCCGGCGACGTCCACGCCTACGGCGCCTGGAAGGCGAAGATCGCCGCCGACGCGACCGGGGGCGTCGACAGCGAAGGCAAGCTCGTGCTCGTCACCGCGATCACGCCAACGCCTGCGGGCGAGGGCAAGACGACCACCTCGATCGGACTCGGCGACGCCCTCAACCGCATCGGCCGCAAGACCGTGATCTGCCTCCGCGAGCCGTCGCTCGGCCCGTGCTTCGGCATGAAGGGCGGCGCGACCGGCGGCGGTCGGGCGCAGGTGGTGCCGGTGGAGGACATCAATCTCCACTTCACCGGCGACTTCCACGCCATCACCTCGGCCAACAACCTCCTCGCCGCGCTCGTCGACAACCACGTCCACTTCGGTGCCGAGCCGGCGATCGACCCGCGCCGCGTCACCTGGCGCCGGGTCCTCGACATGAACGACCGCGGCCTCCGCGACATCGTCACCGGTCTCGGCGGCACCGCGAACGGGGCGCCGCGCGAGACGGGGTTCGACATCACCGCGGCCTCCGAGGTAATGGCGATCCTGTGCCTCGCGGAAGACCGCAAGGACCTCGAAACCCGGCTCGGCCGCATCGTCGTCGGCGAGACGCGCGACCGGAAACTCGTCACGGCGGCGGACGTCGAGGCGACCGGGGCCATGGCGGTGCTGCTGCGCGACGCGCTGCTGCCGAACCTCGTCCAGACCCTCGAGCGCACCCCGGCGCTCATCCATGGCGGCCCGTTCGCCAACATCGCCCATGGCTGCAACTCGGTGATCGCGACCAAGGCCGGGCTCCGCCTCGCGGACTACGTCGTCACCGAGGCGGGCTTCGGCGCCGACCTCGGCGCCGAAAAATTCTTCGACATCAAATGCCGGCAGGCCGGCCTCCGCCCCGCCGCCGCCGTCGTGGTAGCGACGATCCGCGCCCTCAAAATGCACGGCGGGGTGGCGCTGGCGGACCTTCGCCGGGAAAACCTCGGGGCGCTCGAAGCCGGCTTCGCCAATCTCGCGCGCCACGTCGAGAACGTGCGGCGGTTCGGCGTTCCCGCCGTCGTCGCCGTCAACGAGTTCGCGAGCGATACGCCGGCCGAAGTGGCGCTCCTCCGGGATCTTGCCGCGGGGATCGGCGTCGAGGCGATCCGCTGCACCCATTTCGCCGATGGCGGCGCCGGTGCCGTGGCGCTCGCCGAGCGCGTCGCGGCCCTCGCCGATGCCGGCACCGCGGATTTTCGGCCGCTCTACGGGAGCGACGCGCCTCTCCTCGACAAGGTGCGGACGATCGCCACCTCCATCTATGGCGCCGCGGACGTCGCCGCCGACCGGAAGGTGGTCGAGCGCCTCCGCCGGTTCGAGGAGCTCGGCTTCGGCCACCTCCCGGTGTGCATCGCCAAGACGCAATACTCCTTCTCGACCGACCCCCACCGGAAGGGCGCGCCGTCGGGCCATGTCCTCACCCTCCGCGAGGCCCGGCTTTCCGCGGGAGCGGGTTTCGTCGTCGTCCTCGCCGGCGAGATCATGACCATGCCCGGCCTGCCCCGCGTCCCGGCGGCGAAGGATTTTCGCCTCGACGACGCCGGCGACGTCGTCGGCTTCGCCGGGCACTGACGAGGAATCCAGGGTTTCAGGCCGTCGTCGCATCGTTTCACCGCGATGGAACCGGAGCCGCGTCGTCCGCGTTTGCGGACGTGAGGGGGAGTACGGTGGCGGCAGCATTTCAGGTGACCGGTACGGGAGCGGAGCCACAGCGTCCGTCGGTCCTCATCGTCGAGGACGACGTCCTGCTGAGGCTGGTGACGGCCGAGGATCTCCGCGCCGCGGGCTACGGCGTGATCGAGGCGTCGAATGCCGACGAGGCCATGACGATCCTCGACAGCGGCGTGCCGATCGATCTCGTCCTCACCGACATCAGGATGCCCGGTTCGATGGACGGCCTCGCACTTGCGGCCTTCATCCGCCAGCGCTGGCCGGAACTGAAGATCCTGGTCGCCTCGGGCGAACGCCCCGGCCAGGCGGCGCTCGCCGCCGCCGATGCTTTCCTGCCGAAACCTTATGATTCCGCCGGCATCCTTGCCCGGCTGAGGACGCTCACGGGGAAACAGGGATGAACGCGACACTCGCCCGGACGCCGGACTTCGGCACCCTCCTCGTCGCCGACGGCGACGTCCTCGTCCGCCTCGCGATCGCGCAATATCTGCGCGACTGCGGCTATCGCGTCGTCGAGGCGGCGACCAGCGACGAGATCGCGGCGGTTCTCGACCGGTCGGAAGTGCTGGTCGATCTCGTCCTGTGCGACATCGCCATTCCCGGCGGGAAGAACGGTTTTGCCCTCTCGCACTGGATGAACGACGCCCATCCCGACGTCGACCTCGTCCTCGTGGGCAGCGACGCCGCCGCCGCCAACGCCGCCGCCGAACTCTGCGACCGCGGCCCCTTCATG
>JADLGL010000074.1 GCA_020849325.1 Bauldia sp. | reverse complement strand
CGGTCGACACGCCCGCTCCGGCTTCCGCGCCGCCGGCGCCCGCGACCGCGCCCGTCGCCGGCCGTCCCCTCCCCGACCTCGCCTATGGCGCCTACCAGCGCGGCCTCTACCGCGAGGCGTTCGATTACGCGCTGCCGCAGGCGGAGGATGGCGACGTGGCGGCCCAGACGCTCATCGGCATCCTCTATGCCGAGGGGCTCGGCCCCCCGCAGGATCTCGCCGCCGCGGCGCAATGGTTCGAGCGCGCTGCCAATGGCGGCAACGCCGAGGCGCAGCTCCGCATCGGCGTCGCCTATCTCGACGGCACCGGCGTTGCGGCGGACCGCGAGCGCGCGATCGCCTACCTCCAGATGGCCGCCGCGCAGGACCAGGCCGAGGCGATGTACAATCTCGGCCTTCTCGCGATCGAGGCCGAGCCGGCGCTCCGCGACATCCAGGCGATCGTCGGCTATTTCAGCCGCGCCGCCGAGCTCGGCCTGCCCGACGCGCAATACGCGCTCGCCCAGCTCTACATGGAGGGCGAGGGCGTAATGCTGAACGACGTCATCGCCAATCGCTGGCTCCTCGCCGCGGCCGAGGGCGGCTATGTCGACGCCCAGATCGACTATGCGATCCGCGTCGCGAACGCGATCGGCGGCCCGCAGGACGACCTTGCCGCCGCCCGCTGGCTGAAGGTCGCCGCCGACAGCGGCAACCCCGTCGGCCAGGCCCGCTTCGGCCGCCTCATTGCCCTCGGCATCGGCGTCGATCCCGATCCGGTCGAGGCCGGCAAATGGTACCTCCTCGCCCGCGCCGCCGGTCTCGACGACCCCTATCTCCGCGACTTCTTCGCGGGCCTGACGGACGAGCAGCGCGCGGCGGCGACGGAAGCCGCGGCGCGGCTCGGGGGATAGGAGGGCGGGCGGCAATCGGCAGTCGGCAGTAGGCAATCGGAAAGAGCCACGAGGCCCCCCCCCAACTTCCCCCTGCCGACCGCCGACTGCCCCCTGCCGACTGCCCCCCTGCCGACCGGACCGATTGCCGCCCTCCCTTGCCGGGACGGCCCGGCTGGTGCAGAAGCGCGCGTCCCCGTCCGAACGAGCGAAAAACATGGCGCGCAGCGCTCTCCTCAACGTCATGGTCAATGCGGCGACGAAAGCCGGCCGCGGCCTTGCGCGCGATTTCGGCGAGGTCGAGAACCTCCAGGTGTCGGTGAAAGGCCCCGCCGACTTCGTCTCCGCCGCCGACCACCGCGCCGACGAGGTGCTGATCGCGGAGCTCGAAAAGGCGCGGCCGGGCTATGATTTCCTCACCGAGGAGACCGGTTCGAAGGCGGGCACCGACAAGTCGCACCGCTGGATCATCGATCCGCTCGACGGCACCACGAACTTCCTCCACGGCATCCCGATCTTCGCCATCTCGATCGGCCTCGAGCGCGAGGGCCAGATCGTCGCCGCCGTCGTGTTCAATCCGGTCGCGAACGAGCTCTTCGTCGCCGAGCGCGGCGCGGGCGCCTTCCTCAACGACCGCCGCCTCCGCGTCGCCAAGCGGAACGAGCTCGCGGACGCCGTGATCGCCACCGGCATCCCCAACCGCGGCCGTTCCGGCCACGCCGAGTTCAACCGCGAGCTGCCGCACATCATGCAGCGCACCGCCGGCATCCGCCGCTGTGGCGCCGCGTCGATCGATCTCGCCTGGGTGGCAGCCGGCCGCTTCGACGGCTATTGGGAGCGAGGCCTGAAGCCGTGGGACATGGCGGGCGGGCTCCTCCTCGTCGAGGAGGCCGGCGGCATCGTCAGCGACATCAATGGCGGCAAGGACATGCTGGGCCACGGCTCATGCGTGGTCGGCAACAACACCATCCAGCGCCACCTGCTCGCCGAACTTGCCGCAGCGCGCGGTGCATGACCGATACTTGGCCTCGCGCCGCCGTTCCGATTCGGCCACAATTGGCGGTGCATCCTGATCCAACGAATCGAGGATCGACCACGTGGCAGTGAGACGACCCGGCGGCAGGCGGGGCTACGATCCCTACAAGCTGGCTAGCCCGCAGGTCTATCTGTGGCGGATGGTCATCTTCCTGGTGATCGTCGCCTTCGTCGTCGCGATCCTGTTCCAGCCCGCCGTCGACGCCTTCATGGGCAACCCGCCCCTCAACGGGCTGATCGTCGGCGTTCTCCTCATCGGCATCCTGCTGTCGTTCCGGCAGGTGACGCGCCTCTTCCCCGAGGTGCGCTGGGTCAACACCTTCCGCATCGCCGAGCCCGGCATCGAGGTGAACCGGCCGCCGGTGCTGCTGGCGCCGATGGCCTCGCTCCTCGGCGACCGCATCGGCCGCATGCCGATCTCGACGCAGACGATGCGGTCGATCCTCGATTCGATCCAGATGCGGCTCGACGAGAACCGCGACATCTCGCGCTACCTCACCGGCCTCCTCGTCTTCCTCGGCCTCCTCGGCACCTTCTGGGGTCTTCTCGAGACGGTCGGCTCGGTCGGCGACACCATCAACGCCCTCGACGTCACCGGCGGGGACACGGCCGTCATCTTCGACAACCTGAAGGAGGGCCTCGCCGGCCCCCTCGCCGGCCTCGGCATCGCCTTCTCGTCCTCGCTGTTCGGCCTCGCCGGCTCGCTGATCCTCGGCTTCCTCGACCTCCAGGCCGGCCAGGCGCAGAACGTCTTCTACACCGACCTCGAGGACTGGCTGTCGACGGTGGCCGACCTCGACCCGACGGCGATGGACGCGACCGGCATCGCCACCCAGGAGGACCTCCGCGTCACGCTCGAACGCCTGTCGCGCGTGGTCGCCGAGGCCGGCGGTTCGGTCGGCAACGCCTCGAACCAGCGGACGACCACCGCGATGGCGAACCTTGCCGAGGGCATCCAGGGGCTCGTCCAGCACATGCGGAGCGAGCAGCAGGTCGTCCGCTCCTGGGTCGAGACGCAGGCCGAACAGCAGCGCGAGATCCACGACCTCCTCGAGGTCATCGCCGACGCCCTCAAGCAACCCGCGGCGGAGTAGCGGATGGCATCGGGCGCTCGCGGCAGGCGGCGCGGCGGCGGTCTCGATTACTGGCCGGCTTTCGTCGACGTCCTGTCGAACCTCCTCCTCGTCTTCATCTTCCTCCTGTCGGTGTTCGCGGTCGTCCAGTTCCTCCTCAACACGGAGATCGGCGAGCGCGATACGCTGCTCGACCAGCTCCGCGACCAGATCGCGACGCTCACCGATACGCTCGCGATGGAGCGGACCGAGGAGGCCGACCTCACCGCCACCATCGCGACGCTGACGCAGAATCTCGCGACGGCCG
This sequence comes from Bauldia sp., assembly GCA_020849325.1. GTDB lineage: Bacteria > Pseudomonadota > Alphaproteobacteria > Rhizobiales > Kaistiaceae > JADLGL01. Next base: position 12,840 of record JADLGL010000074.1, on the reverse strand, counting down.
TCGGTGAGCGCGATCGGCTCGCCGGCGTCGTCGCGACGAACCAGGCCGCGGCCGATGCCGCAGGCGGTCAGGTGACGACGCTCACCACGCAGCTGACCGACCAGCAGCTCCTCACCCAGCGCGCGCTGTCGCAGGTGGAAATCCTCAATCAGCAGATCGCGGCCCTCCGGGCCCAGCTGGCGGCGATCGAAAACGCCCTCGGCATCGCCGAGACGCAGCGCGCCGACAACGAGGCGCGGATCGCCGAGCTCGGCGCCCGCCTCAACCTCGCCCTCCAGGAGCGCGTCGAGGAGCTTTCGCGCTACCGGTCGGACTTCTTCGGCCGCCTCAGCGAGATTCTCGGCAACCGCGAGGACATCCAGATCGTCGGCGACCGCTTCGTCTTCCGGTCGGACGTCCTCTTCGAGGTCGGCTCGGCCGCGCTCAATGACGCCGGCCGCCAGCAGCTCGTGCAGCTCGCCACGGCGATCCGCCAGCTCGAGGCCGAAATCCCCGCCGACATCCCATGGGTACTCCAGGTCAACGGCCACACCGACGCGCAGCCGATGCGCGCCGGCGGCGAGTTCGCCTCCAACTGGGAACTCTCGACCGCCCGCGCCCTCTCGGTGGTGGAACTCCTGCAGGCCGAGGGCGTCTCGCCGGAGCGCCTCGCGGCCGCAGGCTTCGGCGAGTACCAGCCGCTCGAGGAAGGCACCACCGCCGATATCTACGCCCGCAACCGCCGCATCGAGCTGAAGCTCACGGAGTGAGGTGGTGACGCACGTGAGGGCGATCTGGATAGCGGCCGTGCTCGTCGTCGGCGTTGGCCATGCAGCCCTGGCGCAGATCCGGGACGGGCAGGAGTTTCAACTTGCGACCGCCGGCGGAATGACCGCGACTCTCCAGTACACGGAGGTCCATCATGTCCAGGTGGACAACACGATCGATATCGCCGTGATCCTGGAGCTTTCACGCCCGATCAGCAACGAGGAAGGCGTCGTTGCGGCGGCTGAGTTCTGCATCCGCTACGGCGCAGAGTTCATCGCTGCCGTCCGCGCCCAAGGCACGCAGACGCCGGTCCATGTGTTCGTGCCGCTCTTCTGGCGCTCGGCAACGGTGCAGACCGGCTTCGGCTTCGCTGGTGAGACCTGCCCGCTCGATCCACCCTACCCGCAAGAGCTTCGCGCTGCGGCGACAGCCGCAGCGTCCGCGCCCCTCGTCTCGCTCAGGACGAGGTGAGCGAGTGAGCCCACCGGCGGCGCCGGCAGCGCCGCGCCCGGCTAAACCGGCAGGATCACCACGCGGGTGCCGATCGGCGTGTTGTTGTAGAGGTGGATGATGTCCTGGTTCAGGAGGCCGACGCATCCGCTCGACGCGCCGCGGCCGATGATCGTGGGGTTGCTCGTGCCGTAGATCGTGCAGAGCGTGTACTGGCCGTTCTGGTAGAGATAGAGGGCGCGGCTGCCGAGCGGGTTGTCGATGCCGGGCGGCCAGCCATTGGCCCACTGGCGGTATTCCGGGTTGCGCGACAGCTGGCCGGAGGTCGGCGTCCAGATCGGCCACTCGGTCTTCCGGTCGATCGTGGCGATGCCGCTCCACAGGAACTCCGCCCACGGCATCGACGCGCCGTAGCGCACCGCCATGCCCTCGGGCTGCACGTGGTAGACGAAGAAGTTCGGCGTATCGACGACGATCGTCCCGACCGGCTCGGTGGTGGCGTACCGGACGGTGCGGCGCAGATAGGCCTCGTCGACCATGCTGGTGTCGACGGCCGGGATCGGGAAGCGGTCGGTGGTGATCGGACCGTAGATGCCGTCCCACTCCCCGCGGCTGCGGAGCGAAACGCAGCCCGAGAGCGCGACGGCGCCGGCGGCGGCCATCGTACCGCGGAGGAAGGCGCGCCGGTCGAGCCGCGCGGCGGCCGTGGCGGTCAGGGCAGTGCTCAAGGAAATTCCCCCCTCTGGCGGCGATTCCGGAATGCACGCGAGCATAGCCGCGGGGAGCCGATCGGGAAAGCGCCCTGCGCCGACGCGGCGCTCCCCGTCGCCTTGCCTGGCGGCGCTGCCTCGTCTATACGGTCGCGCCAATCCTGCCGGGCCTTTGCGCGCCGGGCGATCACCACCCGACATTCCGGACGCGGCCATGAAGAGCGACATCCACCCGAACTACCACCCGATCAAGGTCATCATGACCGACGGGACCGAGTACACCACCTACTCGACCTATGGCGCCGAGGGCGACGTCCTCCGCCTCGACATCGATTCGAAGACCCACCCCGCCTGGACCGGCGGCGACCAGAAGCTCCTCGACCGCGGCGGCCGCGTGTCGCGCTTCAACTCGAAGTTCGCCGGCCTCATGGGCGGCGCCCCCGCCGCCCCGGCGGCCGCCGCCGACGCCCCCGCCGCGGCCCCGGCGAAGAAGAAGCGCTAGGCTTCGCGCCTTCCATCGCTGCGATGTTCGAATGCCCGGCCCAAAGCCGGGCATTTTCGTTTTTGGGCGGTTCTGCCCTTCTTCACCTCTCCCTGCCGGGGCGAGATGAAGCCCGCACAAGACACGACTGGAGGCACCGCCGGCGAGGCGCCCTACTTCGACCCGAACGCCGCCGCGAGCCGCCCGATCTGCTGCTCCACCGGGTTCTCCGCCGCCGGCGGAGCGCCGCCGTCGCCGGGGTAGATCGCCTCGTCGAGGAGGCGGATGCGGCCCTGGAGGCGCATCGATCGCTCGATGAGTTCCCGGAGCGGCGGCGGCAGGTCGTTCCAGCCGGGGCCGGACATGCCGCTGTCGAACCCGCGGAGGCGGACTTTCGCCCGCTCCTGCCGCGCCTGGTCGACATGCATCTCGCCTTCGTTGACCGCGCGCTGGAGGAGGAGCCACGACGCCAGCTGCATCAGCCGGCTCGTCAGGCGCATCGATTCGGTCGCGTAGGTGAGGCCGCCGATGCGGGTGAGCCGCTTCGAATCCCGGCGACCTTCGCCGTCGAGATAGGCGGCGGTCTCCTCGACCAGCGACATCCCCTCGCGAAAGAGGATGCGGAACGTGTCCGACTCCGCGAAGCGCTGCCCGAAAGCCACGGGCGCGGCCGCCCGGTCTTCGGCTTTGTCCGCCATGCTGAATTCCCCGACGTCCCCGTCCCCGTGCTTATAGCACCATCGCCGGGACGCGAGATATCGCATCCGCGCGAGTGCAGAGCATTTGCCGGGAGGGCTGCGGCCAGAAAAAAGCCGCGCAAAAGCGCGGCTTGAGAGTTGAAAGGGGAGGCGTCAAACAGAGTGGACGAGGCCACTCACATGTCCAGGTGACTGAACATTCCACAGTAAGCACTCGGAAAGGTTAAGGCCGGGTTAAGATGCGGCCGTGAGGGCGGAACCGAAGGGAGATCTGTATGAGAAACCGGTACCTTGGAGCCGTCCTGGCGTGCGCGGCGATCGCACTGCCGACCGCAGCCGCGGCCGACTGGACGTTCGGCAGCAACGTGCAGGGCGGCGTGGCGACGGCGTTCCTGACGCGGAGCACCACCTATGGCGGCGGCATCGCCTTCATCTGCGACAACGCCAGCCCGGCGATGCCGGAGTACGTGCTTCTGGTGACGAGCAGCCCTTTCGACGCCGCCCTCGGCCGCCTCGACGTCACCATGACGATCGGCGCCGAAGCGCCCACCGTCTCGCCGTGGACCGCCCAGCCGCGCGACAACCGGCTCCGCTCGCGCGACGACATCGTGCTCCGCGATCTCCTCGCCGCGCTGGCCGCAGCGCCCGGCATCACCTTCACGATGCACGACGATTTCGGCCGCGATTATCGCATCGAAGCGCCGGTGGAGAACCTCGCCGACGTCGTGCCGTCTTTCCTCGCCGCCTGCGACGCCCTGCCTGCGGCGGCGCCGATGCGGTTCTGATTTCTTCCGCTGCGGGGGCCGGGCGGGCCCCTACCGCGGCAGCGTCGTCTCGCCCATCAGGAACTTGTCGACCGAGTGCGCTGCCTGCCGCCCTTCGCGGATCGCCCACACCACCAGCGACTGGCCGCGCCGCATGTCGCCGCAGGCGAACACCTTCGCCACCGACGACTGGTACGCGTTGTCGTTCGCCTTCACGTTGCCGCGCGGGTCGAACTCGGTCTTGAGCTCGTCGAGGAGCCCCTCGTGCACCGGTGAAACAAAGCCCATCGCGAGCAGCACGAGCTCGGCCGGCAGCTTGAATTCGGTCCCAGGGATCGGCTTGAAGTCCTTCCCGACGTGGGCGCAATTGAGGGCGGTCACCTTGCCGCCGACGCCCTCGAAGGAGAGCGACGTGACGGCGAACTGGCGCTCGGCGCCCTCGGCCTGGCTCGACGACGTGCGGAAGCGCATCGGGTAGTCGGGCCAGGTGAGGCCCTTGTTGGGCTTCACGGGCGGCGACGGCATGATTTCGAGCTGGGTCACTGAGAGGGCGCCCTGGCGGATCGAAGTGCCGATGCAGTCGGAGCCCGTGTCGCCGCCGCCGATGACGACGACGTGCTTGCCGGTGGCGAGGATTTCCTTGTTGGTCTTGAGCGGCTCGTCGCCGACTCTCCGGTTCTGCTGCGGCAGGAATTCCATCGCGAAGTGGACGCCGTCGAGGTCGCGGCCGGGGATCGGCAGGTCGCGGCCCTTCTCGGCGCCGCCGGCGAGGATCACCGCGTCGAAGTCGCGGACGAGATCGGCGCCCTTCCGCGTGACGCCGATGTGCTCGTTGTAGTGGAACGTCACCCCCTCGGCCGACATCTGGTCGACGCGGCGCTGGACGTGGATCTTCTCCATCTTGAAGTCGGGGATGCCGTAGCGCATCAGGCCGCCGGCCTTCGCGTTCTTCTCGAAGACGTGGACGTCATGGCCGGCGCGCGCGAGCTGCTGCGCGGCGGCCAGGCCCGCCGGGCCCGACCCGACGATCGCGACCCGCTTGCCGGTCTTCCTCTTCGGCACGTCCGGCACGATCCAGCCCTGGTCGAAACCACGGTCGGCGATCGCCGCCTCGATCGTCTTGATGGTGACCGGCGTGTCCTGGATGTTCAGCGTGCAGGCCTCCTCGCATGGCGCGGGGCAGATGCGGCCGGTGATCTCCGGGAAATTGTTGGTCGACTGGAGGTTGACGAGCGCCCGCCGCCAGTCGCCGTGATAGACGAGGTCGTTCCAGTCCGGGATCTGGTTGTTGACCGGGCAGCCCGTGTGACAGAACGGGACGCCGCAATCCATGCAGCGCGCCGCCTGTTTCCTGGTCCCCTCGTCTCCCAGCGGGATGACGAATTCCTCGTAGTTCTGGATGCGCTCGGCGACCGGCTCGTAAGCCCGGTCGGTGCGCTCGTATTCCAGGAACCCGGTGACCTTACCCATAGGCACTCAGTCTTTCGCTCACGCGCCGCTCCGGAATCGCGGGGAGCGGCAGCTCGTCCAGTCTCGAACCCGTCTCCGACGGGCTGTTCCCGTGATCCGCCGGCGAAGCCGTCGTCCCACTGCAAGGTTCGGGCCCCTCGCGGGACCCGCGGTGCCTGCCGCGGCTCGAACGCGCGGCGCGGGCGAATCGCTAGCCCAGCATCAGTTCGCGTTCAACGAACGCGTTCCGCACCATGGTGCAGGTCCAGCCATATTCGAACACCGGCTGGCATGTCACCGTGGCAACGTCCCGCTGCGGCAGGTACAGGATCGTGAAGACGGTGGCGTCGCTGCCGATCTCCTCGATCCGCACCAGCTCGATGCTGGCGCCGCCCGCGAGGCCCGCCCGCTCGCGCTCGAGCCAGGCATAGACCGCCGCCGGATCGGCGGCATTTGCCGCCACCGGCGCGGCGAGCATCACGACCCCCAGCACTCCGCCGCCCAGCCGGCGTCCCCTCACATCCGTCCCCCGATCACCGTCCCGCCCCGCCCCGCCCCGCCCGAGGGCGGAGGCGGCATCGTATCCGGTCGCTGGCCCATTGCCAGTCCGCACGGCGGGAGCCGCGATACGGACCGTCCCTTACTCGCCGGCCTGGATGCGAAGCGCCTCGGCCTCGCGCTGCGCCATCGCCGCCAGCGCCTTCTTGAACTCGGTCGGCATCACCTTCCGGAACTTCGGCAGCATGGCGGCCCAGTCGTCGAGGATGCGCTTCGCCACCGTCGAGCCGGTGTAGCGGGCGTGGTTCTCGATCAGCACCCGGAGGCGGCGCGCATCGCCCGACGAGAGATCGCGCGTCACCTCGGCGATGGTCGTGAAGTCGCCGCGGACGACGTCCGCCACGTCTTCCTCGTCGTCATCGAACGCCTCGAACTCGACCATCGCCATGTTGCAGCGCTGCCGGAAGCTGCCGTCCTCGTCGAACACGTAGGCGATGCCGCCCGACATGCCGGCGGCAAAATTCCGGCCGGTGCGGCCGAGGACGACCACGACGCCGCCCGTCATGTACTCGCAGCAATGGTCGCCCGCGCCCTCGACGACGGCGACCGCGCCCGAATTGCGGACCGCGAACCGCTCGCCGCCGACGCCGCGGAAATAGGCTTCGCCGGTGATCGCGCCGTAGAGCACGGTGTTGCCGACGATGATCGACTCCTCCGGCTTGAACGCGCCGTCCTCCGGCGGCCGGACGACGATGCGCCCGCCCGAGAGGCCTTTTCCGACATAGTCGTTGGCTTCGCCGACGAGGTCGAGCGTCACGCCACGCGCCAGGAACGCGCCAAAGCTCTGGCCGGCCGTGCCGGCGAGCGAGACGTGGATCGTGTCGTCGGGGAGGCCCGCATGGCCGTATCGCTTCGCCACCGCGCCCGAGAGCATGGCGCCGATCGTGCGATCGGTGTTGTGCGCCTCGTGCGTCAGCTTCACCGGCCGCTTGCCTTCGAGCGCCGGCCACGACTCCTTGATGAGCGTCTGGTCGAGGACCTTCTCGAGCTCGTGGTCCTGCGTTTCGGTGTGCGAGATCGCGACTCCGTCAACCGTCGCCGGCTTGTAGAAGAGCTTCCTGAAATCGAGCCCGTGCGCCTTCCAGTGCGCGACGTTCTTGCGGGCATCGAGCATCTGCATCTGGCCCACCATCTCGCCGAACGAGCGGTAGCCCATCGCAGCCATCAGCTCGCGCACCTCTTCGGCCACGAAGAAGAAGAAGTTGACGACGTGCTCCGGCGTGCCGGTGAAGCGGCGCCGCAGCACCGGGTCCTGCGTCGCGACGCCGACCGGGCAGGTGTTGAGGTGGCACTTCCGCATCATGATGCAGCCGGCCGCGATCAGCGGCGCGGTCGAGAAGCCGAACTCGTCGGCACCGAGGAGCGCGCCGATGACGACGTCACGGCCGGTGCGGAGGCCGCCGTCGACCTGCACGGCGATGCGGCCGCGCAGCCGGTTCGCGACCAGCGTCTGGTGCGTCTCGGCAAGGCCGATCTCCCACGGCGAGCCGGCATGCTTGATCGAGGTGAGCGGCGACGCTCCGGTGCCGCCCTCGAAGCCCGAGATGGTGACGTGGTCGCTCTTCGCCTTGGCGACGCCCGCCGCGACCGTGCCGACGCCGACCTCGGAGACGAGCTTCACCGAGACCGCGGCCTCGGGGTTCACGTTCTTGAGGTCGTAGATGAGCTGCTTGAGGTCCTCGATCGAATAGATGTCGTGGTGCGGCGGCGGCGAGATGAGGCCGACGCCCGGCGTCGAGTGCCGGACCTTGGCGATCGTCGCATCGACCTTGTGGCCGGGCAGCTGGCCGCCTTCGCCGGGCTTCGCGCCCTGGGCCATCTTGATCTGCATCATGTCGGAGTTGACGAGGTACTCCGCGGTGACGCCGAACCGGCCCGAGGCGACCTGCTTGATCGCCGAGCGCATGGAATCGCCGTTTTCGAGCGGCTTGAAGCGATCCGCCTCCTCGCCGCCCTCGCCGGTGTTCGACTTGCCGCCGATCCGGTTCATGGCGATCGCGAGCGTCGTATGCGCCTCGCGGCTGATCGAACCGAAGCTCATCGCGCCGGTCGCAAAACGCTTGACGATCTCCTTCGCCGGCTCGACTTCGGCGAGCGGCACGGGCGTCCGGCCGAAATCCTCCGCCTTTCGGATCTCGAAGAGGCCGCGGATGGTGAGGAGCTTCTCGCTCTGGTCGTTGATGCGCCTGGCGTAGGACTTGTAGTCGGTCACCGCCTGGTCGCCCGCGCCGCGCACCGCATGCTGGAGATCCCGCACGGTCCCCGCGTTCCATGCGTGGTGCTCGCCGCGGATGCGGAACTGGTACTCGCCGCCGACGTCGAGGTTCTCGCGAAGATACGGGATATCGGCGAACGCGGCGTGGTGGCGCCGCATCGTCTCCTCGGCGATCTCCTCGACGCCGACGCCCTCGATGGTGGTCGCGGTGCCGGTGAAGAAGCGCGAGACGAAAGCCGACGAAAGGCCGACGGCGTCGAAAATCTGGGCGCCGCAATAGGACTGGTAGGTCGAGATGCCCATCTTGGCCATGACCTTCAGCATGCCCTTGCCGATGGCCTTGATGTAGTGCTTGACCGCCTCGTGCGCGTCGATCGGCTTGTCGAGGTCGGGCAGCATCGCCTCGAGCGTCTCGAAGGCGAGGTAGGGGTTGATCGCCTCAGCGCCGAAACCGGCAAGGCAGCAGAAATGATGGATCTCGCGGGCTTCGCCGGTCTCGACGACGAGGCCGACGGAGGTCCGGAGCCCCTTGCGGATCAGGTGGTGATGCACCGCCGCCGTCGCGAGCAGCGCCGGGATGGGCGCGCGATCCCGCGAGACCTTGCGGTCCGACAGGATGATGATGTTGTTGCCGCCATGGACGGCCGCCTCGGCGCGCTCGCACAGCCGGTCGATCGCGTCGACGAGGCCCTTCGCCCCGCGTTCGGTGAAGAAGGTGAGGTCGAGCGTCTTCGACTGGAACGGGTTGTCGTCCATCTCGCCGATGCGGCGGATCTTTTCGAGGTCCTCATTGGTGAGGATCGGCTGGCGCACCTCGAGCCGCTTCCGCCGCCCCTGTCCTTCGAGGTCGAAGAGGTTCGGCCGCGGACCGATGAACGAGACGAGGCTCATCACCAGCTCCTCGCGGATCGAATCGATCGGCGGGTTGGTGACCTGGGCGAACGCCTGCTTGAAGTAGGTGTAGAGGAGCTTTGGCCGGTCCGAGAGCGCCGAGATCGGCGTGTCGGTGCCCATCGAGCCGGTCGCTTCCGCGCCGTCGACGAGCATCGGCTCGAGGAGGATGTCGATGTCTTCCTGCGTGTAGCCGAACGCCTGCTGGCGATCGAGGAGCGGGATGTCGTGGTGCGGCGTCGCCGGCACCTCGGGCAGGTCCTCGAGGATGATCTGGGTGCGGCCGAGCCAGGTCTTGTAGGGGTGCGCCTCGGCGAGGTGCGCCTTGATCTCCTGATCCTGGACGATGCGGCCCTTGTCGAGGTCGATCAGGAGCATCAGCCCCGGCTGGAGCCGCCACTTCTTGACGACCTTCTTCTGGTCGAGCGCGAGCACGCCCGCCTCGGACGCCATGATGACCAGCCCGTCGCTGGTCACGAAATAGCGCGCCGGCCGGAGGCCGTTGCGGTCGAGGGTCGCGCCGATGCGGCGGCCGTCGGTGAACGCCATCGCCGCCGGGCCGTCCCACGGCTCCATCAGCGCGGCATGGTACTCGTAGAAGGCCTTCCGCTCCTCGCTCATCAGCGGGTTGCCGGCCCAGGCCTCGGGCACCATCATCATCGCCGCGTGCGGCAGCGAGTAGCCGCCGCGCACGAGGAATTCGAGCGCGTTGTCGAAGCAGGCGGTGTCCGACTGCCCCTCATAGGAGATCGGCCACAGCTTCGAGATGTCGTTGCCGTAGAGCTCGGAATCGACGCTCGCCTGCCGCGCCTGCATCCAGTTGACGTTGCCGCGGACCGTGTTGATCTCGCCGTTGTGCGCGACCATCCGGTAGGGGTGCGCCAGCCGCCACGACGGGAAGGTGTTGGTCGAGAACCGCTGGTGGACGAGCGCGAGGGCGGATTCGAACAGCGGCTCGTGGAGGTCGCGGTAGTACGCGCCGAGCTGCCGGGCGAGGAACATGCCCTTGTAGACGACCGTCCGGCACGACATCGACGAGATGTAGAAGTCGTTGTTGAGGCCGCTGTAGCGGGCAAAAATCCGCGCCGAGACGACCTTCCGGAGGATGTAGAGGCGGCGCTCGAAATCCTCCTCGTCGTGGCAGTCGCGGCCGCGGCCGATGAACACCTGGCGGTGGAACGGCTCGGTCGCGATCACGCTCGGCGGGATGGCGGTGCTGTCGACCGGCACGTCGCGCCAGCCGAGAAAACGCTGGCTCTCGTCGGCGATCGTCTCCTCGACGAGCTTCTCCATCTCGGCGCGGAGGCCGGCATCCTTCGGCATGAAGATCTGGCCGACGCCGTACTCGCCGGCATCGGGCAGCTCGAAGCCGAGCCGCTTTGCTTCCGCCACGAAGAACCGGTGCGGCACCTGCACCAGCATGCCGGCGCCGTCGCCCATCTGGGAATCGGCGCCCGTCGCGCCGCGATGGGTGAGGTTCTCGAGGATCTTCAGCCCGTCCTCGACGATCTTGTGCGACTTCTCGTCGGTCAGCTTCGCGATGAAGCCGACGCCGCAGGAATCGTGTTCCTTGTCCGCGCGATACGCCCCGTCCGTCGGCGCGCCCGGCAGCCGGTAGGGCGCGAAGGCGGTCGGAGCGGAGAGAGCCAGCGCGGACGCGCTGTCACGAAGGATCGCGTTCATGGCATTTGTCCGAAGGTTCGGCGCCCGCCTCCCGAGCCGGCGCCGCAATTGGACAGTACTCCTGTCCTATTCCGCCGACAATGACACGGATTGGCGAGGGCAGCAAGGGAAGGCGGGCGTGGCTAGCCGGCGCGCCTGATCCGTTCCCGCACGGCCTCGGCGAGGTAGGCCGAGCGTGACTGCCCGGCTGCGTCCGCGGCGCGATCAACCGCGTCGAGGAGGGTAGAGTCCATCGAGATGTTGACCCTCACGGCTTTGGCAGGAAGTTCAAACGGCACCAGAGCGATCATGGCGTCCGCTAGTTCTTCGATAATCTCGGGGTCCGAGCGGAGTTCCGTCAGCGACCGAAGTCGCGGCAGGGGCTCGCCATCCTCAACCATCCCTGCGACGTGAAAGGTAAGTACTTCGGATGCCTTGCGGATCGCATCATCCTCAGCGCGAGCCGTGGTGATGCAGCCCGGAAAATCGGGAAAAGAGACGCCGTAGATGCCGTTTTCCTCGTGGATGAGTGCGTGGGCGCTCGCCATGTCCGTCACCATTCCCAACCAGCCTGGCGGTAGATTGAACGCAGCGTCCCTATCGGGATGGGGTCCGCTCCCATATCCAGCCTCACCTTCCCGGCTTTCACCGAGTGGCTGAACTGGACGTGGTCTCCCGGACCTCGCCGCTTGATCTCCCAAACCCATCGTCACGCAGCATTCTTGCGACTTCACGGGGTCGAAGAGGTGCGCGCGGCTTCGCCATTCCTGTCCCACCAACGTTGTGTATAGATACGCAACGAGCGGCATTCATTCAACTCAGCAGCTCGCGCTGCTGCCGACGGCGTTCAACGGACGATGACCACACCGCCCAAAACCTACGTCGTCCTCCCCCGCGGCATCAATGTCGGCGGGAAGAACAAGGTCGGGATGGCGGAGATCGAGAAGCACCTCGAGGCGGCCGGCTTCGGGAACGTCGTCTCGCACGGCCTCGCCGGCAATCTGATGGTGGACTCGACGCTGTCGGACGACGCCGTCGCCGCGAAGGTCGAAAAACTCCTCGCCGACAATTTCAGGCTCGATCGCGATGTGATGGTTGTCGCGGTGGGGAAGGCGGCGTTCGCGAAGATCGTGGCGGAGGCACCGAAGGAGTTCGGCGCGGACGATGCGAGGTACCGATACTACGTTCTGTTCCTGAAGGACGTGACCGCGAAGGCCGCGATGAAGGATGTCGAGGTCCGGCCCGAGATCGATGCGGCGTGGACCGGGCTTGGCGCCATCTACTTCCGCCTGCCCTCGCTGAAGAGCGGCCTTGCGACGAAGAGCTGGCTCAACCGGATCACCCAGAAACCGCTGTACCAGAAGGTCACGATGCGGAACTGGGCGACGACGCGGAAGATCGCGGAGATTCTCGCACTATCGGAGCGAGGATAAGGCGTCCCGAGCACGCCTCAGGCTTGCCCGACCGGCGCGACGCACATACGTTCGGATGCCACGCGCTCGGAGCGTTGAAATGAGCACGACCGTCCTTGCAGTCCCCGTCGAAAAGTCCGTGAGGGACAGGCTCGCAAAGATCGCGGCCGAAACCGGCCGGAGTGAAGAAGACCTGGCGGCCGAAGCGATAGCCGGAGCCGTCGACGCGAGCGACTGGCAAGCGGCAGCCGTCCTGGAGGGGCTGGCTTCGATCGAACGCGGCGAGGTCATCTCGCACGAAGCGGTCAAGGCATGGCTGGCTTCGTGGGGGACCGCCGACGAATTGCCGCCGCCGAAGGTCGGACAGTAGGTGGATCCCGTCTGGTCGCGCGACGCGACCGACGACTTGACCGAGATTCGAAACTACGTCTCGGCTGCCAATCCCGCCGCGGCGGGACGCCTGGCTGCTTCCATCCTTGAAAGCGTTGCCTCACTGGAGCGCTTCCCACGCCGCGGCCGAGTTGGCCGCATCGCCGGGACACGCGAACTCGTCGTGGTCGGGACAGCGTACATCGTGGCCTATCGCATTCGCGGCGACCGAACCTTGATTGTCCGAATCCTCCACGCAGCACGGCGCTGGCCGACGTCCTTGAGCGATTGAGGCCATCCCATGAACTTCGCCTCCGACAACTGGGCCGGCTGCGCCCCCGAGATCGCCGCTGCGCTCGCTGCCGAAAGCGCGCGCGTGGCTCCTGCCTATGGCGCCGATGCGCTGACGAAATCCGTCGAGGCGAAGTTCTCGG
>JADLGL010000073.1 GCA_020849325.1 Bauldia sp. | reverse complement strand
CACGGCCCCCCGGCCACACCCGAATCCCCGCTTGCGTCGGCCTTTGCGATGCCGGCGGGCATGAGAAGGATGGACATTTGCCAAGCATCCGCCTCGCCTCGCGCGCGACCAACGCGACGGCCGCCTTCCTCCTCGCCGCCGCCTTCGTCCTCCCGGCCGCCGGGACATCGGCCCAGCCGCAGCCGGTCGACGACTTCAAGGCGCGCATCTGGGAACTGCCGCTGGGGACGCCCGTCGCCGACATCCCCGCCCGCTATTTCGACCCCCATTGCGGGACGAACGGCGGTCCGCCGTCCCTCCGGCTCGATTCCTTCGCCGATTTCGCGCGCTGCCGCCCCGATCCGGTCACGGGCCTCTACGAGGTGTGGTTCACCGAGGACGACGAGACCGAGTATGTCGGCCTTGCCTATCGCTCCCAGTACTTCGCGCCCGGCCCGTTCGCCGCCAACGTCTTCGTCGGCCACAAGGTGATCTTCTCGCTACTGATCGACGGCGCCGGTCTCGTCCAGGGCTACCGGGTCTTCACCGACCCGCGCGAGCCGACGCGCTACCGCGAGATCGCGGAGGCCGCCGGCGACGCGCTGATGGGCATCTACGGCTTCACCAATTTCACCTGCACCGATCTCGATCCGCTGCCGGGCGAGACGGAGATCGAAGGCCGCTTCCTCAAGCGCCAGTGCGTCGCGGTGGTCGACGGCCGCCACGTCACGATCGAGCGCCACTACTTCCGCAAGCCGGGCCAGCGCCAGTACGATCCTGTCACCGGCCTCGAGAACCCCAACTACTTCGAGAGCTCAACCCGCCTCGAAGTGATCGCCGAAGCACTGGTGCAACCGTGACCTCGCAGCGATTCCGCACGATCCAGGGAGGTCGCCGCATGAAAGTGCTTCCGCTCGGCATCGCGGCCCTCGCAATGGCCGCGCTCGCGTCGCCGCCGGCGTCCGCGCAGATCTTCGAGTACAATCAGGGCGAATACTACATCGAGGGCGTCCGCACGAACTGCCCCGAGGTGCAGACGGCGATCTACAACCGCGCCGATACGCTGATCGAGGTCGAGGACGGGCTGATCATGAAGATCAACGGCCCGACATTCGACACCTTGCCGCCGGGCCTCCGCCTGTTCGTCTATTACGACGAGTGCGCGATGCTGTTCTATCGCGATTTCGCCCTCGCCGATGCCCGCGCCATCGCGATCGGGCTCGAAGAGCAATGGCTCACGGCGACCGACATCGAGACGGCCTGCACGACGACGCTGCTCGCCGACACCGGCTGGGCCAACGCGCCGGACCCGGCGCGCTGCGAGGCGATGTATCAGGTGATGCGCGAGGCGCTTCGATGAACCCCGCGCGCCGTGTTCTCTCGGTCCTTGCCGTTCTCGCGGCAACCCTCGTCCTCGTCGCCCCCGCGCGCGCCCAGGAACGGGAGGCGGCGTTCCTTGCCGGCACCACGAACGACTGCCCCAACTGCAACCTCGTCGGAGCCCAGCTCCAGCGCCGGAACCTGACCGGCGCGGACCTCTCCGGCGCGGATCTCCGCGACGCGAGCTTCCACCGGGCGATCCTCCGCTCGGCCAATCTCTCCGGCGCCAATCTGACGGCGACGAACCTCAACAAGACAGACCTGATCCTCGCCAACCTTTCGGGCGTGACCGCCGACCGGGTGCTGATGTTCGAGGCCGATGCGAGCGGCGCGAACTTCACCGGCGCGGTGATGCGCGGCGCGTTCATGGGCAGCATCCGCCTCATCCGCGCGACGCTCGACGGCGCCGACCTCACCGGCAGCGACCTCGAGAACGCGGTGCTCACGGATGCGAGCCTCGTCGGCACGAACCTCCTGACCGCCGATTTCTACCAGGCGACGCTTCTGCGGGCGGACCTTTCCGGCGTGACCGGAGACGGCGGCTATTTCGGCGAGGCCCGGATGGCCGGCGCGAACCTCACCGACGCCACCTTCGTCGACGCCTATCTCTACGACGTGGACCTCGCCCGCGCGAACCTGACGCGGACCGACTTCACCGCCGCCGTCCTCACCTCGGCGATCCTCAGCAACACGATCCAGGACGGCACCATCTTCACCAACGCCCGGATGCCCAACAACCAGCTCGCGCCGAACTGATGGGCGTGACGCCTTCGGAAGATCCCGTGTTGGCGTCGCCCGACCATTGCACTCGTGCCTGTTTCCCTCGCCCCGTTCGGGGCGAGGCGAAACGAGCGGTCGCTCCGGGCATGATCCCGAATGCGCCAAAGCACCAGAGCGTGATCCGCTCAAGGCGGCGTCGCTCCTGAAGCGGATGTCCCGCTTCGACGAAGATCGGCCCGACGAATTGCCGATGCCCGGCGCGGAGCGCGTCGACTCGACGAAGCACGCGAGGCCGCGCGACCTACGGCGCCACTGGCCGGAAGGGCGGCCGCCCCGCGAGGATGCCGTTGGCGCGCCGCCATTCCGCCGGCGGCGTCACCGTCCCCTGCCAGAACCCGACGCCGGCCGCCTGGGCCGCCGCGAAGGCTTCGGCATACACCTCCGTCTCGGCGGTGACGGGCAGCGCGAAGCCGGAGCGGACGAGGCGTTCGCCGACGTCCTCGCCGTTGACCGTGCAGCGGGCGATGACCTCCATCAGGAAGTTCGGTCCGGAGATCACCTCGCAGGTCGCGACGCCTTCCGACATGATGGTCTGCAACTGCCGGACCGCGGCCGGATAGCATTCCCAGGCCTGCGTGCCGATCGTGCAGAGCTGCTGCGCCTCCACCGACTCTACGCCGAGGAGGTAGACCCGGTAGCCGTCGATCACCAGAAGGTCCGAATCGATGACCTCGGCCGTCCCCGTGATGGTGAGCGCCGCGGCGGACGACGCGGTGGCGACGAGGAGGCTGGCGGCGGCGATGAGGCGAAGCATGGCGGTCTCCGGCTGCTGATGGGCGTCGCCCCCTAGCGGGGCCAGCCCTGGCAATGGTCGGCGAAGGTGACGATCCGCTCGGCGATATCCGCCATCGGCACGGGCCGCGTCGTTCCGGCGATCGTGATCTCGAGCCCTTCGGGCGCGGCAAGGAAGAGCGGGGCCAGCGGCGCCGCCGCATCGCGCCCGAGGGCGACGACGACCGCGCCGTCCTGGCGGACGAGCACCGCGCCGGTGGCAACGACCGTTCCCGGCGAAGCGCCGAAGAAGGTGATCGTCGCCGGGACGTCGTCCCCGACCGCGGTGCCCGGCGGCAGCGTCGCATTCCCCGCCACGCCGACATCCACCGTCAGTCCGTCGAGGGCATCGCAGCGGATGTTCATCTGGCCCTCCCCGTCCTCGGCGAGGAAGCGGAGGAAGCTGACGACGACGGCGCGATCGATGTCGTAGGTGCCGCCCGGCACCCAGTGACCGGCGCTCGCCGGAGCAACGCTAAGCAGCGTAGCAATTGCGGCCACGGCGCACGCGGCGGCCGCGCCTCTCGATCGGTCGGACGACTGCATCCGGCGCTCCATGAAGACCATTTCCCAGATCGCTATCATCATATCGGCCCGCTGCCCATCGCGATCGGGCCGACGCGCGCCGGCGAGGCGAAATGGCCCGGACGTCCCTGTTTCTCCCTTGTCAGCGGCTGCCCAACATCGATAGGAAGATGCGGATCATCGTTCACACCGGCGTCCTGAGTATCGGCGGTTCCTGCCATGCTGGCCCCTGTCGTCCACGGCTTCACGCGAAGGCAGTTCGACAGCCGGCTAATGGCGGGGCGTGACTGCCGATGAGGGTGATCCTGACGATCGCCCGGCGTGAATTCGCGGCGTATTTCTCGACGCCGCTCGCCTATGTCTTCATCGTCGCCTTCCTCGCCGCGTCCGCCGCCGCCACGTTCTATTTCGGCGGCTTCATGGAGCAGCGCGAGGCATCGCTCGACGCGTTCTTCACCTACCTTCCGGCCCTCCTCGTCGTCCTCATTCCCGCCGTCGGCATGCGTCTGTGGGCCGAGGAGCGCGGCCAGGGGACGATCGAGCTCCTGATGACGCTGCCGGTGACGCCGTGGCAGGGCGTGATCGGGAAATTCCTCGCGGCATGGGCGTTCGTCACGCTCGCGATCGCCCTCACCTTCCCGATCTGGATCACGGTCAACTACCTCGGGGATCCCGACAACGGCGTCATTCTCGCCGGCTATATCGGCACGGTGCTGATGGCCGGCGCTCTCCTCGCCGCGGCCTCGGCGTTCTCGGCGCTCACGCGGAGCCAGGTCGTCGCCTTCGTCTATGGCGTCGTGATCGCCCTTGCGCTGATGGTCGCCGGCCTTGCCTTCATCCTCAACGCCATCACCGGCTGGGCACCGCAATCGGTCGTCGACCTCGTCGCCTCATTCTCGCTCTACACGCATTTCGGCCGGATGACGCGCGGCGTGCTCGAACCGCGCTCGCTGGTCTTCTTCTTCAGCCTCATCGTCCTGTTCCTCTTCATCGCCCGCCAGGTCGTCGAGATCCGGCGCGACTTCGCCGCCTCCGGCGCACTCGTCGCCATCGTCGTCTTCTTCGGCGTCAACCTCGTGGCGTCGCTCGGGCTCGGCGGCGCGCGGATCGACCTCACCGCCGACCGGCTCTACACGGTCTCGCCCGCGACGCGGACGGTGATCGCCGGCCTCGAAGAGCCGATCACGCTGCGGTTCTATCTCTCGTCCGCCCTCGTCAACGATTCGGCCGAGGTTCGGACCTTCGCCGATCGGGTCGGCGAGCTCCTGCGCACCTATGAGCGCCTCGGCGACGGCATGATCCGCCTCGAGCGGATCGACCCGGTTCCGTACTCGACCGAGGAGGACAAGGCGGTCGGGTTCGATCTGGTCGGCTTCCCGCTCAGCCGCGCCGGCGAGCAGGCCTATATCGGCCTCGTCGGCACCAATTCGGTCGACCAGGTCGAGACGATCCCCGCCTTCGGCGGCGGCCGCGAGGCCTATCTCGAATACGACATCACCCGGCTGATCTCGCGCCTGTCCAGCCCGACGGAGCCGAGGATCGGCATCATCGACCGCCTCGGCATCTTCGGAAACGCCCTCATCGGCCGCGCGCCGAGCGCGGTCGTCAACATGCTGGGCGACGACTACGAACTCGTGCAGATCGCGCCCACCGCCACGCTGATCCCCGAGGACGTCGACGTCCTCGTCCTGGTCCACCCCTACGATCTGTCCGACAATACGATCTACGCGATCGACCAGTACGTCATGCGCGGCGGGCCGGTCGTCGCCTTCCTCGACCCGCTCGCCGAACATTCGGCGCCGTCGCCCGGCAATCCCACCGTTCCGCAATACCCGTCGTCGAGCCTCGACCGGCTGATGACCGCGTGGGGCGTCCGCATGGCGCCGGACGCGGTGGTCGGCGACACGGACATGGCGCTCGCCCTCCGCGCCCAGGCCGGAAACGAGATCCAGACGGTCGACTACCTGCCCTGGCTGATCGTCGACCAGGACAACATCAACCCGGACGACATCGCCACCGCCCAGCTGACGCTGATGCGCATCCAGTCGGCCGGGTCGATCGTGCCGATCGAGGGCGCCGAGACCACGCTGACCCCGCTCGTCTATACGACGACGGAGAGCATGCTGATCGACCAGATCACGCTCCTCCGCCGTACGAATCCGTTCGATCTCCTGTCGGCTTTCGCAGCGTCCGGCGTGAGGCAGACCCTCGCCGCCCGCATCGTCGGCCCGGCCGGCACCGCCTTCCCCGAGGGTCCGCCGCCCGTCCCCGCGCCGGCGGCCAACGCGCCGCCGCCGGCCGCGCCGCTTCCGCTCGTCACGCGGTCCGAACAGCCGATCCGCATCATCGTCGTCGCCGACACCGACATGCTCGCGGACGACGTCAACCTGACGCCGGACGGCCAGCTCGCGCACAACAACATCCCGTTCGTGATCAACGCGATCGACAGCCTCACCGGCGGCGTCGACCTCATCAATCTCCGGAGCCGCGGTCTCCTGTACCGGCCGTTCACCCGCCTCGACGCCATCGAGTCGGAAGCGGAGGCCCGCTACCGCGCCACCGAGATCGCGCTGCAGGCGGAGCTCGACGCGACCGAGGAGCGTCTCTCCGCCGTTCGCGGCCAGGCGATGACGCCGGCCGGCGAGATCGGCGTTCTGACCCAGGCGCAGCAGTCCGAGATCAACGCCAATCTCGACCAGATCGAGACGCTCCGGCAGGAGCTCCGCGCGGTCCAGGGCTCGCTGCGGCGCGAACTGGATGCGGTGAGCACGACACTGCGGCTCGTCAACATCTTCGCCGTCCCGGTGCTGGTGATCCTCGTGGGCCTCGCCGCCCTCGCCTGGCGGCGCCTCCGTCTCCGCGCCTATCTCCGGCGGCGGCGCATCGCTGCAGCAGCGGCGGAGGCCTGAGCGATGTCGCGGCGCGCCTTCCTCCTCCTCTGCTCGATCGCTGTCCTCGTGATTGCGGTGGCGACCGCCATGGTGATCGCGGCGCAGGGCCGCGACAGAGCGGTCGCCGTCGGCGGTGGCCCGATGTTCCCGGACTTCGCCGAACGCACCGCGGACGTGGTGCAGGTGGCGGTGACGACGCCGCGCTACAGCGTCACGCTCGAGCGGCGCGGCGACAGCTGGGTCGCGCTCGAGCTCGGCGACTATCCCGCTCGGACGGCGCCGGTGGCCGAAGTCCTCGCCGCGCTCGCGACCATGACCACCGTCGACCCCAAGACCGACAATCCCGACTGGTACGACTTCATCGGCGTCGGCGCACCCGGCGGCGACGACCCGGCGCCCGGCCTTCGCGTGACCGCACGCGCCGCCGACGGCTCGACGCTCGCCGACGGCATCTTCGGGCACCGTTCGACCAGCATCGGCTACACCCGCGTCGGTGGCACCTTCGTGCGGCGGGCGGACGAGGCCGGCGCATGGCTCGTCGAGGGCCAGATGAACGTGCCCGGCTTCCTCTCCGAATGGTTCGACCAGATCGTCCACGTGACCGGCGGCGAGATCGCCCGCGTCTCGATCACCGAGGGCGGCCGGCTGATGTTCGACGCCGCCAAGGTCGACTTCGCGACCGGCCGCTACCAGCTGACCTATGTCGATCCGGCCGCCGGCCCGCCGCGATCGACGACCGACGACGATTCGATCCGCTCCATGACGCAGGCGCTCGCCTCGACGAGCTTCGACGGCGCCCGGCCGCGCGACAGCGTCACCTTCGGACCGGACGCCCGCATTATCCGCTTCACCACCGAGCCCGGGCTCGTGCTGACGCTGGTCGTGGGCGAGGCCGACGGCACGGTGTGGGTGGCCTACACCGCCGAGGCGCCCGCGGGCACGCCGGCGGCGGACACCGCGCGCGGCATCACCGAGCGCACGGGCAACTGGGTGTTCCGCCTTCCCGACTACCGCATCGCCGGGCTTACCCAGCCGCTCTCGCGGCTCATCATCCCGCCGGAAACACCCCCGCCCCAGCCGCTCGGCGCCGGCCAGGCGCCCGGCCTCGTCCCGGCGATCCCGTTCCGTTAGAGCATGATCCGAAGAAGTGGAGGCCGGTTCTTCGAAAAAGATCATGCTCCATCAAGGAACTAGAGCATGATCCGAAGAAGTGGACGCCGGTTCTTCGAAAAAGATCATGCTCCATCAAGGAACTAGGCGACGAGCGTGATCCGACTTGAACGGATCACGCTCTCAGAGGGTGATTGGGTCAGGTCGTCGAAGCCAGCTCCGGGGCGCTACTGAAAGACCCGCGGCAGGCAGGCGTGCTCGGCTTCGAACTGCGGGTAGAGCGTGCAGTTCCACAGGACGTTCTCGGCGCCGTTCGCCGTGCGTCCGAACGCGAAAGCCTGCGTCTGCAGCGCGTCGGCATCGACCGGCATCGCCCGCGGGAGGTTCGCCACGTCGAACCAGATCGCGGTGCGGCACAGGGTGAGGCCTTCGCAATAGGACCGCGCGAGCGCTTCGAGCTGGTGCGGATCGGTGATGGCGGCGCCGTCGACGAGGATCGCGCGATACCAGTCGTTGAGTTCGAGCGCCTCCATGACCGGGTTTCCCGGCGGCGTCACCGGCTGGGCCGCGACGGCCGGCGGCGCGGTGTCGGCGCCGGTGTCGCCATCGTCCCCGCTGCCGCAGCCGGCAAGGGCCGCGGCGGCGAGGAGCAGCAGCGACAGCCCGAGTCTCGACATGTGCCCTCCCCGTCCGACGCGCCGCCGGCTAGTTCCGCGCCCGGCGGCGCAGCAGCCCGCGCTGCGGATCGTAGGCGATCGCGGCAAGGACGAAGCACACCACGGTCGTGCCGATCACCACCCAGAGCGCGGTCGGATTGGCCTCGCGGTAGACGGTGAAGCGGATCAGCTCCATCGCATGGGTGAACGGATTCACCGAAGCGGCCCAGTAGAGGAAATCGGCGCCCGCCTCCTCGAAGAACCAGATGGGGAACAGCGACGGTGAGATGAAGAACATCGGGAAGATGACGAAGTTCATCGTCCCGGCGAAGTTCTCGAGCTGGCGGATGTAGACCGAGAGAAGGAGGCCGATCGACCCCATCATCAGGCCGGCCAGGAACAGCACCGGCAAGGCGAGGAACCAGCCCGTCCACGGCACCCAGACGCCGACCGCGCTCGCGAGCGCGACGAACGCGTAGGACTGGATGACCGAAAGGATGGTCCCCGCGACGAGCTTGCAGAACAGGATGTACCAGCGCGGCAGCGGCGCGGTGAGGAGGAGCCGCATCGTGCCGACCTCGCGGTCGTAGACGAGCGACAGCGACGACTGCATCCCGTTGAACAGGATGACCATCGCGACGAGGCTCGGGACGATGTACTCCTGGAACGTCGTCTGCGTCGGATAGGGCGGGTTCGTCGAGAAGCCCAGGATGTGGGACATCCCCGCGCCTACGACGATTAGCCACAGTGCCGGACGGACGATCGCCGAGGCGAGGCGGCCGTACTGGCGGAGGAACTTGAACAGCTCTCGCCAGACGATCGCCCGCATCGCCCTGAGAGCGTGGGCGGGCCAGGCCACCGTGACCTTGCCCATCCACGGCGGCGCGGCGGCCATCGGCGCCGCACCCTCGACAATGTTGCTCAAACCGGCCGCCCGCGTGTCAGAAACGACAGACGGACTGTGGCTCATCTACCCCCAGCGTGTCGAGGTCGTTGAACTGGTGCAGGAAGCCTTCGATGGGGGCAAGCTGCATCACGGCATTGGCCGTAGCCAGAAGGATGGGTTGCCTTAGCTGGTGGTCCCACGGGCGGACGCTCATCGGGTACCCCTTCGAGCCGTCGAGGTTGAGCCGCTCGCCCAGGAGGTAGTCGAGCACCGGCTGGTACTCGGTCGACCGCGACCGCAGCACCGACTGCGTCAGTCCGCGCACGGCGGCCCAGGCGGCGAAGTCGACGTCGGCCATCCTTCGGCCGGCGACCGCCTCGAAGCGGGCATTGACCTGCGGCGCCCCCTGCCGCTCCCACGACCAGTGCCAGGCGAGCGCCGTGAGGCCGGCGGCGCCGACCACCGGCCGCGGGTCGTTCGTCTCATAGGCGACGTAGCGGGCATAATCCCCGTCGGCATCGGCGACATACACCACGTCGTAGTTGGCGCCGCCCGTCAGGAGCGCGACGTTGTTCTGGTCGCGGTCGCGGGGGTTGGCCGAGAGGACATACGGCCGGACATCGACGATGCGGGCGCCGAAGAACGCCGCCGACTGCCGGACGGAATCGACCGTCAATTGGTCCGCCGGCAGCGGCCCCTGCAGCACGAGGACGTTCCGCCAGCGGTGGAACACGAGGAACTGCATCGTCGCGTCGATCAGCATCCGCGAGCTCGGAATGACGTGGACGACGTTGAACCGGCACGATTCGCCACGGAGATAGTCTTCCGGCGCCGAGATGTTGAGGATCGTCACCGGCATGCCGGTGACGCGGTCGGACAGCGCGAGGAGGTCCGCCGCCGGCAGATCCGCCAGCACGAAATGGATGCCCTCGGCGACGAAGCCCGTCACCGCCGCGACCACCTCATCGAGGCTCGTGCCGGTCGACCGCACGAGGCTGAAATTCGTGTTGATCGTCTGGCCGATCTGGAGCGCGTCGCCGATCCCCATTTCGGCGCCGGGATAGGGGCGGCCGATCGGACGGACCGGGATGAGGTTGTAGGCGTAGTCCTCGTCGTAGCGCGGATCGTCGGCGAGCTCGACATAGCCGATGCGGAACTCGACGGGCGGCGTCGCCGGCGCGGCGCCGGCGGCCGGAGCCTGCGCGCCGGCCGGCGCAAGCGTGCAGACGAGCGCGAGGACGGCGGCCGCCGCCCTTGCGATTGCGCTAGAGGCTGCCATCGACGAGCACCGCATAGGGGACGCGGCCCACCGGGATCGAGAGGACGTTCCGGCGGCTGCTGACTTCGATCACCGAGATCTCGTCGCTGAGGCCGTTGGTGACGTAGAGGTAGCGGTCATCCGCGCTCCGGCACACATTCCAGGGCCGGGCGCCGACGAGCGTATAGCTCTCGACCTCCTTGGTCGCGACGTCGACGAAGGCGAGGTGGTTTGCGCGCCCGAGCGTCACGTACGTCTTCGTCCCGTCCGCGGACAGCGTGAGGCCGACCGGGGTGACGTCCACCGGCCGGAAGCCCGGCGGCAGGAAGGTGATGTCGGTCAGGACCATGTTGGTGGCGACGTCGATGATCGTCACCGTGCCCGAGAGCTCGTCCGAAACCCACAATTCGCGGCCGTCCGGCGTCAGCGAGAAACGGCGCGGCCGGGTGCCGACGATGATGTTCTGCGTCACCACGCCGAGTTCGGGATCGATGACGTGGACCATGTCCGCCACTTCCGAGGTGACGTAGAGCGTCCGCCCGTCGGGGCTGAGCAGCACGCCCTCTGGTTCGGCGCCGACCGGCACCTCGTGGAGGATGAGCTTCGTCGCAAGGTCGATCACCTGAAGCGTCGAGTTCTCCTCGTTCGAGACGTAGATCGTCGTGTTCTCGTGGTTGAGGACGAACGCCTCGGGGCTCCTGCCGGTCGGGATGTGGTCGACCACCGTGTAGGTGGCAACGTCGATCACGTCGATCACGTCGTCGTCCCCGCACGCGGCATAGAGGAGCGAATGGTCGTTGTTGAAGTGGATGTCGCGCGGCCGGCGCGACGTCGCTATGTCCGCGACCCGGGCGAAGTCCCGGCTCGGGTCGAGGACGAGGAGGTTGTCGCTGTTCTCGTGGCTGATGAAGAGATAGCCGCTGCCGGCGGCCCGCGCCGGGGCGACGCCGCCCAGCGCCGCGGCGCCGCTTGCCGCGGCCATCAGCGCGAGGCTCTCGCGCCTCGTCAGTTTCCGAAACGTCATCTGCACACCCATTCGGTAGAATTGGTCGGCGCTCCCCGGCCCCCGCCCGGAAGACGCCGACGAAGTTGCGCTATCGCACCACGAACGTGCCTTTGAGGCCGCGCTCCTCGAAGCCCGGCACGAAGAACTCGTAGTCGCCCGGCCTGATCGGGATGAAGAAGATGACGATCTCCCCTTCGTCGTCGAACTCGACGCCGTACGGCGCGCCGAACATGTGCACTTCGAGGTCGTTGATGATGATCTGGTTGAGCCACGAGTTCCGGAAGAGATCGGGCGCCTGGACCATCACCTCCTCGAGGCCGTCGCTCGAAATCACCCAGCGGTAGTATTTTCCGGTCTCGAGCGTGAACTCGGTCTGCGAGAAGGTGAGGTTGCGCCCGTCGATGGCGAGTTCCAGCGTGGTGGGCTGCGACGCGAGATTGCCTGCCCCGAGCGCGACGGTAGGCGCGAGCCCGAGCCCGATGGCAACTGTCGTTAGCAAACGCTTCATCGAATTCTCCCCCGGAAGATGCTGTCCGGACCGATCGCCCGGCATTTGTTGTCCTGCGCGCTCATCATTAGAACGTCCCGTAGCCGTGTCAATCGACGCCTTGATTCTCCGGAAAGAACCGCGCATCGAAGGGGGCCCGCGGCGGCAGCCAGTCGGTCGATCCGGCGAAGGTCCGCTCCACCTAGGTTAATCACATTATCCTGCGCGTTCGAGGGGAATGATGAACCGGTCCGCTACGCTCCTCGAGGCCAGAAATGTGGCCAAGGCCTACGGACGGGTGAAGGCTCTCGACGGGATCGACCTGACGGTGCGGGCGGGGGAGTTCGTTGCGCTCCTCGGCACCAACGGCGCCGGCAAATCCACTCTCCTGCAGCTCCTGACGGGGCTCTTCTCGCCCGATTCGGGAGAGATCACCGTCTGCGGCAACGACCTTCGCCGGACGGCGGTGCGGGCCCTCGCCGACATCGGCGTCGTGTTCCAGCAGTCGACGCTCGACCTCGAGCTGAGCGTGCGCAGCAACCTGTTGCTCCACACCGACCTGCACGGTCTGCCGCGGCGGATCGCGCGGGAGCGCATCGCCCTCGCGCTCGACCGCTTCGGCCTCGCCGAACGCGCCCACGACGCGACGCGCCGGCTGAGCGGCGGCAACCGCCGCCGGGTGGAGCTCGCCCGCGCGATGCTGCACGCACCGCGTGTGATGCTGATGGACGAGGCGACCGTCGGCCTCGACCCGATGAGCCGGCGCGACATTCTCCGCGACATCATCCAGCTCAAGCGCGACGCCAATATCGGCGTCCTGTGGACGACGCACCTCGTCGACGAGGTCGACTTCGCCGACCGGATCATCGTCCTGCGCCGCGGCAAGGTCGTCTTCGACGGCAGCCGCGACGCGCTGATGCAGATGGGCGAAGGCGATTTCGCCGCCGTCGTGATCGGCGTGATGGGCGAGGAGGCGACCGAGCCCGTCAATTGACGCCTGCCGCGGCGACCGCCGCGAAGCAGGGCGAAGCGAATGCTTCGTTCTGGGTGGCTTGACGCATTCGCACGATTCCGTGCTGGCGTCGCCCGACCTTTGCACCCGCACCTGTTCCCTCGCCCCGATCGGAGAGGCGAAATGAGCCGTCGCTCCGGAAGCGATCCGAATGCGTGAACCCCTTAGAGGACGCCCTTCTCCGGGAGGTTCACGATCGGCATGTCGTTGAACTGGAGCGTGAAATCGACCTCGTAGCCGGCATTGCCGGCGCGATCGACGGGCGTCCCGCCGGCCTCTTCGGCCGGCTCCTCCGGCGGCAGCTGGTCGAGCCGGCCCTCGACCGTCTCGCCCGCATCGAGCCGTTCCTGGGCATCGTCCGCAGCTTCGGCGAGCGGCTCGGTGTAGACGATCTGGTAGCTCCGCGGCGGGCCGACCGGGACGTTGTTGTCGTCGATCCTGCGGACCCAGAGGAACACGGCGCCGTCAGTGCCGATGAACCGGTCCGGCTCCTCGACATGGGTCGCGATCAGCGAGAACCGCTCGGGCAGCCGCTCCTCCGTCGGCCAGCCGAACATGCCGACGATGGCGAAATAGGAGGCTGCGAAGAAGGCGCCGGTGATGACAATCGCCGCGCCCTTGATCCACCATCGCCAGCGCGAGGTGAGGTTGAGGCTGAGCAGCAGGATCGCGATGGCGACGTAGGCTGCCACCGTGGTGAGGATCGTTCCGAGAGGCATTTCCCCGCCCCTAGCCTGGCCGCCGGCCGCGAGCGAGCTCCGTCAGCGACTTGAAGCGGTCGTTGAGATTGGACGGATTGCCTTCCGCGTCGAGCGTGAAACGGATGACGGTGCGCTCGTCGCCGCGATGGTCGAGCTCGACCGTGCCGTAATAGACCAGCTGGAGGGCGGGATTGAGCCGCTCGACCTTCACCGTCACGGGGATCGGATCGACGCCGTTCGCCACGTAGTGATTGACGTTGACCACATACTCGCCCGGCACGACGCCGCGCAGCGTCACCGTCTCCTGGTTCAGCGGATTGGCGATGCGCTCGCCATTGACGACGATCGTGTCGCGGTAGTTGCCGCGATCGTCGCGCTCGAGCGCGAGGAAGCCGCCTTCGGGCACGTTGTACCAGACGATGTTGCCGCCGGGGTCCTCGACATAGAGGTCGATGTCGTCCGGGTTGTTGTCCGGCCAGGTCATCGTGATGAGGTATTCCGCGTCGATCTCGACGTCGCCCGTCAGCATCTCCGGCCGGATCAGCGAGAACGCGATGAACACCATGATGGTGAAACCCATCAGGACGTTCAGGAGGATGTCGGTGAACGGAACGAACGAGCCGTCGTCGCCGCCGTCGAAGAGGCTAGGCTCCTGGAACATCGGCCGCCGCTGTCATGGCTGGACGCGTCCCCGCCGCGCCCTGCGGCTCGAGGACGGGAACGACGTGGACCTCCGTCAGCTCGGTCACCTCGCGGAAGAGATCCGCGATCGCCTCGTCGAGGAGGTAATATTCGAACTTCAGCACGAGGGCCGTGGCGATGCCGGCGACGGTGACGTTGAGCGCGATCGCCATGCCCTCCGTCATCCCGGTCAGCGTCTGGCGCAGCGATTCGACGTCGAACGCATCAAGGGCGCTCACCGGGATCAGCATGAGGATGAAGCCGACCGCGGTCCCGAGGAGCGCGAGGCGCAGCAGCGCCTCCGAGACGAACCAGCCGAGCTTCTCGCGCGAACGGAGCTGGTCGGCTAGCGATCGTAGCAGGAGCGTCTGGTCGAGGTGGGTCTCGCCGATCGTCCGCGCCTTGGTCATCAGGTTCTGGATGTGGCGCGTCACGATGCCCGGCTCGAGCACCGTGCCGTCGAGCGTGGTGATCCGGCCGTCGACGACCTGCAGACGACGGCCGCCATTGGCGTCGAGCGTCTCCCGCACCTTCCGCGCCGCGACGAGTTCCTTCGACACGACGATCGTCTGATAGAGGCAGTGGATTGCCGTGATCACGAAGATCAGGAGGATCACCGACGACATCCGCGTCCGGTCGGTCTCGAACATCTGCTGGATGAGGCCGAAATGCCAGAGAGCGAGGAGACCGAAGACGGCAAGCGTATTGGTCAGGATCCATTTCAGGAGAGGAGCATAGTCGCTCGACTCACCGTCTGATCCGAAGATCCAGCGCATACGAATACAACCCCGGGTCCGCGGGCGAACGGTTCCCAGAGAGAGTGAAGGCCCCCTCTATTCCGCCCAGCCAAATTGTAGCTTCTGGAAGTCATATTTCGCGCGTCCCTCAACGCGACGGGCCCATGTCTGACGCCATGGCCGGCATTCGTCAACAGGTCATGCTACGATCATTCCCCACGCGGCGAAGACTTATCCGCAACTGCCACCGGCGGCCGTGCCGGCGCTTGCCCGATGGCGACGCCTCCTCCTAGACTGCATGCCGATGGGGGGACTGATGCGGCGTATCCTGCTGGCGTTCGCGGCTCTGCTCGGCGTGGCCTTGCCGGCGCTCGCGCAGACGACGGGATTGGCCGCCGCACTCGGTGGCGACAGGCTCGACCTCAATGGCCGCCGCTTCCAGCTCGCGGGCGTCGACGCCCTCGAGCCCGACCAGTCCTGCTTCGTCGACGGACGGCCGTTCGCCTGCGGCGCCTCCGCGATCCGCGCGCTGCAGACCCTCCTCGACGGCATCGCCGTCACCTGCGCGCCGACCGGCGCGATGGCGGGCGATTTCGAGCTGGCGACCTGCACCACCGCCGAAGGCGACGTCGCGGAGAACCTCATGGCGGCGGGCTGGGCGCTCGCCGACCGCGGCCAGTCGGACGCCTATGTCGCAGCCGAGGACGCCGCCCGTGCGGCGGGGATCGGCGCCTGGGCCGGCGCGTTCGTCGCGCCCGCCACCTGGCGCGAGGACATGGCGGCGATCGAGGCGCGCTACGTCGCACGAAGCCTCGACGCGCTTCGGGTCGACGTCGAGCGCGCGCTCACGGCGGATCGCGGCGGCATCGGCATCTTCACCGCCATTCCGGTGACGTTCGGCGAGGCCGATGTGGTGCAGCGCGAAGTCCGCGCCCGTGCCCTTGCGGCCGGCTTCATCGACGATGCGATCGGCGAGCGCGAGGTGTTCACCTGGCCGGCGGTCGCGTCGGCGCTTCACCGCTGGCGCGAGATCGCGGTGGGCGGCGCGGTCGCAAATGCCGTCGCGATGGCCTGGGCGGAGCTCGAAGCGCGTCCCGGCGCGGTTCTGGAAGTCCTCGACGCCGCCGCCTTCTACGAGGCGATGACGACCGCTGCCGCGCCGATCGTCGCGGCGGGCCGGAACCCCATTCTCCTCATCGCCGCCACCGACAACCCGAAATGGTTCCGCGACTGGTTTGGGGGCGCGGCGCCGGAGGGCGCCGAAGTCGGCGCACGGGACGACGCCGGGGCCGGCTACATGGGAACGATCGACGGCATCGACGTCTATGTCGCCGCCGTGCCGAGCGACACCGCCCTCCTCGTCGCCGGCGACACGCTGCGGGGCATCGTCTACCGCCGGAACGCCGACGGCACGATCGTCACGCTGACCCGCGACGACGCGCCCGACCCGGACGAACTCGTTTTCGGCTTCGCGCGCGGGCTGGCGTGGTCCGACGAGCCGCCGGTTCGCATTCACTACCCCTATGAAGTGGCGGTGCCCGACAATGGGAGCTGAGACGACGCAGCCTGCCGCCCGTCGCGAGCCGACGCAGCGGGTGCCACGATGAACCGCGCCCTCGTCCTCGGCGGCGGCCTCGTCGCCATCGCGATCGTTGCGGCCGTCGTCGTGATCGGCGGCGGCGGCCCCGCGACGGACGACGCGCCACCCGCCACGACGGTGGCGACGGTCCCCACCCCGGCCGCCCCCAACCCGACCGCCCCCACCCCGGCCGTCGAAGCGGCACCCG
Source organism: Bauldia sp. (assembly GCA_020849325.1). Classification (GTDB taxonomy): domain Bacteria; phylum Pseudomonadota; class Alphaproteobacteria; order Rhizobiales; family Kaistiaceae; genus JADLGL01. The sequence goes on along the minus strand of JADLGL010000073.1, from coordinate 25,913 downwards.
CGGCAGCGTCCGCGCCCGCGACGACGCCGCCCGATCGCGCCGCCACCGGGAACGCACCGGCGGAATTCGAAACCTGGGCCGCGCCCCTTCGCGCCGCCGGCCTTGCCGTGACCGCGGACAGCGTCGTCCGCGAAGGCGACGTGCTGATCGCCTCGGGCCTGTCGATTGCCGATCCCTCGCCCGCGCCGCGCTGGCGTTGGCTCGTCGACGAAGCCGCCATCGACAACGACGCTGCGGGGCGGGCGAACCTGTCGCCACGGGGCAGCCAGACGCTGGAACTGGTCGACCTCGCCGGCAGCACGACGACGCTCGAGGCTTCCGCCGAGCGCCTCTCGATCGCCGTGGAACGCGACCCATCGGGCAGCGTCACCGCCATCGCTCTCGAAGCAACCGGCGTTGCGGTGGCGCGGGCGAACCAGGATCCGCTTCGTATCGGCTCCCTTGCGCTCGGCCTCGTTCCCGCAGCGGGACCAGGACCCGGCGCCACGCCCGCCCATGCCACCGGCACCATCGCCCTCGCCAACCTCGTGTCGCCCGCCGCCTCCGCTTCGCCGCTCGGCACGCGGATCGAGCGCATCGCGGCCGATTTCGCCTTGCCCGAAGGGATCGCCGGCCTCGCGCTCGGCGACCTCGTGAACGCCCTCGCAACGCCGGAAGGCGTCGCGCTATCCGATCTCGACGTCGGCTGGGGCGTGCTCGTCGCGACGGGTTCCGGAACGCTGCGCCTCGACGACGCGCGCCGGCTCGCCGGGACGCTCGTGCTGGGGGTCACGCAGCCGCTGACGGTCCTCGATGCGGTGCATGCGGTCCGCGGCCTCGACCGCGCGGTGATGCCGGACGTCTACGCCGCGATCCTGGCGGAGCTGGGCGATCGCCCCGCGGCCGTTCCGGATTTCGTGGTCGACATGACCGGCGGGGAGATCATCCTGCGGGGCGCCGAACGCGCGACGGGCGACCTCACGCTGGGGACGCTGGCTCCGCTGCCGTGACCGTTGCGAGGGATCCGGAGACGCGCTCACGGTTGCCCCGCCGAACACCGCGCGCCACCCGGCCGCAGCCTCGTCTGATTGACCACGCGCCCATTCGTGGCTAATTGACGTAGCATTGTACGCTTCCGCAAGAGCGTCGTCGCAGCGGCCCGTTCTTCCGTCGTTTCGACCGCTCCATACCTCCCAACCTCCACATGCCTTCTCCGGCCCCGCGCATCGGCGCGGGGCCGCTTTCTTCGTCCCGTCCGCCGCGCCGACGGGGAGGAGCCCCTTAGGTATTTTTCTTAGCCGGCAGTGGAAGGTTTTCAGTATACAACCTCACCGACCGGAAGGCAGAATGCGGACGAGCGATACTGGTCGTCCAGGCTGACAGGCACCATTCCAGGTAGCGCGTGAGGCTATGCCGTTTCGACATCATCCGGCGGACGCAGAACTGTTCGCGGCGATGCTCCGGACAGAAGGTGATCCGCGCCGGCTCATTCTGCTGGCGGGAAACGCCGGGCGCGAGATACGGGTGCGGCAGTTGCGCGCACGGGCGAGATTTCGGGCGCTCCTGATTGCCGCGACGATTCTGCTGGCGCTCTGCGTTTGGTCGGCTTTCAGCTGAGGTCGATAGCCTTCGGGCCGGTACTCACTTCACAAAGAATTGGCGGGGGCGATTCTCGTTTTGCCGTTTGTCCCGTGCGCTTGTTTCGCGCGCATGTGATAGACCCGGCGAGAATTCGTAGGTATCTTGGCTCTGTCCAGTAGGCTCGTCGCTCTGCGCACTCGCTTTGCTTGATCTGGAATATCGACTGGAATTGGAGAGACGGCCGTGCCCCGCGCTGGATTGACCACGGAGGCCGTAATCGAGGCCGCCGCCGTCCTGGCGGACGACCGGGGAATGAACGCCGTCACCCTGGCGGCGCTGGCCGCCGGGCTCGGGGTCAAGCCGCCTTCCCTCTACAAGCACGTCGACGGTCTCGATGCGATCCTTCGCGCCGTGGCCCTGAAAGGCCTGCGCGAACTGAATTCGAGAGTCATTCATGCCACCGTGGGGCTTTCGAAGGACGACGCGCTCGTAGCGCTCGCCATCGCGTGCCGGCGCTTCGCGGCCGAGCGTCCCGGCCTCTATGCCGCGACGCTCCGGGTCACGCCGTCCGAGAGCCCCGAGATCGAAGCGGCCTCCTCGATCTTCGTCGGCGTCGTCTCCACGGTCGTCGAAGGCTACGGCATCCGGGGCCCCGAATCGCTCCATGCCGTGCGCGCGATCCGCGCCATCGTCCACGGCTTCGTGTCGCTCGACGCCAACGGGTCGTTCGGGACCGGCACCAATGTCGAGGAATCGTTCGTGCGCCTCGTCCGCGGTTTTGCGGCAGGCCTGTCGCCGACAGCCGCGGCCGCCCCGGAAACGCGGTCCGTGTTCCGTATCGGCCGCTTCAGCCTCAGGACCCGCTGAAGCCGGGCGCCGGTCGAACGCCGACCGATCGCCGCCGCGTCCAGGAGCCGCAAATGCGGCGGGCATGCGGCGCCGATGTGGCGCATTCAGGTGCGGTTCAGATGTTCCGCATCATTCTGAAGTCGATCGGTTTGGAAGGGACCGAAAGTCGGTGGAGGGCAACCGTCATCGAGGGTAACTCCCATGTCCAGGCTTGCGCTGTTTCCCGTCACTGCCATCGCAGCTGCGCTGATTGCTTCGTCGGCACCTGCCCAGGTCAGCTATCGCGCCGTCTGTCAGCCCGGTGCGGGGATGACGGCGACCGTGAGCGCCGTCGGCAATGTCCAGATCACCTTCCTTCGCGGCACGACCGGAGCCGGCGCCGGCGGCGTGCCGGCCGGCCGCTGCGCCTGGCTCGACCGCGGCATCGGAACCGGCGAGCCGAGCAACATGGTCGCGACCGGCAACCAGGATTTCGCCCGCTACCTCGCGAACGCAGTGATTGCCGGCTCCATGTTCTACGTCGAGATGTACAACAACGGCGCCGGCCAGATGATCGTCACGAGGGTCGGGCTCTAGCCCGGCTTTGCGGGGCCCGGATTGCCAGGCAACCCCGCCGGATGGCGTTGTCCGCGCGCAGCGGGCGGACAACGTCCCGCCCGATCGCGGGCCGTCGACGCACCGGGCGGCGGGATGTGCCGCCGTGGAGGCGTCCGGCGGGAGGAAGTGGCTGGGGGACCTGGATTTTAACCCGACGACCTATAGCCCATTGAAACCGTTGAGAATGCTTGATTCTGAAGCCCAAACTGTTACGACTCGGTGCTCAAACTCACTGTTACGACTCGTCGAACGTAGCAGGAACACTGGGGCACAGATGGCGTTCTCAAACCTCCAACGGCGCGGCGCGGTTTACTACCTTCGGATTGCTGTTCCGGCCGACCTTCAGGCCACCGTGGGCAAGCGGGAAATCTGGAAGTCGCTCCGGACGAAGAACGTCGCTGAAGCTCGCGAACGGCTCCCGCGCGAACTGGCCGACCTGCACGATCAGTGGAAGCGCCTGCGCGAAGGGAAGGGGCTGTCAGAGGCAGAGGTCAGGGACGCCGTTTGGCGGCGCTACAGCGAGCTTGTGGCGGCCGACGAGGAGCTTCGGCAGTCCCTTCCCACCGAAGACGACCTCGACGAGATATGGCGTATCCTCGTGGCTGAGTTCGGCGACTACGACCTCGAAGCATGGGGCATCTTCCGCACGATCCGCGATCGCTTCGACGACGAGCGGCGGGAACGTCGCGAGCGGCTGGCCCAACTGCGGACCGATAGCGCCCGCGGCGAAACGAGGCTCGTCGCTGAGACGATCGCAAAAGAAATCAGGGATAGGCGCCTGCCCGTTCAGAAGGGCACGAAGGACTATCGGCGGCTTGCTCAGGGCATCCAGCGCGCCGAGCTAGAAGCACTGACGCGGGCAGAGGAACGCGACGCGGGCAATTTCGGGGGCGCTCCGAAAGACCCGCTTGTGGCCCCTCCCCCGCCTTCAAAGCCCAAAGGCGAGGACATTCTAACGGCCTTCGACGCTTATGCGACCGAGAACCCGCGGAACGTCATCCCCGACACGCTGGCTCAATCTCGGATGGCGATCGAACTGTTCGTCAGCACGCTCGGTCCCGGCGCTACAGTCGACCAGATCGACAAGAAGGCCGCGCGGGATTGGAAGGCGCTGCTTCTCAAGTATCCGGTGAAGGCGGCTGAGACGGCAGCCTTCAACGGTCTTTCCATGCGCGAGATCGTGAAAGCGAACGAGACGATCGGGAAGCCCGCGATCTCGGCGCGGACCGTCAATCGCTACCTGTCCAGCCTCGGCGCGTTCGCCGATTGGCTCGTGACACATGACTATCTGGCGACGAGCCCCGTCGCCGACATGCACATCAAGATCGACAAGCGGAAGCGGAAGACGCTTCCGTTCTCCGTCGAACAACTCAACACGATCCTGAGATCGCCGCTGTTCACGGGCTGTCAGTCCGACGAGAAGATGCACCTAGCCGGCAATCACCAAATCCGCGATCACCGCTACTGGCTGCCGCTTGTCATGCTCTTTGCGGGCGCACGTCCCGGCGAGATCGCACAGCTCGACGTGAGTGACGTTCGGCAGCTTCATGGCCAATGGATCATCCACATCACTGACGAGGGCGATGGCGACAAGTCGGTAAAGACGGCGGGCTCCGCCCGCGTAGTGCCCGTGCACCCGGAGTTGGTGCGGCTCGGTTTCATCGAACATTGCGAGCGCGCCCGGCAGGCAGGGCAAGCGAAGCTGTTCCCCGAGGTAGATCGCAACGCGCGCGGCCAGATCGCGGCGAAGTTCAGCCGCGAGTTCGGTCGCTACCTCACGCGGATCAGCATCAAGGATGGGCGCGGCCTAAGCCTCTACAGCTTCCGGCACGGGTTCATAGACGCACTGCGACGCGCTGAGTATCTCGACGAGCAGTTCGGCTTCCTCGTCGGCCACACCAAGCCGACTACAACGGGACAGTATGGGCAGCTTCCTCAAGGGATGCTCCGGCAACGCGTCGAGATGATCGAAGCGGTCTCTTATCCCGGCCTTACCTTGTCCCATCTCCATACTCACTAACTGAGGGCCAAGAATCTTCAGCAAAAGCGTGAACGACCTAATTGTAATTAGAACGTTCACGGGTCGCGACAGTAGATTTCGCTGAATCGATTCTATACAATAGTTCCAGTTCACAAACTGGATCGCTATTTTTCGTGCTTGCGTCTTTTCGTAACCGGCTCACCGCGTTCTTCTCTAACAATCAGGATCAGGTTGAACGGAAGTCGCTCGCGAGTCCGGAAGCATTCCTACTTGAGTTGTTCGGAGCGATCCCGGCTGCTTCTGGCGTTGCTGTTACACCGCTGAACGCGATGCAGTGCCCGGCCGTCCGTTGTGCGGTTCAGGCCATCGCCGAAGCCATCGGGCAGCTCCCCGTTCACGTCTATCGTCGCGCCGATACAGCCAAGGAGCGGGCGCCTGAGCATCCCGTTCACCGGCTGCTTCACGACGAAGCGTCCGACTTCCTCTCTTCTTCCGAGTTCCGTGAGCAGCTCACCCGCGACGCGCTGCTTTGGGGCAACGGCTTCGCCTTCATCAACCGCCTCGACGGCAAGCCCGTCGAGCTGATCCGGCTCGACCCTTCGACGATCACCGTCGAGCGCGCCACGACCGGCGAGCCGATCTATAAGCTCAACACGACGCCGCCGCAGTTCCTGGCCCGGCAGAATGTCCTTCACCTTCGCGCGCCGTCCCTCGACGGTATCAGCGGCGAAAGCCCCGTCATGCTGGCCCGTGAGGCGATCGGCGTGGCGCTTACGCTGGAAGCTCACGCTGCCCGGCTCTTCGGCCGCGGCGCCCGCCCTTCCGGCATCCTGAGCTTCCCGAACAAGCTCGGCGCCGAGACCGCTACCCGCATCCGCGATAGCTGGCAGGCAACCCATGCCGGCGACGGCAGCGGCAAGACTGCCGTGCTCGAAGAGGGCGGGCAGTTCCAGCCCCTCACCTTCAACAGCGTGGACGCTCAGTTCCTTGAGCTGCGGAAGTTCGCAGTCGAAGAGATCGCCCGCGCCTTCCGCGTCCCCCCGATCTTCCTCATGGACTACGGCCGCGCGACTTGGGGCAACAGCGAGGAGATGGGTCGCCAGTTCCTCACCTTCACGCTGCTTCCGTGGATCAAGCGTTGGGAAGGCGAAATCCGCCTCAAGCTCTTCGCCACTGAAGAGCGCGACACCTTCTTCGCCGAGTTCCTGATCGACGACCTTCTTCGCGCCGATCTCGCCTCGCGCATGGATGCCTACGGCAAGGCCATCGCCGCTCGCGTCCTGAACCCGAACGAAGCCCGCGCCGCCGAGAACCGGCCTCCCTATGCCGGTGGCGACCGCTTCGAGAACCCGAACACCACGACGGCAGCGAACACGAACGCCGGGACCGAGGCAGCGGCATGAGCGAGCATCGCGCCTTCTTCGGCGACGCCGAGCGGACCTTCCGGATCACGCCCGAGCTGATCGCCGAGCTTGAGACGAAGACGGGCGCCGGCATCGGCTCGCTCTGTCGGCGCCTCTTCGCTGGCGAGTTCCGGCATGCCGACATCGCCGAGACGATCCGCCTCGGCCTCGTCGGCGGTGGCGAGCAGCCGGCGCGGGCCGCGTCGCTCGTCGCGGCCTACGCGTCGAAGCCGCTCGCCGAGACCTACGCGCTCGCCGTCGCGATCCTCGAAGCCCTGTGGTTCGGGCCGAAGCCGAAGGACGCGACCGATGCAGAATAGGCTTGAGATCAAAGCCGCACTCGGCATCGACGACGCGGGCATGATCACCGGCACGGCGTGGCCGTTCGGCACGCCGGATCGCTACGGCGACGTGTTCGAGAAGGGCGCCTTTGCTGGCGTCACGCTGCCGCTGCCGATCCTCTTCGGACACGACCCAAATCAGCCTGTCGGCGTATGGACCGAGGCGAAGGAAACCGATCGCGGTCTCGAAGTCCGCGGCCGTCTTCTGATCGACGACGTTGCGCGTGCCCGCGAGGTTCGCGCGCTGGTCCGTGAGGGCGCCGTGACCGGCCTTTCGATCGGCTTCCGCGCCAAGCACGCGAAGGCTCGCCCGAGCGGCGGCCGGATCATCTCGGCGGCCGACCTTGCCGAGATTTCGCTCGTCGTCATCCCCGCTCACCCCGGCGCCCGGATCACCGGCGCCAAGTCCGCTTCGGCTGCTCTCGCCATCGCCGAGGCAATCAACCGCGCCGCCTCGGCGCTCATTGCAAAAGGAAACTGAACCCCGATGGATATGCAGCTCCACGGCGTCGCCGACGCCGTGCCGATCGAACTGAAGGGCGCCGCCGACGACGTCCCGGCCGACGTTACCGCGGCTCTCGCTACGCTCACCGAGACGGTCGACGCGCGCCTCAAGGCCGTCGAGACCAAGTCGGCCGACGCGACCAAGCTCACGGATCGGCTCGACCGCCTCGAAGCCAAGCTCAATCGTCCTGGCCTCGGCGCCACGACCGAGGAGACGCCCAAGCTCGAAACCAAGGCTTGGGCCGGCTATCTCCGCCACGGCCGCGAAGCGCTGGCTGCGGACGAAGTGAAGACGCTACGCGTGTCCGACGACACCGCGGGCGGCTATCTCGCGACGACCGAGTTCTCGACCGACGTGCTCAAGGGCATCGTCGAGTTCTCCCCGGTTCGGCAGGCGGCTCGCGTCGGCACGACGGCTGCCGGCTCCGTCATCCTGCCGAAGCGCACCGGCAAGCCCACTGCGGCTTGGGTGTCGGAGATCGGTTCGCGCCCGGCCACCGAGTCCGCTTACGGGCAGCTCGAAGTCCCGAACCACGAAATGAGCTGCTACGTCGACGTGTCGAACCGGCTCCTCGAGGATTCGGCGATCAGCGTCGAAGGCGAGATCAGCTTCGACCTGTCCGAAGAGTTCGGCCGGCTCGAAGGCGTTTCGTTCCTTACCGGCGACGGCGTTGGCAAGCCGCTCGGGCTCCTCAACTCGGGGCTCAGCTACGTCGCCAACGGGCACGCCACCACGCTCAGCGCCGACGCACTGATTTCGATCTTCTATGCGCTCCCGGCCTACTACCGGAACCGCGGCGCGTGGATGCTGAACGGCTCGACGCTCGCCGCGATCCGGAAGTTCAAGGAAGCCACGACCGGCGCCTACATCTGGCAGCCCGCCTATGCCGCGGGGCAGCCCGAGACGATCCTTGGCCGTCCCGTGATCGAAGCCGTCGACATGCCGAACATCGGCGCCGATGCGCTGCCGATCATCTTCGGCGACTTCGCCACCGCCTACCGCATCTATGACCGCGTGGCGCTCAGCGTCATGCGCGACCCCTACTCGCAGGCAACGAACGGCATCGTTCGCTTCCATGCCCGTCGGCGCGTCGGTGGCGGGCTCGTCATGGGCGAGGCGCTTCGCACCCTCAAGATGGCGACGAGCTAGGAGGCGACCGATGCGTGATCTTTCCCACTCCCTCGCTCTTCGCCCGGTGATCGCTCCCGTCGTCGTGTCGGACAACACGGCAGCCGTTGGCACCGTGATCGACCGTCTCGGCTTCGAGTCCGTCACCTATGCGATCCTCACCGGCACCCTGGCCGATGCCGACGCGACCTTCGCCGTGCTCCTCGAAGAGTCCGACGAAGACGACGCCAACTTCACGGCCGTCGCCGATGCCCACCTGATCGGCACCGAAGCCGCTGCCGGCTTCAACTACGCCGACGACGGCGAGACCCGGAAGCTCGGCTACGTCGGCGCGAAGCGGTTCACCCGCCTCACCATCACGCCGACGGGTAACAGCGGCTCGGCGCCGATCGCGGCCGTGGCGATCCTCGGCCACGCGCACGATCGCCCGGCAGCGTAGCCACCATGCAGCTCGCGGCCGACGAGATCACGATCAGGCTCGACGGGGAGACCGTGTTTCTCCGTCCGACCCTTCGTGCCGCGACGCGCCTTGAACGCCGCTACGGCTTCCCGAAGCTCATGGAAGCCGTGGCGGAAGGGAACCTTACGATCATCGCCGACGTGATCCGCGAAAGCGGTGGCGAATGGTCGAACCTCCTCACCGTCATCGAACGGATTTCAGGAATGGGGCTGCGGAAGGGGCTCGAAGCTCTGACTGCGCCCCTGTTGGCCCATGTGGGCGCGCTCGCCGGTCTCGACCCCTCTGATACTCCGGCAGAGGAAGCGACCGGCGAGCGCATGACTTTCGCCGACTATCACGCTCAGCTCTTCCGGATCGCGACGGGCTGGCTCGGCTGGACTCCCGAGACCGCTTGGAACGCCACGGCAGCCGAAATCCTCGAAGCCCACAAGGGCCGCGTCGAGATGCTGAAGGCGATCTATGGGGCACCTTCCGACGAGCCGGGCACGGTCCCGCGCGAGCACACCGAAGAGGAAGTCCGCGAAGGCATCGAGACCCTCAAGATGCTCGTCGGCCGCGGCGCGAACGTGGTGAGGCGCTGATGCCGCTTCGTGCTCCTCGGCTCTGCCGGTGCGGCAAGATCGTCCCCTTCGGACACTTCTGCGAATGCCAGATCAAGGCAGCCCGCGAGCGCAAGGCACGGGCCGACGCGAACCGCCTTCCCGCAAGCGCACGCGGCTACGACTCGAAGTGGCGCCGCGAGCGCGACGCCTTCCTCGCCCGTCCCGAGAACCGCCTGTGTGCGTGCGGCTGCGGCCGTGTCGCCGACGTGGTCGACCACATCATTCCCCACGGTGGCGACCGGAAGCTCTTTTGGGACCGGAAGAATTGGCAGCCGCTGGCAGCCTCACCGTGCCACGCGAGCAAGAAGCAGCGGGAAGAACGAGCCGCGAAGACCAATGGGTGAGATGGCCAGCAAGGAGCTGAGCCTTTGGCGCGCGGTGATATCGCAGGCGATCAGCGATGCCTCTTCCAAGGCGAACGATCGCCAGTCTCAGATCGCCCGCGCCGCAGCTCGCCGCTGGTTCAGATTTCGCGGCGAGGACTTCCTTGAGGCTTGTGCTCTTGCTGGACTTGAGCCCGACAAGGTTCGTGCCTTCGCGCTGGAAAAGATCGGCGAGCCCGCTTCCGGCGGAAGCCCCTCAAGCCTTGAGCGGAAGCAGCGAGCATCGCGCGGCAGGCCCATTACTCACAATGGCGAGACTCGCTCGCTCGACCAATGGGCCGCGCACCTCGGCATCAACAGGAACACCCTCTACGCGCGCCTGACGAAGCTCGGATGGTCCGTTGAGGCAGCCCTTACGGCCGACGTGGACCCGACGAGCCAGCGACGACGGGGGCGGGCTCGGAACTTTCAGAACAAGCTCGGGGACCGGCGGGGGGAGCAGCGCGCGATACCGAGCGCAAATGGAGATTTCGCCCCGTGACGATCACCCTGGCCGACCTCAAGGCGCACCTGAACATCACCTTTGACGATGACGACGACTTGCTCGAAGGCAAGATCGCGGCAGCGCAGGCATGGATTGAGACGTTCACGGGCACGCCTTTCGACGACTACGAAGACGGCGTTCCGGCGCCGCTCGACGAAGCCGTTCGGAAGCTCGCGGCGCACCTCTATGAGAACCGCGAAGCGACCATCGCCGACGCCTCCTCGACCGGCGATCCGATCGGCATTCACGACCTGATCGCACCTTATCGCGAGTGGGTGTTCTGATGGCCTCGCCGCAGCTCACCCGCCTTCAGCGGCGCCTCGAAGCCATCCCGGCGAAGGTGAAGGAAGCAGTTCAGCCGGCGCTTCGGCAGTCCGGCGACGAGCTTGTCGGCACCATGCGGCAGCTCGCGCCGAAGGATACCGGCGCGCTCGAAGAGTCGATCGTCGCCACGCCCGCGGGGCAGATGACGCCCCCTTACTCTCAGCCCGGCGGCTCGACCGTCGTGCCCGAGAACGCCGTCGTCGTGACCGCGGGCAACACCGACGTTCGGTATCCGCACCTCGTCGAGTTCGGCACGGTCGACACGACCGCTCAGCCGTTCTTCTGGCCCGCGTTCCGGCTCACCCGGAAGCGGATCACGAACCGGATCAAGCGCGCGATCTCGAAGGCCGTTCGGGAGAACTGGGTTTGATCGATCCTTCCCTCGCTCTTCAGGCGGCAATCCGGCAGCGCCTGGCCACGACGTCGGCCGTGACGGCACTTGTGCCCGCCGACGCCATCTTCGATCGCCACGGCCGTCCTGAGCGCTTCCCTTGCGTCCTTCTCGGCGAAGGCCAGACGCTCTACAGCCACCTTTGGGATACCTACGCCGACACCGTTTTCGCCGACCTTCACATTTGGGCGGAAGAGCCGGGCTTGAGCGGCGCGAAGGCCATTGCGGGCGCGATCCGTGAAGCCCTTCTCGACGGTGCGCTCACGGTCGCCGATCACCGCGTGTCCGATCTCGCCGTCGCCTCGGCGCGCTTCCTTCGCGATCCCGGCGGGCTTCACTCTCACGGCATCCTCACCGTGGAAGCGCTGATGCAGCGGGCCGCGGCATGAGGGCGGGCAAGCTCGACCGGATCATCACGATCGAACGCGCCACTCACGCGATCGACGCGAACGGCGTGGCGACCTCGACTTGGTCCCCGCTCGTGCGCCTTCGCGCGGCGATCGCGAAGAACGCGACCACGGAACAGATGCGCGACCGCGGCGCCACGACCGAGGCGCGGATCACCTTCCGCGCGTGGTGGCGCCCCGGAATCACTGTCGCCGATCGCGTCGAATGCGACGGCGCCCATTTCAACATCGTCGGTCTCGAAGAGATCAGGCGTCGCCGCGAGCTTGAAATCACCGTCGAGCGGATCGGCGCATGAAGGGCCGGAAGCCTGCCGCGATCATCGCCGATCATTCGACGGTCGCCGTCGTGCCGAGGGCGCCGACGTGGCTGTCGAAGGACGCCCGCGCCGAGTGGCGCCGGATCATGCCGCTCCTCGTCGAGCGGCGCATTCTAACCGACGCCGACCTTGGTGGTGTCGAGAACTATTGCACTGCGATCGGTCGCGTCCGCGAGATCGAACGCCTCATTCAGGCATCGCCGAGTTTTGACGCGCGGCTCTTCCGCGCCTCTGACAAGGCCATGCAGACGGCCCGCCAGCTCGCCGCTGAGCTTGGCCTTACCCCTGTAAGTCGGTCTCGACCGGCGATCCGCGACGACGAGCATGAAGACGACCTCGCCGACTTGGATCTTTGACGGTTCGGAGATCCCCGACCCGCTCGGCTACGGCCAACGGGCAGTGGATTTCCTGCGGCGCCTTCGGCATCCGAAGAGCCGGCAGCCGAACCACGCCTTCGAGCTGCCCGAGTGGCAGGAGCGGATCGTTCGCCGCATCTACGGGCCGGCGCATCCCGACGGTCGACGCATCGTCCGGAACGTCGTGATCCTGCTTCCGCGCGGCAACCGAAAGACCGCGCTCGGCGCCGCGCTGGCCCTGCTTCACACCATCGGGCCGGAACGGTCGAACGGCGGGCAGACGCTCTTCGCTGCATCCGATCAGAAGCAGGCGCGCATTGGCTTCGCGGAAGCCGCCAGCATCATCCGCGCCGACAAGCGGATCGACCGCGCCGTTCGCGTCGCCGACTACCGCAACCGGATCGAACACCCGAAGTCCGGCTCAGTCATGGAAGCGCTGTCGTCCGACGCAGGCACTCAGCACGGCCGCACGCCGACCTTCGCGCTCGCCGACGAGCTGCACGCTTGGAAGAAGCGCGACCTTTGGGACGTGATCCGCACTGGCTTGGTGAAGGTGCCCGGCTCGCTCCTCGTGGTCATCACGACCGCGGGCCGCGGACAGGAGAACATCGCCGCTGAAATCGTCGACTACGCGCGCAAGGTAGCGCGTGGCGAAATCGACGATCCGGCAACGCTGCCAATCCTCTTCGAGACCTCGAAGGATGCCGACTGGCGCGACGAAGCCGTTTGGCACTCGGCGAACCCTGGCCTCGCCCTCGGCTTCCCGGACATCGAAGGGCTTCGGCAGCTCGCACGCGAAGCCGAAAGCCGTCCCGGCGACCGCGATGCCTTCCGGCAGCTTCATTTGAACGTCTGGCTCGACCATTCCGCCGACCCGTTCGTCGATATGGACATTTGGGACGAAGGCGCCGCGCCCGTCGACCTCGAAGCGCTCGCCGATCAGCCGTGCTGGCTTGGCGTTGACCTGTCGAGCAACAGCGACCTCACCGCGATCGTCGCCGCATGGCGCGATGGCGACGGCTACCTGATCCGGCCGTGGTTCTTCTGCCCGGAAGACAACCTTCGCCTTCGAGCGGATCGCGACGGCGTCCCCTATCCGCGTTGGGCCGAAGAAGGCTTCATCACGCCGACGCCCGGCAACGTCGTCGACTTCCGGGCCGTCGAAGAGACGATCCGCGACCTCTGTCGGCGCTTCGACGTTCGCGAGATCGCCTTCGATCCGCACCTTGCCCGCGTCATGCTCGCGAACCTCGCCGAAGACGGCTTCCCGGCCGTCGAGATGCGACAGGGATGGGTGACGATGGCGCCCGCGATCAAGGAACTTGAGCGCGCGATCGTCGGCCGCAAGCTCAAGCACGGCGGGCACCCTGTCCTTCGGTGGAACGTCGAGAACATCGCCGTCGAGACCGACAAGGCGGGGAACAAGAGCTTCCACAAGGGCAAGAGCCGCGACCGGATCGACGGTGCGGTCGCTGCCGCAATGGCGATCGGCCGTGCCGCTGCCGGCGATACGGGCCGATCCATCTACACCGACACCGCCGAGCGTCCCGGCGGCCTCCTCGTCTTCTAGAACAGGCTTCCAATGGCAGTCGAAACCGAACAGCTCGTCGTCCAACTCGAAGCCCGCATCCGCGACTTCGAGCGCAACTTTCAGCGCGCGAACCGAACCGCTTCGTCGAACTGGTCCGACATGGAACGCCGCGGCCGACAGGCCGGCAACCGGATGCGGGCCGACATGGACCGCGCGTCGGCGGGCATCGTCGCCAGCGTTCGCGGGATGGGCGCAGGCATCACCCGTGCGCTTGGTGTCGGTGGCCTCGGCTTCACGGCTCTTGGCGCCGCTGCCCGTGGCCTCGTCGGCAGTCTCGCCGAAGTCCGTGCCGCTGCCGATCGCGCTGGCGTCAGTTCCGAAGTGTTTCAGGAACTGGCCTATGCCGCGCGCCTGTCTCGCGTCCCTGTCGACGCGATGGCGAACGGCATCCGCGAGCTTCAGATTCGCGCCGACGAGTTCGCGACCACGATGGGCGGTCCCGGTGCCGATGCCTTCGCCCGCATTGGCCTTTCACCCGAGGAGACGCGCGCCCGCCTGGCTGATCCCGCCGCGCTCCTCACCGAGATCATCCGGCGCGTTCAGACGCTCGACCGCGCGGCTCAGATTCGTGTCTTCGACGAAATCTTCGGCGGCAGTGCCGGCGAGCAGTTCATTCGCTTCCTCGACGGTGGCGCTCAGGGGCTCGTGAACCTTCGCACCGAAGCGCACAACGTCGGCGCGGTTCTCAACGACGAAGTGCTTGCGCGCGCCGAGACCCTCGACCGGAAGTTCGCGCAGCTCGCCACCACCGTCGAACAGGGCCTCAAGGGCGCGATCGTCGGCGCGGCCGACTGGCTCCGCTACATGCTCGACCTGATGAACAGCGTCGAAGATCGTTCGATGGAGACTCTTCGGTCGCAGCTCACGTCGGCGCGTGAAGCTTACACCGCGTGGATGAACTCGGCGCTTCGCGCGACCATTGGCGACGGCGCACTCACCGACAACCTCTTCCTGAACATTCAGGAGATCACCCGCGAGATCGTTCGTCGTGAGAACCTTGCCCGCACCACTCTCCCCGATCCTCCTGCCGGGACGCCCGCCGCGGGCGCCACCACGCCCGCCCCGGCCGGGACGACGCCGACGACCCCGGTCACGCCGTGGACGCCGCCGGCAACTGGCGGCGGTGGCGCTGGCGCTGGCGCGATCCGACTCCAGCGCGACGCCGTCGAAGAACTGATCCAGTCGCTCGAGGACGAACTTGCGCTGATCGGCGCGAGCGAGATCGAACAGCGCATCCTTTCGGAAGTCCGCTCGGCTGGTGCCGACGCCACCGACGAACAGCGCGACCGGATCGCCGCGCTCGTCACCGCGATCGAAGAGGAGCGTGCCAGCGTCGAGCGGCTTGAGGAGGCGATGGCGAACCTTGGCGACGGCGCGCGGGAAGTGCTCGGCGGCGTCATCGCCGATCTTCGAGCGGGCAAGAGCGGCGCCGACATTCTGGCGAGCGCGCTCGACCGGATCGTTAGCCGGCTCGCGAACACCGCAATCGATGCCTTTGTCAACGCGATCACCGGAGCACTCAGCGCGGGCGCATCGGGAGGCTTCCCGATCTTGCGCCGGCTCCTCGGCTTTGCCGAAGGCGGCATGGTCCGCGGTCCCGGCACCGGAACGTCAGATTCCGTCCTGGCCCGCCTCAGCGACGGGGAGTTCGTCGTGAACGCCGCGGCCACGGCTCGGTATCGACCGCTCCTCGAAGCCGTGAACGAGAACCGGCTTCCGAGCTTCGCCCGCGGTGGGGCTGTCTCGGCCGGCTCGTCCTACACCCGTGGCGACACGGTGATCGCGCTCGCTCCGACGATCCACGTGAATGCGGTGGGCGGCTCGACCGAACAGAACGCCGAGCTTGCTCGCCAGATCGGTAAGGAGGTTGAGACCTCTATGCGCCGGATCGCAACTGAGGAGCTTGTTCGTCAGACGCGACCGGGAGGTATTTTGTATCGATAAGGTCCCCGCCGCACGCCTGATCTATTGTATTTCTCGTGTATAGATGGTAGAACTTCATATGGCTCAGCTTAGGTGAGCCAATTCTTTAGGAGTTCAAAAATGGCCGCACCCAAGAGACCATCGAACAAAGCCCAAGCTCGTTCAACAAAGACATCGCGGAATCTTGGAGACCGGTTGCCATCGGTTGAGCGGAAGCGCCCGAAGGCGGGCCAGCGAGTAAATGACTCGCTTCGCTTCCGCTCAACCGATGGCTTCGCGGATACCATATTTTCTTGATTTAATCAATGACCCGCCTGGTCTAACGCAGCAGATATACTTGCTCGACAGGCGGTCGATATCTGAGCCGGCTGCATTGCGGCCACGCCACCCGGTTCCTACATGCTGCAACACTTGCAACAGTAGGATCGCCGATGGCTCGCTACGCTACCCTCGCCCTTTCCACCTCCAGCGCTGAACGCGCTCGCGATCTCGCGAAGCATTTCGGCAAGCCCGTCGGACGGTATGTCGACGAACTGATCGACGCCGCACACGCCGCGACGTTTGGCGATCCTGATGCCGAAGACGTTGTCGTCGAGGAAGACGATGCAGGCCGCATCGTGGGGCTCCAGCTCCCTATTGGTGACGAATCGACGCTGACGGTGCGTATCCCCGCGGCATCGGCCGACTCTGTGGCGAATACGATCCTGCGGGCCGCCGAGAAGGGCGGCGCGCTCGTCACTATCGATCTCGACGTGACACCGATGCTCCTCGTCTCGCGGAAGGGCAGTGGCGTTGTCGTCGAGGCTGGCGACAAGGGCCGCAGGGGCCGGCGCACCTATTCCCCGGCGAAGGCCGTCGCACTGGCGGGCGCGATCCGTCGAGCTGCTTCGTAACAAAGAAAAAGCCACCGATCCCCGGCGGGAGATCGGTGGCGACTGACCTTTAGGAGTTCTCAGAGCGATGCCGCGCCCTGATGCCAACGAGTATAGCAACGCCGCATGCGGAGCGCCCGGCGATCCGTTCGCCGTGACAAATCTTGGAAAGCGCAGACACTGCAAGTCGACCTATAGAGACGCTCACTTTCTCCTAGAGCGGCATAGGATTGCGACCGCGCCCGTCGTGCCCCTTCTCGTCGAGACTTCAGTTAAGAGGGGTGCCACCACCCCCCTTCACTCTTCTATCCCTACCCCTACACCTTCAAAGCCCGGCGCACTCGCACCCCTCCCCGAAGCAGCGCACCGCTTCTGGCGCCAGTATCAGCCGAGCGGGCACATGGCCCGGCGCTACCGTCGCCCGGCATCATGGGTCGACGTATCCGACCCGCTTCGGCTTCTCTGCTACTTCGAGGCTCTACGCAGCAAGGGCACCGTCTTCGCCTTCAGCTTGCGCCTACGCCACGACATTGAAGCCCTGGCCCGTTCCCAGCCCGTCCCGATCCACTGGCTACAGCGGCGCGTGGCGCATCACCTGAAGGTTCAGCTCGGGCGCACGGTCGACTTCTTCTTCGTCCTCGAAGAGGCGGACGATCAGTCTCGCGCCCTTCACCTTCACGGCGTGCTCGGCGTCACCGACAACGAGATCGCACGCGCCCGGAAGGCTCTCCGCACGGCCGCTGGCGAATGGGCCGAAGCTCGTCAGCATCAGTGCCAGACCACGCCCAACCCTGATGCCGGCTGGATCACCTACCTCAGCAAGACTCACGTCTGGCACCGGCCCTTCGTGCGGCGGCTCTTCGAGATCACCGGCTCGACGTTCAAGCCGCGGTTCGAGGGGCCGTGGACCACCGCGACCAAGTCGGTGCACAACGCGGGGGCGGACGTCTGGCGCGCTGCTACCGGCCGATCAGGCGGCAGTTGCGACTAGCAAACTCGTTGGACGCAGCCACGGAACGAAGCTCCCGCCATTCGTCCAGTGGCATTGTTGGGCGGTATGGCGTGATTTGCTCCAACCGCTGCATCACGTTGGCGCCGGCTTGGGCGAACGCCGTTCCAGCGAAGAAGTCGACGCTCATGTCATTGAGGAATGCAACCGGCCCGAAGGCGTCGCGAAGGCCGTTGGGGTTTCTCGCGCGCTCGGCGACGAAGGTCTCGACAAAGGCCTCGTAGCCGATCCGGAAGAGGCGCTCGGCTTCGCCTTGGTCCGGATGACCCGCCGGAAGGTTCACCGCCAGTGCGGAGCACTCCAATGCGGCGTTGGACAAGTTTTGCGCGACTGCTTCATTCCCCACCGCCGCGAGAAACGCGGCCGTGAACAGCGCCAATCTCCTCATTCACGCCCCCATTTGGAACCCGGCGCGACAGTGCGTCAATCTGCCCGAACCGTCAATGAAGATAAGCGGCAGCTTACTCGCCACGAGCGATGAAATTACCCGGCGTGCTTCAAAGCTCTACGAAGCCGCGCGAAAGTCGATAAGTCAGCACTGACTTACAGACGCGTCCACTGCTCTTGCATCGTCTATAGCTTCGTGAATCTCTGTGACCGCGCCGCATTTACGCGGCGCCTCACAGAGGCTCACCGACCTATGGAACACTACCTTCCGGATCAGGACTACCAAGCCGTCGTTGCGGCGATCCTGGCCCTCCCCGACGATCTAGTCACCGGCCTTCAGCTCGGGCTCGCGACGGCCGACGACGTGAAGATCGCGCTCGGCGAGCGCGGCGACGTGTGGCCCGCTTCGATCGGGCGTGAAAATCCTATGATCGCCGATCTTGAAAGCCATAGATCGCGCCCCGAGCTAGTCGCGACCGTGACACGCCGGGGCGACACCGAACATGAATAAGATCATCCACACTGCCGCATTCGCAAAGGCGAAGGCCAAGATCGAAGAAGGATTGGCCGCAGGCACGATTGCGCCCGTCGGGCCGCCGCCCTCGCTGCCGGTTCGCGCCGAGGCCTTGGCAAACGTCGAAGAGCTGCACCCCGACCTTCGGCCGTATGTCGTCGACGGCCCATTCGGTCGAACACTAAAACATCCGCTCGTCTTCATGCATCATCTGGACAATCTCCGGCTTGGTGATGGCCGCTACGTCGACACCGTCGCTCAAACCAACGAGGGCTACGAATGGAAGACTAAGAGGGTAGCGGCTGCGATCAATGCCGGCGACTGGCACTCATTCGTCTTTCTTCATGAACGCCCGCACCGCACAGATGCTCTTATGGAAGCGATGATCATTTCTGGATTGCCTCTTTGGGAGCTTGCTGCGAACGTGTGGAGCGATAGCGAGAACCTCTGGCAGTATCAGGAGGAGTGGCGGGATATCTTCGGGGAGGCAGGGCATGGCAAGAACAATCGTCCCGGCCTTATGACGCCGCATGAACGTCGCACGCTGGCCGCTCAGCCGCGGACCTTCAAGGTCTGGCGCGGCGTGTGTCGGCTTGATGCCGTTCAGGGAATGTCTTGGACCCTCAGCCGCAGCAAGGCCCTATGGTTCGCAAACCGCTTCACTGGCGACGGTCCCTTGCTCGTCTCCGGCACGGTCGCGAAGCGCGATGTGATCGCCTACTTCAGTGCACGGCAGGAACGCGAGATCGTCGTGTTCCCGGAGAACGTTGCGGAGTTCGAAGTCACCAAGCTTCAACCGAACGCAGTCTTGGGACGGGCGCTGGTTGCCTAGCCCGACACCAGAACGAAGGCAAAGGGGCGGCTTGCTCTGCCCGCCCCTTGTGCGGTCAGACCAAGGACGCGGGGCGAAGGACTAGATCGCCCGTGTCTTCTCTGAGTTGCGGCAGCCACAGGCGCCAACGGACTGGCCCCACAATGTTGAACGCTCCCGGCGCATTAAATTCCCAGAATTGGCCCGTTGTCGGGTTGATCCAATCCGGGCGATGACCCCAACCCCGGCCAGTTAGAACGAGGATCGGGAGAATGATACCGCTCTTAGTAAGTAACCCTGCTTCCCTGTTGGCACCGTAATTGTTGTAGGCATCTGATCCGTATCTCACGGGCGCATCGAGAAGCGGTTCAAGTCTCCAATTCTGAAACACAATGGCCAGCGATCCCTCAGAAAAATTCCATTCTACGCAGTAGGGGCCGCCCTTGTAGTCACGGCGCTCGTCTGGATGACCAAGAGACACGAGAAACGATCGGCCATTGTCCGTTGCGCGAATGGCATACGTATCTCCGAGCGGTCCTTCCGCACGAAATAGCTCGCCGGCCTTCACGTCGCTGAGCGGACGCAGCTCGACTCCGAAATCTACCATCGGACTCCTCTTGAGGTTTCGTCGCCCCTTTTAGCCTTCGGGCTTAATGTTGTGCATGACGTATTCGACAAAAGTCAGAAGCGCATGCTTCGCAGCCGTATCGGTAAATGCCCCGACCGATGGCAGATTTTGCGGCACTGCGCCGAGGCGAATACTTATTGCTCCCGTGCCCAGAACGATTATGTCGCCTCCCGGCGCCGCAACCCGTTCGTCGACGCGGACCCTAACTCCCACCGCGGCGACTGACGCGGGGTAGTTGCCACTGGACTTCTCTAGGACAAGCTGGATTCGACGGGCCGCCAACGCTTGGTTCAGCGATCGGACCGCGGCCTCCAAAGTTACCGAGCCCTTCTGCTGCCACGCCTCAACCGCGGCCTGACGAATGCGATGGCGCTCGTCTTCAGCGGCCCTCTGAACGCGCCGTGCTTCCTCAGCGGCCTCGTCGGATATGCGCTTCTGTTCGAGTATGGCCTTAATGCGTTCTTCGACCGCAACTGCCGGCGCGACGGACCTCGGCTCGTCGTCGGGGACCATCTGAACGTCATCACGTTGTTTCGGCATCGGCGACTCGCGTCCTAGTTGGACCCCAAGGAGACCCCATCTTTCAGGATTGACGCAAGTGCTCGACGCCCCGCCCGTAGCACCCGCCAGACTGCTACGTCTGGGTGCTACGGCGATTGATGTAAGTCATTGATTTTGTTGACTTACTAGAAATGGCTGGGGGACCTGGATTCGAACCAAGACTAACGGAGTCAGAGTCCGCTGTTCTACCGTTAAACTATCCCCCAACGGCGGCGTGGCGCTTTTTGGGCGCGAGCCGTTGGCATGTCGACCGATGTGGCCGGAAGTGGCGTTCAACTAGCCACGGGCTCTCGGGGTGTCAACCGCGACACCGCAGCCGGTCGCTAGTCCTTGGCGCGCTCCGCGTACGAGCCGTCCTCGGTCATCACGATGATGCGGGTGCCGGCGGTGATGTGCGGCGGCACCGTGGTACGGACGCCGTTCGAGAGCATCGCGGGCTTGTAGGACGAGGAGGCGGTCTGGCCCTTGGTGACGGGCTCCGTCTCGGTCACCTCGAGGGTGACGCGCTGCGGCAGTTCGGCCGAGACGGCGTTGCCTTCGAAGAGGGCGAGCTTCACCGTCATGTTCTCCTGGAGATACACGGCCGGATCGCCGATGACGTCGGGCGGCACCATCACCTGCTCGAACGAGGTGGGGTTCATGAAGACGTAGTTGCCGTCGCCGTCCTGGTAGAGATAGGTGAAGTCGATCGTCTCGACGAAAGCGCGCTCGACCTGCTCGGTCGTGCGGTAGCGCACCGAGGTTTTTACGCCGTCCGAAAGGCGGCGCATGTCGATCTGGGTGGTCGGGGTACCCTTGCCGGGGAAGAAACTCTCCGCCGAAAGAACGGCGTAGAGTTTACCGTCCATTTCGAGGATGTTCCCCTTCCGGACGTTGCTTGCAATGACCTTGGCCACGGTGATCTTTTCCTCTTGCCCGCCACGGGCGGGTCGCGCGCGGCGGGACCATAGCGATCCGCCCGGAAATTGCCAGCCGAGCCGGCATGCTTTTTCGTGGGCGGGGCGCACGGCGTGACGCAGCCTCCCTCGTGGTGGTCGCGGGACCGCCATGCCGCCCGCCGCGGCCGCCTCCTCGTCCGCAACCGCATCAAGGCGGGGCTCCGCGCCAGGCTCCTCGACAACGGCTTCACCGAGATCGAGGCGGCGGCGCTGCAGGCTTCGCCCGGCAACGAAACGCACCTCCACGCCTTCACGACGGCCGCGCTGACCCTCGATGGCCGGCGCGCACCGCTCTACCTCCACACCTCGCCGGAGTTCGCCGCGAAGAAGCTCCTCGCGGCGGGCGAGGAGCGCATCTTCGATTTCGCCCGCGTTTTCCGGAACCGCGAGCGCACGGCGCTCCACGCGCCGGAATTCACGATGCTGGAGTGGTACCGGACAGGCAACGCCCATGAGGCGGTGATGGACGACGCCGTGGGGCTCGTCCGCACGGCGGCTGCGATCGCCGGCGTCCCGGATCTCCGCTTCCGTGGCGCTGCGGTCGACCCGGCCGCCCCCGCCGAGCGCCTGCCCGTCGCCACCGCCTTCGACCGGCTCGCCGGCATCGACCTCCTCGCCACGCTCACGCCCGCCGGCGAGCCGGACCGCCCCGCCCTCGCTTCGGCGGTCGCCGCTGCCGGCATCCGCACCGCGCCGGACGACACCTGGTCGGACCTCTTCAGCCGCGTCATGGCCGAACGGATCGAGCCCGCGATCGGCCGCGGCCGCATGACGCTCCTCGCCGACTACCCCGCGCCGGAAGCCGCCCTCGCCCGCCGCCATCCCGCCGACCCGCGCCTCTCGCAGCGGTTCGAGCTGTTCGCCTGCGGCGTCGAGCTCGCCAACGGTTTCGGCGAGCTCACCGACCCCGTCGAGCAGCGGACGCGCTTCCTCGCCGACATGGACGAGAAGGAGCGCCTCTACGGCGAGCGCTATCCGCTGGACGAGGATTTCCTTGCAGCCCTCCCGCTGATGCCGGACGCCGCGGGCGTGGCCCTCGGGTTCGACCGGCTGGTGATGCTCTGCACCGGCGCCGATCGGATCGAGGACGTGCAGTGGACGCCGGTAGTTGACCCGTTCGCGGAGCGCTGAGCGGACCTTCTCCGGCGTCCGTTCCTCTCTCCGATCATCCCCGCGGAGGCGCGTGTGAAGGAATCCTGGAGGGTGTCACGGAACGATGTTTCCCTCTCCCCCGAACGGGGCGAGGGGATGAACGCGCTCCAGAGTTGCTCGGGGTTCCTTCTCACGTTCGGAGGAGGGGTTGATCGGGTTGGGGTGGCGCCGAACGCGCGTTCCTACTTCGACTTCCCCATCGCGCCGCTTTCGCGTAGGAGCGCGCGTGGCAAAAACCCTTCGCACGATCGATGACCTCGCGGGCGCGCGCCTCCTGTCGCCGTCGCCGGCGCTCGGGGAGGTCGCCGCGCGCTATGCCGTGGCGCTGACGGAGGACGTCCTCCGCCTCATCGACCGCACCGACCCCGACGATCCGATCGCCCGTCAGTTCCTGCCCGACGCCCGCGAGCTCGATACGCGCCCCGAGGAGCTGGTCGACCCGATCGGAGACGAAACGCATTCGCCGGTGAAGGGCGTCGTCCACCGCTACCCCGACCGCGTCCTCCTCAAGCCGATCCTCGCCTGCCCGGTCTACTGCCGGTTCTGCTTCCGCCGCGAATTCGTCGGGCCGGGTGGCGATGCGCTCGACGAAGCGGAGCTGGCAGCCGCTATCGCCTACATCGCGAGCACGCCGGCGATCTGGGAAGTGATCGTCACCGGCGGCGATCCGCTGATGCTGTCGCCGCGCCGCATCCGCGCGCTCAACGACGCGCTCGCGGCGATCCCGCATGTCGAAGTGGTGCGCTGGCACAGCCGCGTGCCGATCGTCGATCCCGGCCGCGTCACGGAGGAACTTGCCGCGGCTCTCGCCGCGACCGGCAAGACGGTCTGGCTCGCGGTCCACTGCAACCACGCGCGCGAGCTCTCCGCAGAGGCGACGGGCGCCCTCGCGCGGCTGCGGCGCGCCGGGATCGCGCTGGTGAGCCAGACGGTGCTGCTGAAGGGCGTGAACGACGACGCCGAAACGCTCGCCGGGCTGATGCGAAAACTCGTGGAGCACGGCGTAAAACCGTACTACCTCCACCTCCCCGACCTTGCGCCGGGAACGTCGCATTTCCGCACGTCGATCGCCGAAGGACGGGCGATCATGCAGGCGCTGCGCGGCCGCCTCTCGGGCCTCGCGCAGCCGACGCTCGTCCTCGACATTCCGGGCGGCTACGGGAAAGTTCCGGCTGGCCCGGCCTATGTCGAGGATGCGCTCGGCGCGGGGCCGGTCATCACCGACCCCGCTGGCAACACGCACCCATATCCGGGCTAGCGGTCGAAGGTGAAGGCGTACTTCCCTCGCCCCGTTTCGGGGAGAGGGCTTCCGCGCTTGGCGAACCGAAGGTGAGCCTGGCAAGGAAGGGTGAGGGGGCAACGCCCGCAGAAACTCACGACGCGGGCCCCTCACCCTTCTCGCCAGGTTCGCTGCGCTCACCAAGCTGCGAAGGCCTCTCCCCGTGCGGGGAGAGGCGAAGGCAGGCCACGCACGAGGAGCCGAGGCGCCTTCTAGACGCCGGCGTTGTTCACCACCGTGACGGCGCGGCGGTTCTGCGACCAGCAGGAGATGTCGTTGCAGACGGCAACCGGGCGCTCCTTGCCGTAGGAGATCGTCTGGATGCGGTTCGCCGCGACGCCGCGGCTGATGAGGTAGGACTGCACCGCCGCCGCGCGCCGGGCGCCGAGGGCGATGTTGTATTCGCGCGTGCCGCGCTCGTCGGCGTGGCCTTCGATGGTGATGGTGTAGCGCGGATAGAGGAGCAGCCACTGGGCCTGGCGGTCGAGCGTCTGCATCGAGGTCGGCGTGAGGGCGGTCGAATCCGTATCGAAGAACACGCGGTCGCCGACCGTCACCTGGAATTCCTGGAGGCTGCCCGGCGTTGCGACGCCGGCGCCGCCGACGCCCCCGCCGAGCGTGCCGCCGGCAACGTCCGCATCGTCACGGGCGCAGCTTGCGACGGCGAGAGCTGCGAGGAACGGAAGCGCCAGCCGGGCCGCGCGCAGGGTCCGCAGTGAATGCATCATCGTCTCTGTCTCCAAAACCCCGAGCGGGCCAAAGCCCAACCTGCCGCCTGATGGTTAATCAGCGGTTGCCCGGTTGAATCAAATTGACGGGAACCCGCGCGCGGCGGGTGTCCGGGACGGCACGTTTTCGGCGCATGGCGAAGCTCGCGCGGCCAGTCCCCCAGCGGAGAAAGCTAGCCGCGCCCGCCTAGTTGAGCAAGGGCGACCAGGCCGGGTCCGACGCGAAGTTCGGCGTCGGCAGCCGGATCTCGTTGTAGCCGGTCAGGTCGACCGACCAGAGCTGCGGGCCGTTATTGGGGCCGCCGCCGTCGCGGGTGAACACGATCACCCGGCCGTTCGGCGACCAGGACGGCCCCTCCTGGACGCTGGTCGAGGTCGACAGGATCCGCTCGCCCGAGCCATCGGGCCGCATCACGCCGATCTGGAACTCGCCGCCGATCTGGCGCGTGAAGGCGATTAGGTCGCCGCGCGGCGACCATACCGGCGTCGAATAGGTGCCGCCGGCAAAGCTGATCCGCGTCTGGTTCGAGCCGTCGGCACCCATGACGTAGAGTTGCGGCGAGCCGCCGCGATCCGAGGTGAAGGCGATCTGCCGGCCGTCGGGCGAGAAGCTCGGGCTGGTGTCGATCGCAGCGACATTGGTGAGCCGCGTCTGCGCGCCCGTCCGGAGGTCGAGGACGAAGATGCTCGTGTCCGCCCCGTTCTGCATCGACAGCACCACGCGGCCGCCATCCGGCGAGAAGCGGGGCGCGAAGGTCATGCCGGCGAACGTGCCCGGCAGGAGCTGCTCCTGGCCGGTCTGGATGTTGCGGAGCACCACCTGCGGCGCCCGGCCGGCCCGGTAGACCATGTAGGTCAGTTCCTGGCTGTTCGGGCTGAAGCGCGGCGTGAGCACGATGTCGTTCGGGTTGTTGCCGCCGGTGAGGTAGGTGAGGTTGGCGCCGTCCTGGTCCATGATCGCGAGGCGCCGGATGCGGGCGTCGCGCGGGCCGGTCTCGTCGACGAAGACGATGCGGCTGTCGAAATAGCCCGGCTCGCCCGTGAGGCGCTCGTAGATCGCGTCGGCAATGATGTGGGCGATGCGCCGCCAGTTCTGCGGCGTGGTGTAGAGCTGCTGCCCGTCGAGCTGCTGGCCCGCAAAAACGTCCCACAGGCGGAATTCGACGCGGAGCCGGCCGTCGGGCTGCGACACGACGCGGCCGGTGACGAGCGCCTGGCTGTTGATGATGCGCCAGTCGCCGAACCGCGGGGCGGCGTCCGGGTTGATGTCGCGCTGGATGAAGGTGGCGGGATCGGTCGGGGCAAAGATGCCCGAGCGGCGAAGGTCCGACATGATGACGGCGCTGATCTGCGCGCCGAGCTGCGCGTCCGCGCCCGCGCCGACGAGGTCGGTGATGGCGATCGGGAGCGGCGCGACGTTGCCGCGCGTGAT